>JBMFHK010000012.1:0-24613 GCA_049976865.1 Solirubrobacteraceae bacterium | reverse complement strand
GCGCTGGCCGGCCTCCTTCAGCAGTTGGCTTACACCCGTGTCGTCGATCCCGCGGCGCTCAGCGTCGGCGTGAACCAGGCCGCCACAGTTGGCCATGAAATCTGGGACGTAAAGGATCCCGCGCTGCGCCAGCAGCGCGGCGGTAGCTGCGTCAGCCAACGGGTTGTTGGCGGCGCCACAGACGATCCGGCAGTTCAGCCCGGCGGCCACCGGCTCGTCAATCATGCCGCCCACCGCACAGGGGGCGAGCACATCCATACGGGTTGTGAACAGCTGCTCAAGGGTGGCCTCCTGGATTGCCGTATCAAACCCAGCAGCGTTCACCAGTGGGTCAAACGCAATAACCTGGGCGCCGGCCTGTGCGAGCATCCTCGCCAGAGGCCCGCCGACCTTGCCCAGGCCGATCACGCCGACGGTTCGCCCATCCAGCTCGTCACTGTTGTCAAGAGTCTCAAGCGCGGCGCGGATTGCGGCAAAGACGGTCTGCGCGGTTGCGGGAGAAGGGTCACCGGCGACCCCGTGGGTCAAGCTCTGGCTGCGGCCCACAACGTGCTGGGTGTGCTGGGCGAGCAGATCGATGTCAGCAGTGGTCGTGCCGATGTCCTCCGAGGTGATGTAGCTGCCCTCCAGCGCCTCAATCTCACCGGCCAGTGCGATCAGCCGCGCTTCGCGCTGCTCCTGCTGGCCGTCGTCAAGCACCACACACTTGCCGCCTCCTAGATCGAGCCCCGCGGCCGCGGCTTTCAGTGTCATCGCGGCTGAGAGCCGCAGCGCGTCGTCCAGGGCTTCGGGAGGCCCGCCCGCATATTGACGGATGCGCAGACCGCCCAGGGCGGGTCCAAGCACGGTTGAGTGGATCGCGATCACGGCCCGCAGTCCGCTGGCCTGATCGTTGACCATCAGCACGCGCTCATGCGTACCGTCCAATGCGTCTGCCAGCCGTAGACCAGCCTTGTGTGCTGCTTCGCTGTATGTAGTCATGCGACCACTTCCTTGACGGTCGCTTCGAGCAGTTCCCGGCTGCGGGTGCGGAAGCGACTTACGCCCTGCAGCTTGATGTTCTCGTAGCCACGCACCAGGTCAGGCAGCGCCGCCATCTCAAGCGCGCGGTCCTTGGTTGACGGACCAAGATCGGTGAGCACAGCCTCCACGTAGTTCAGGTATTCCTGTGGAAGCGCACGTTCGATCCGCCGGATCTCCGTGCGTCCGAACGGGTCCAACGCCGTGCCGCGCAGGCGGCGGCCGGCGCGCAGCGCTTTCAGCGCGGGGATAAACCATGGTCCCAGCGCAAGCTTGTGCTCCAGGCCTAGGGCACGCATGAAAGGTGGATGCAGCAGGATCCGCCACGAGCTGTCCGGCGGCAGCGTCTGAAGCGTCTCAAGGTGTAGCCGTGCAACCTCGTACTCATCCTTGTAGGCCATCAGCTTGTGCAGGCCGCGCGCAACAGCGAGCGTCAGCTCGTTGCTGCCCGGAATGCGCTCGGACTCAATGGCTGCGATCCGCCTGATCGCCCGCGTGTAGCGTGCCGCGTCACGTTCGCTGCCCCAGCCGATCAGATCGGAGATCCGCAGCTCCACCGTGCTTCTGAGTTCGCCTGGCTCGGTGGTGATGCTGTCTGCCAGACGGCGCGCGGAAGGGGACAGTGCGCCCAGGCCCACGCCGGCTGCGTGCAGCTGGGCGAGTACGTGATCCGGGGCGGTGATCCAGGCGCGCCCCCAGTCAAGGGCCGCCAGGTTCAGCTCAACGGCTACACCGTTGAGGCGCAACGTCTCCTGGATCGCCTGCGCCGAGACCGGCAGCAGTCCGGCCTGCAGCGCGGCGCCGAGCACCACTACGTTGGCGGGCGTCTCAGTGCCGAGCAGCGTCTCAGCGATCGTCTGGGCGTCCAGGTGGATGTTGCTTGCCTGGATCGTCGTGGCGTCGATCGCCGCGCGAGCCGCGTCAGTGTGCGGCTGTGGTGCGTTTGGGTTGGTTGCCATCGGGCCGGTCGGCGCGATGTGATCGCTGCTGACGGCAACCGTGCGGGCCGGATCGGCGCCCGTGAGGTTGAGTTTGGTCGCAGCGCCAAGCACATCAAAGGCCAGCAGCACGTCCAGAGCCCCAGCCGGTAACCCTGCACCGTCGCCGGTCGGCTTGGTGCTGATGCGCAAATCTGAGACGACCTGCCCGGCCTTTTGAGCAAGGCCCGTCTGATCCAGGCCCGACACCTCAAAGCCGTCGAGCAGCGCCGCCGTGCCTAGCACCTGGCTGACGGTCACAACACCGGTCCCGCCGATCCCGACCATGCGGATGCGCACATCGTCTGCCGGCCGGACCCTGGGCGCCGGCAACGGCACCTGTGGTCGTCTGATCCCGTCGCCAGCGTGGGCGCCAACCAGATGAGGGCTGCCGGGCGGCGTCGTTGCATGGTTGGCTGGGATCAGCGTGATAAAGGACGGGCAGTCCCCCTTCAGGCAGGAATAGTCCTGGTTGCAGCTGGTCTGGTTGATGCGCGTCTTGCGTCCAAACTCCGTCTGCACCGGTTCAACCGCCAGGCAGCCTGACTTCTCGCCACAGTCGCCGCAGCCTTCGCAGACGCGCTCGTTGATGAGCACAATCTTTTCCGCGCTGGGCGCAAGCCCACGCTTGCGCATCCGCCGCAGCTCAGTGGCGCACGTCTGGTCGTGGATCAGCACGGTGACGCCGGGAACTTGCGCCAGCTCGCGTTGCACTGTCGCGAGCTCATCCCGGTGGCGCACCTGTGCGATTGCGGGCAGGTGGGCGCGCGTGTAGTGTTGCGGATCCTCAGTGGTAACAACGATCCGGCGCACCCCTTCAGTCGCGAGACTGGCGGCAATCTCGGGCACGCTGAGCTGACCCTCGGGCTGCTGGCCGCCGGTCATCGCCACAAAGTGGTTGTAAAGCAGCTTGTAGGTGATGTTCAGGTCGGCGGCGACGGCCGCGCGGATCGCCAGCGATCCGGAGTGGTGGAAGGTCCCGTCGCCGAGGTTCTGCAGGAAGTGGCGCGTGCTCACAAACGGGGCGGCGCCGATCCACTGAGCGCCTTCGCCGCCCATCTGGGTGATTCCAGCGATCGCGCCGTGACGCTCGGTATTGATCATCACCATCGTGTGACAGCCGATGCCGGCGCCGACGATCGCGTCCTGGTCGGCGACCGTGCTTGAGTTATGCGGGCACCCGGCGCAGAAGAACGGGACGCGGGATGCGCCAAGCTCGACAGTGGGCCGGGCGGCGATCCGCTCAAGCTGGGCCAGTCGGTCAAGTACTGACGGGCGGTCTTCACGCCGGAGCAGCCGTCCTCCGATGATGCGTGTGATCAGGTCCACCCCGACACTGCCGTGGCTGGGTCGCAGCGGCCGTCCTTGCTCGTCGTACTGGCCGATCACCAGCGGCCGGCTGGCGCTCTGGTAGAGAGCGTCGCGCACCAGTGGCTCCAGATAGGCGCGCTTCTCCTCAAGCACCAGAACCTCGTCTAAGCCGGTCGCGAAGCTGCGCACCACCTCGTCGTCAAACGGGAACGGCATGGACAGCGCCAGCACCCGGACTGGACCTGCGTGCTCTAGGCCGAGATCGGCCAGCGCCCGGTGCACGTCATAGGCGCTCACACCGGCGGCGACGATCCCCAACCAGGCGTTGGGGTCGTCACGCACGATGCGGTTGAGCCCGTTTAGCCGGCCGTACAGCTTGGCGAGCTCGATGCGCACACCGTTTAACGTGCGTTCAAGCTCGATTGAGTCTGGCGGCAGCAGGTGGGCGGACGGCCTGTGCACGTACCGCACGCCGTCGAGCTCAATGGTTGGCATCACCGGCGTGACACGCTCGATGCCGACCTGCACCGTGCCGTTGGCGTCGGCGATACTGGCCGGCATCTTCAGTCCACTCCAGAGGCCGCTGGCACGGGAACAGGCGATCGCATGGCGCCCCAGGTCAAGAACCTCCTGGACACTGCCGGGTACGAAGGTTGGAACCTGAAGCGTGGCGAACATCGACTCGGCGGCGGACGGGATCGTCGATGATTTGGCGTCCGGGTCATCGCCGCAGATCGCCAGCACGCCGCCCGCTGGATCGGTGCCCACGAAGTTCCCGTGCCTGATCGCGTCAGCGGAGCGGTCCAAGCCTGGCGCTTTGCCGTACCAGACGCCAACCACGCCGTCATACCGTGGTCCCGGCAGGTTCGAGGTGATCTGCGAACCCCACACGGCGGTGGCGGCAAGCTCCTCGTTGACCGCTGGTTGCAGATGGATGTCGTGCGCCACCATCAGGTTGCGGTGCGACTCAAGCTCCCGGTCGAACCCGCCGAGCGGGGATCCTGGATAGCCGGAGACAAACGTCGCGGTGCGCAGGCTGCTTTGGCGATCTGCCCGGCGCTGGTCGAGCAGGACGCGCACCAGTGCCTGCACGCCTGTCAAATAGACGCGCCCGTGCTCGTGCTCGTACCGATCACCGAGGCCGGGGTGTTGGGCCACCGTTAGACCGTTCATGGATCAATTATGTCCCAACGGCGGGCGAAGTCAAAACCCATTCAATGACGGTACCGTTTGAGCCATGGATACGGAGCCGGTCAGCCTGTTTCTGCCGGTGGGCCCGCGGCGCACCTTTGAGGGGGCTGTCGAGCAGATCGCCCAGCGGATCCGGCTTGGCGAGATCGCCGCGGGGAGCCGTTTGCCCTCGGAGCGGGAGCTGGCGCAGGCCATGCAGATCAGCCGTCCGACGCTGCGCGCGGCCGTGCACGTTCTGGCTGACGCTGGTGTGGTGGAGGTCCGGCCGGGCGCAACCGGCGGGATATTCGTGATCTCGGACTACGTGCCGTTTGAGATGTTGCGTTCCAGGTCGGGCCTGCGGCTTGACGAGGTGGGTGGCGTGCTTGAGGCCCGCCGTCTGCTGGAACCGCGCGTTGCGGCGCTGGCAGCGACCAACGCCCGTGAGGAGGACTACGCCAGCCTCCAGGAAACCATCGACGCTCACAAGGCGCTGCTGGCCAGCGGTGATGTGCTCTCTCACGAGGACCGCTTCCTGCAGCTGGACACCCAGTTTCACCTGCGGGTCGCCCGCGCCAGCGGCAACACGACGATCGTGTCGCTGATGCGCACGCTGCTTCGCAGGCTGGAGATCGCCCGCGACATGGCACTTCACGAACCACCGGTCCCCACCTGGGTGGTGGATGTTCACGAACGGACCCTTGCTGCCATTCGTTCCGTTGATTTCGCGCTGATCGAGGAGGTCATGGATGAGCATCTCGCCAGGCTCGAGCAGGCGTGGCAGGAGGGAACTGGCCGGGCGCTTGTGCGTTCGGTGCCGGATTTCCTGGAGCCGATGGCTCGCCGTTTCGCGGCGTCGAGTCGTGCGGACCGGGTCAGTCACTGACGGGCGGGGCAGCAGCCTGATCGCTTTGGCGGGTCGCCGGGAGGGTGCCGCCCAGCAGCAGGTTGAGATAACCGTCAGCGATCTCCGGCGCGCTGAGGCGGCCGTGCGGCTGGTACCACTGTGCAGTGTGATTGACCATGCCGAGCAGTGCCGATAGGGCCAGCCGCTCGTCTGCCAGGACCAGCTGCCCGCTGTCATGGACCTTGGCTATCAGGGTTGCCACCAGCAGTTCAAACTGTTTGCGGCTGTTGCGGACTTCACTCCAGCGGCTGCTGTGTTCGATGATGTGGCGCTCCTGCTGAAAGACCAGCATGTGGTCGCGATGTTCGGTCACATGTGTGACCCACAGCCTCAGCAGGGCGCGCAGCTGGTCCGCCGGGCTGCCCGGGTTTGCGACCAACGCTTGGGCTTGGACCAGCAACGGATCCATCAGCTGGTCGCAGATCAGGCGCAGCAGCGCTTCTTTGCTGCCCACATAGTGGTAGATCCCGCCGGCGGCCAGGTCGAGTGCCTCTGCGAGATCCTGGATTGTGGTCTGGTCATATCCGTGCTGCGCAAAGACCCGCGCTGCGTCACGGACGACCTGTTGCTGGCGGCGCTCGTAGCGGTCGCGCAGCTTGGGTTTGGTGGGTGGGCTGGCCGCGGCCATCACCACATCCTATCCGGCGCTGGCAATGTGTTTCGAAGCATGACTCGAAGTTCGGAGCAAGACTCGAAATTAGGATGCACATTCTGATATGTTGCCCGGCATGTTCTTTGACCTGTCCGATGAGGACCGCCTGCTCCAGCAGACCGTCCGTGAGTTTGCCGACGGTGAGGTTGCCCCGGTGGCCGCTCAGCATGACCGCACCAAGTCCTTTCCATACGAGCTGGTGGCCAAGATGGGGGAGCTTGGCTGGATGGGCATTCCGTTTCCCGAGCAGGTGGGCGGCGCCGGCGGTACCACGCTGCAATACGCGATCGCGGTCGAGGAGCTTACGCGCGTTGACTCGAGCCTGGCGATCACGATGTGCGCGCACACCTCGCTGGGTGTGCTGCCGGTTTACATGTTCGGTAGCGAGGATCAGCAACAGCGTTACCTGCCCGACCTCTGTGCGGGCCGCAAGCTGGCAGCCTTCGGGTTGACCGAGGCGGACGCCGGCTCGGATGCCGGCAACACCCGCACAACCGCGCAGCTGCGCGACGGAAGCTGGGTCATCAACGGCTCCAAGCAGTTCATCACCAACGCTGGTACGGACATCTCTGGGCATGTGGCGATCACGGCGCGCACCGGAGAGGCTGAGATCTCAAACCTGATCGTGGAGCGTGGGACGCCCGGCTACACGCCGGGTGAACCGTACGTGAAGATGGGCTGGCACGCTTCCGACACCCGGCCGCTCAGCTTTGATGACTGTGTCGTGCCCGAGGAGAACCTGCTGGGCCCGCGCGGTGCGGGTCTAAAGCAGTTTCTGGAGGTTCTTGACAGCGGCCGCATCGGTGTCGCGGCGATGGGCGTCGGTCTGGCTCAGGGCGCACTGGAACAGGCTCTCGCCTACGCGCGGCAGAGAACCGCCTTTGGCCGGAGCATCTCCCGCTTCCAGGCTATCCAGATCAAGCTCGCCGACATGTCCACGGAGATCGAGGCGGCGCGTCTGCTGGTCTACAAGGCGGCCTGGCTGAAGGACAATGGCCGCGACTTCACGTTGACCGCCGCACAGGCCAAGCTTAAAACGGGTCGGCTGGCTGTGCGCTGCGCGGATGAGGCAGTTCAGATCCACGGTGGCTACGGGTACATCGAGGACTACCCGGTCAGCCGCTTCTACCGTGACGCCAAGGTGCTCACGATCGGTGAGGGCACCGATGAGATCCAGCAGCTGGTGATCGCCAGAGGCTTGACCGGATGACTGCGTTGCCGGCAGCCGGTGCGCTCCAGCCGGGGCCCTTCCCCGAGCGGGTGAAGGTGCGCGAGGTTGGTCCGCGCGACGGCTTTCAGAACGAGCCAGAGATCATTCCCACCGAGCAGAAGGTCGCACTGATCAACCTGCTGGCTCGCACCGGTCTGCGGCGCCTGGAGGTGACGTCGTTTGTTCGGCCTGACGTGGTTCCCCAGCTCGCTGACGCGGCCGCGGTGCTCCAGGGTATCGACGTTCCCCCTGAGGTTGCTGTAACGGTTCTCATCCCCAACGAACGCGGGTTTGACCAGGCGCTGAGGTTGCGCGAACACTTCAATGAGATCAACTGTTTTCTGAGCGCTTCCGAGACCCACAACCGTCACAACGTGAACCGCACGGTGGCAGAGTCGCTCACAGGTCTGGGCAGCGTGATAAGCAGGGCGCGAGCCGAGGGCCTGCGCGTTGAGGCGGTGATCGCCACCGCGTTCGGCTGTCCTTATGAAGGGGTGGTTCCTACACAGCGCGTGCTGGACATCGCCGAGCGTCTCATCGAGTTCGGTGCCGTGGAGATCGGATTTGGTGACACCACCGGGATGGCGAACCCCGTGGCGGTGATGCAGTTCTTCAGCGAAGCCCAGGCGCGACTGGGTGCCAGCGCCGAACTGACCGCCCACTTCCACAACACCCGGGGGCAGGGGCTCGCCAACGTCTTGGCTGCGCTGCAAGCGGGTTGCAGTTCCTTTGAGTCCAGCTTCGGTGAGCTGGGCGGTTGTCCCGTGCCCCCGGGAGCCACGGGCAATATCGCCACCGAGGACCTTGTCTCGATGCTCGATGGGATGGGGATCGCCACCGGCATCGACCTGGGGTTGTTGCTTGAGGCCTGCGGAGCGCTGCGGGGTGTGCTGGGCCGTCCGCTGGGCTCACACACCGCCACTGCCGGGCCGGTTGACTGGCACGGTGATCCTGCGGTCCGGTCCTGATGACGGTGCTCGAGCCACTCCTGGTCGCCAACCGTGGTGAGATCGCGGTGCGGGTCAACCGCAGTGCGCACGCGCTGGGCTTGAGCACGGTCGCGGTTTTCACCGACGCCGACCGGGACATGCCGCACGTGGACGCCGCCGACGTGGCCGTGCGCATCCCGTCCTATCTGGATGTGGCGGCGATCATCGATGCCGCCCGGCGCAGCGGTGTGCGCAGCGTGCATCCGGGCTACGGATTCCTCTCTGAAAACGCTGAGTTTGCCCGCACGGTAGGCGAGTCGGGGCTGGTCTGGGTCGGGCCTCCGGCCGAGGCGATCATGGCGATGGGTGATAAGTCACAGGCACGACGGCTTGCGGCTGGCGCGGGCCTGCCAGTCATCCCGGGCCTTGACGCGGATGGTCTGGGTTTGGCGCAGCTGCATGCGTTCTGTGCTGAGCACGGGTTCCCGGTCCTCATCAAGGCGGTGGCCGGCGGCGGCGGCAAGGGCATGCGGGTGGTGCGTGAGGCCAGCGAGCTTGAGGGCGCGCTGGCTGCCGCCCAACGGGAGGCGATGGCCGCCTTTGCTGACGACCGCGTGCTGTTCGAACGTTTCATCGAGCACGCTCGGCACATTGAGGTTCAGATCCTGGCTGACCGTCACGGCAACATAGTCCACCTCGGCGAGCGTGAGTGTTCGCTGCAACGCCGCCACCAGAAGGTGATCGAGGAAGCTCCCTCGCCGGCCCTGGGCCCAGCGCTGCGAACGCGTATCGGTGATGCGGCGGTCTCACTGGCGCGAGCATGTGGATATGAGGGCGCCGGCACCGTGGAGTTCATAACCAACCGTGACGCCACTGAGTTCTTCTTCCTGGAGATGAACACGCGGCTGCAGGTTGAGCACCCGGTCACTGAGCTGCTCTACGGTGTTGACCTGGTCGAGCAGCAGTTGCGCGTTGCGGCGGGAGAGCCGCTGAACATTGAGCGCCAACACCTCACGCCACACGGCCATGCGATTGAGGCACGGCTCTATGCTGAGGACCCTGGCCGCGGCTTTCTGCCTTCGGTGGGGACGGTGCTGGTCTACCAGGAACCGGTCGGGCCCGGGGTGCGCATCGACACGGGCGTGCGCGCAGGCACCGAGGTCGGCACCGCGTATGACCCGCTGCTTGCCAAGGTGATCTGTCACGCACCCGACCGGCCGACCGCCATCAGGCGCTTGCGGCGCGCGCTGGCAGACTTCAGGCTGGTTGGGGTCGCCACCAACGCGGCGTTTGCCCGGCAGTTGCTGGCGCGGGAGGATGTCTGCGCCGGCGAGCAGGACACCGGCCTACTTGAACGTGTGCTGGGCGAACTGGTTGCTGACACCCCGGACGATCTGGCGCCCGCCGCGATGCTCGCCGCGGCCGGCACCGCCCACCCACCGGGTCCCTGGCGCCGTGCGCTGGAAGGTTATGGGGAGGCGCGTGTCGGCGACGGGCGCGTGTGGATCGGTGAGCGCTCCTGGACAGGCGAGATCCGCGGTGACTGCGGCCCGCTGGCCGCAGTCACGCTGGACGGGGTCCAGCGACGCTACACCGTCGCGGTGTGTGATGACAGCGTCTGGATTGCACGTGACGGGCATCACCTGCAGATCCGCACGGCTCAGGCCCTGCGCAGCGTCAGCGGCTCGGCTCCCGGCTCGCTTCAGGCGCCGATGCCCGGCACCGTGTTGCTGGTCAAAGCATCCAACGGTCAACGTGTAGTTGAGGGTGAGGAGTTACTGGTGATCGAATCGATGAAGATGGAGCTGTCGATCACGGCTCCGCGTTCAGGGGTGCTAAGCGGCCTTGCGTTGGCGGTCGGTGATCGCGTGACGCTCGGCCAGCCGTTGGCGCGCATTCTCGAGTCTGAAGCGGCTGGCCATGAGTGATTCGGCGCCGGCTGACGCGCCGCGTGCGACCGGCCTGCGCAGTGGCCATCTGCGGTTGATCGCAGAGCTTGACCAGCGGCTTGCCGAGGTTCGCCGTGCCGGCGGCCAACAGGCCCGGGAGCGGCATCTTGCGCGTGGCAAGCTGCTTGCGCGCGATCGTGTGGAGCGGCTGTGTGATCCAGGCGCCCCGTTTCTGGAGCTCGCGCCGCTGGCTGCCTATGGCCTCTATGACGGCGCGGCGCCGGGCGCTGGGATCCTCACCGGTGTAGGTGTCGTCAACGGCCGGCGCTGCGTGATCGTGGCCAACGACGCCACCGTCAAAGGCGGCACCTACTATCCGATGACGGTCAAGAAGCATCTGCGTGCACAGCAGGTGGCACTGGATAACCGTCTGCCGTGCGTCTACCTGGTCGACTCGGGCGGAGCCTTTCTACCAATGCAGGACGAGGTCTTTCCGGATCGTGACCACTTCGGCAGGATCTTCTTTAACCAGGCGACCATGTCCAGACAGGCGATCCCGCAGATCGCCTGCGTGATGGGTTCCTGCACCGCGGGCGGCGCCTACGTCCCGGCGATGTGCGACGAGACGGTGATCGTCCGTAACCAGGGCACGATCTTTCTGGGCGGCCCGCCGTTGGTGAAGGCCGCGACCGGCGAGGAGGTCACCGCTGAGGAGCTGGGTGGCGGCGACGTGCACGCCCGGCAGTCCGGCGTTGTCGACCACCTTGCCGACAACGATGATCACGCTTTGGCGATCGTGCGCGACATTATCGCCACGCTGCCACCGCCACCACCGCCGGTCTGGGAGCGTGCGGTGCCGATGCCGCCTGCCCTGGACGCTGAGGGCATCCTTGACCTGGTGCCGCTGGACCCGCGCACACCGTATGACGTGCGCGAGGTGCTGCGCCGGATCGTCGACGCAAGCGTCTTGCACGAGTTCAAGGAGCTCTACGGCGCCACCGTGGTGTGCGCGTTTGCGCACCTGGACGGCCACCCGGTCGGGATCGTGGCCAACAACGGCATCCTGTTCAGTCAGTCTGCGCTCAAGGCGGCGCACTTCATCGAGCTCTGCGACCGCCGTGGCATCCCACTGCTGTTCTTCCAGAACATATCCGGGTTCATGGTCGGGCGCGACTACGAGACCACCGGTATCGCCAAGGATGGCGCCAAGCTCGTGACGGCGGTCGCATGCGCACGGGTCCCGAAGCTGACGGTGATCATCGGCGGCTCGTTCGGGGCCGGTAACTACGGCATGTGCGGTCGCGCCTACGACCCGCGTTTTCTGTTCATGTGGCCGGGCGCGCGCATCAGCGTGATGGGCGGAGAGCAGGCTGCGACCGTGATGGCCCAGGTCGGTCAGGAACAGATGGGCAACCGGCTGCGGGAGCAGTACGAGCGCCAGGGTCAGCCGATCTACTCCACGGCACGGCTCTGGGATGATGGGATCATCGATCCGCGCGCCACCCGTCAGGTGCTGGCAACGGCTCTTGCGGCGTGTAGCACGGCGCCGCTGAAGCCGGTTGGATACGGCGTGTTCCGCATGTGAGAAGCAAGGGGGTTTTATCGTGGTGAAACGTTCGCTGGTGCGTTATGAGGCGTCTGCCGCCGGGGTTGCGACGATCACGATGGATGATCCGGAAACGCGCAACGCGCTATCGCAAGAGATGCTGGACGCTCTGATCGCGGCTTTTGAACGCGCCCGTGACGACCGCGGCGTGCGCAGCGTGGTGCTCGCCTCAAGTCATGACCGTGTGTTTAGCTCGGGCGGCGATCTGGCAGGGTTTTCAGCGGAGGTCCCGCTGGCCGAAAAATATCTGGCCAACCAACGGTTTGTGCGCCTCTTCACGCTGATCGGGGAGCTCGGCAAGCCGAGCGTCTGCGCGGCCGGCGGTCACGTGCTGGCAGGCGCGCTTGGCGTGGCGCTGGCGTGTGACCTGATCGTCGCCTCGGAAACCGCCACGTTCGGTACGCCCGAGATCAACGTTGGTCTGTTCCCGTTCATGATCATGGCGCTTATCTTCCGCAACATCGGCCGCAAACACGCCGCCGAACTGCTGCTGCTGGGCGAGCGGATCGATGCGCGCGAAGCCCACCGGATCGGGCTTGTCAACCGGGTGGTCCCGGCCGCAGAGCTGACGGCCGTGGTGCAGAATTGGGCTGACCGCCTGGCGGCCAAATCACCGTTGCTGCTGCGGTTGGGAAAAGACGCCATGTTCCGTGCGCAGGATATGGCGCTGGCAGAAGCGCTTGAGTTTCTGCGTGCCCAGCTGACAATCGCACTTGCCAGCGATGACGCTCGGGAGGGCGTGCAGGCGTTTTTCGACAAGCGCCAGCCGGTCTGGGGAGAAGTCCCAGGTGGTCAGTAGCCAGCGGGTGGGCAACGACGCGCGCAGCCCTATGCGCGGCCAGGCGCGTGGGACGGTCTTCCTGTGCCAGGCGCCCGCCGCCCAAGCGCCATGCGGCTGATTGCAGGTCTGCTCAGATCTTCTGTGACGGGATTGCGTAAAAACCACGTTTTACAAGGTCCGGCAATCGGCTATCACCGTCCTTGAGTCCTGTTGTCGATACCTGTGAGGTTGGTCAATGTCACGCTTATGGATGCTGGTGGCGGGCATCTTCCTAGTCCCGTTCCGGCTCGTCCAAACCATTATTTTGGCCGTCGCCGCCGGGCTGAGCATGCTCTCGCAAGGCGCTGGCAAGCACTGGGGAGAGGCGGCAGGGTTGCGGTCGTGTGGGGGTGAGGTTCGTTGCAGCTGAACAACGCGCTGGCGGAGCTGGCGGCGCAGATCGGCGGGGAGCAGATTCTCACTGAGAAGCTGGCGCTGTACGCAAGCGACGCCTCCGAGCATGCGGGGCTTTTGGCAACACCCGACGCGGTCATCCGGCCCGTCACCGCCGACCAGGTAAGTGCAGTGGTTCGCTGGGGGCACGAGCGGTCAATCGCACTGATCCCCAGAGGCGGCGGATCTGGTCTTGCGGGCGGTGCCGTGGCTGTCAACGGTGGCGTTGTGGTCGACCTCTCACAGATGAACCAGGTACTCAGCTTTGAGCCGGAGCTGTGGCGACTGCACGTTCAGGCCGGTGTTCTGACCGGGACGGTGCAACGCCTGGCGAGGGAGAACGGCCTGTACTTTCCACCAGACCCGGGGGCCGCCGAGCAGTCACAGATCGGCGGCAACGTCGCCACCAACGCTGGAGGACCACATGCTTTCAAGTATGGGGTGACGGGCCATTGGGTGACCGGCATAGAGGCCGTGGTGCCGCCCGGCGATCTGATTTCGCTGGGCGGAGCGACCCGCAAGGACGTGGCGGCGTATGACCTCATGCGTCTGCTGATCGGCTCGGAGGGCACGCTTGGCATCATCACCAGTGTCTGGCTGCGTCTGATACCAGCTCCGGAGGCGGTGCTTCCAGTTGTGGCGCTCTACCCGGACAACGCCTCTGGCTGCGCGGCGATCACGCGACTGTTCACATCCGGAGCGGTGCCGGCGGCCATTGAGTACCTCGATTCCGGAACACTTCAGGCCTGCGCAGCCGCGTTCCCAAAGACGCTTCCGGAGCAGGGTGCGTTCATGGTGATGACTGAGGCCGACGGTTCGCCAGGGGAGGCAAGCGCTGTGGCCAGCGAGCTGAGCGCAGCGCTGCAAGACGATTCGCTGCTGCTCTGGGCGCCGACCGATCGGCGCGAGATCAGCTCACTGTGGCGCTGGCGCGACGGCGTTTCACTGGCGGTTTCAGCTCGGCGGGGCGGTAAGGTCAGTGAAGATATTGCGGTTCCCGTGGATCGGCTGCAGCACACCATCGAGGCCACCGTCGAGATCGGTCGTATCCACGGGCTTGCTGCCTGTAGCTGGGGGCATGCTGGCGATGGCAATGTGCACACCAGCTTCCTGGTCGATCCGCACAACCAGGCGGAACTGGAGCGAGCCGCAGCCGCCAGCGCGGACGTGCGTACGCTGGCCATCAGCTTGTCCGGCACCATCACCGGTGAGCACGGCGTCGGCTGGCTCAAACGCGGTGATCTGAGTCGACAGCTTGGGCCCAGAGCGTTTGAGCTGCACCGCCAGGTGAAGGGGCTCTTCGATCCGCACGGGGTGATGAATCCAGGCAAGAAGCTGTGATCGCGCCCAAGGGTTCGAGCCGGTTTGTGTCCAATCTCAAATAGCTTCAGGCGTACTTATAGCCGTTGATCTTGCCCTTTATGAACCACCGCTATCGTGCACGTTGAATCCAAACGTTTAGGACAAGGACGCAATCGTGGCTCGTTTTCTGCGCACGCTCTCTACCAGGCGTCTGCTTGCCGGTGTTACTGGGATAATCGTGTTTGGGGCAACGTGTGCTGCGGTGGCCGTTGCGGCGGTTGGCAGCGGCCCGATTGCGCCCGTCGCTCCGCTGGCAAACGCCTTGCACACGGCGCTGTCAGGAAAGCCCGTCACCGCCATGAGCGCCGACGTCACATTCACCAACAACCTGTTCACAGGCAGCTCCCTTGGTGTCAGCGACCCCCTCATCAACGGTGCCACGGGCCGTATGTGGGCCACCGCCGGCCAGCTGCGCATCGAGCTGCAGTCCAGCAACGGCGATAGTCAGATCGTCGTGCACGGGACGCGGTTCTGGGTGTATGACCCGAGTTCCAACACTGTCTATGAGGGCACACTGCCGCAAAGTCAAACTTCTGACGGCGCCAATGGCTCAAGCGCTATCGGTGGATCCTCCGGCGCCGCCGTGCCGACCGTCGCGCAGATCCAGGCGGGCTTGAAGCGGATGTCAAAACAAGTCACGGTTTCAACGCCAACGCCAACCGACATTGGCGGCCAGCCGGCCTACAGCCTGACGCTGACGCCCAGGTCAAAGACCGGCCTGCTCGACGCGGTGCGCCTGGGTTTCGATGCCAACCACGCGGTGCCGCTTGACTTCGCGCTGCTGGCGCGCGGCGCCAGCACGCCAGCGCTGGAGCTGCGCGCCTCCAACGTCAGCTACGGTGCCGTCTCCCCGGCTGTGTTTGCGATCTCACCACCTGCCGGGGCGCACGTGGTCACACTCAGCTTCACGAGTGCAAAGTCTTCTTCAACTGGTCCGCTCGCGTCCGGTACCGGCAAGCCTGAGCTGGTAGGCAAAGGACTTGGCAGCATAGTGGTCGTCAAACACGCCGCATCGGCCGCTCACTCCGGCAGCGGTCTGGCTGGGGGGCTGCCGCTACAGAGCGTCAAGATCAACGGCGTCACCGGCCGGCAGATCCCGACCTCACTGGGAACGATCCTCACGTTCACCCGCAACGGGACCAGCTATCTGCTGGCCGGGTCTGTCACGGCCGCCAGGATCGACGCTGTGGCGCGCGGACTCTGACCATCCGGGCCGGGACTCACAAACAGATGGCGGCAGACGACCCGATCCAGGTGCGGGGACTCACCAAGCGTTATGGTGATCTGATCGCCGTCAACGTGGTGGATTTGACCGTCCACGCCGGTGATGTCTACGGCTATCTGGGCCCCAATGGGGCGGGCAAGACAACCTCGCTGCGCATGATGCTGGGGCTGATCCGTCCCAGCGCCGGTAGCGTGCGCCTGTTTGGCCGCGATCCCAGTACCACCGTAGCCGCTCTTGACGGGGTGGCCGGCTTTGTTGAGGCGCCGACCTTCTACCCGTACATGAGTGCCCGGCACAACCTTCAGATGCTGGCCGCATTTGACGGTGGTGATGCGCCCAGCCGAATCGATGAGGCGCTTAGCGCTGTGAATTTGTCCGGTCGTGCCGGCGACCGTGTGGGCGGATACTCGCACGGCATGCGCCAGCGGCTTGGCATCGCGGCTGCGCTGCTGCGCGCGCCGCGGCTGCTGCTGCTGGACGAACCGGCCACCGGTCTTGACCCGGCTGGGATGCGTGACATGCGCCTGCTGATCCGCAGGCTCGCCGACGGTGGCATGACCGTGCTTTTGTCAAGTCATTTGCTGGCCGAGGTGGAGGAGCTGTGTAACCGCGTGGCGGTGCTGCGTTCCGGACGGATCGTTTATGAGGGAACGATCGCGGCGCTGGCTCGCGGCTCGGACACCGCGTACCGCCTCATGACCACAGACAATGAACGAGCTCGCGCCGTCTGTGACGCTCAGCCGGGGATCGGCGAGACGCGCGTCGAACACGGCCGGATCGTGTTCAGCGCGCCGGAGACGGCCGTCGCGGAGCTCTCCCGTGCGCTGGTCGAGGCCGACGTGCTGATTCATGAGCTGGCTCCGCAGACTGTCACTCTTGAAGACCTGTTTTTCTCGCTCACCGAGGGAGACGGTGTGCCGCCGGCTGCAGTGAGCCAGGCAAGCGCGTTGGGGGCTGGATCGTGAGCGCCGTGGCGCACAGCTCCAGTGGCCCGCCTGTCCTGGCAGGCCGCGCGGCGCGACGGCCCGGGATCGCTGCCGCCTACCGCTGGGAGCTCCGAAAGCTTCGCTACCAGAAGCGCACCTACCTCGGGCTGGGGGCGGCCGTGGTCGCGCCGCTGATGTTCGTGCTGGCGATCCAGCTGCACTCCGGTAGCCAGGGCGGCAACGCTAATTTCGCGTTCTCCAATTATCTGACCCGCAGTGGCCTGGTGATGCCGCTGGTGATCCTGCTGTTCGGTGCGATCTGGATGTTCCCTTTGATTGTCGCGCTCGTGGCCGGGGACATCTTCGCCTCCGAGGACCATAACGGCACCCTCAAGACGGTGCTGACACGTTCACTTGAGCGCCATCAGATCTTCGCTGGCAAAGCCCTGGTTGCTGCCAGCTACGCGGTGTTGGCGATCTTGCTGGATGGCACGGTGGCGGTCATCGCCGGCTGTCTGGAGTCGGGCTTCAACAGTCTGCAGAGCCTGTCTGGCACCGTGGTGTCCGCCCCCAAGGGTCTTGAGCTCGTCTACGCAAGCCTGCTGGTCTACCTGGTGCCGATCGCCGCGATCGTGTCGATCGGGCTGCTGCTCTCAACGCTGACCCGCAACAGCGCCGCGGCTGTGGTGGGAACGCTGATGTTCTCGCTGCTCATCCAGCTGCTGGGGGTGCTGCCAGGGCTCTCTGGCATTACGCCATACCTGCTCAGCACCCAGTTCAACGCCTGGCAGGGCCTGCTGCGCACGCCCACTGACTGGGCGCCGATCATCCGTGCCGTGTGGGTGAGCGCGCTCTACGGTATCCCGGCGCTCAGCGGCGCGTTTCTGGTGTTTCTGCGCCGCGACGTGGCCGGCGGTTAATCGGCACCGATCCGCTTGCCTGGGCAGCGGTCCGTTCAACGATGCTGGGGGCCACCAGGCTCCGATTGCACGGCGCGGCGGTCTGTGACCAGATCGGCGACCGAGTCGATCACGTAGTCAGCGGTCACCGGGCCGGCGGCCAGGTCCTCGCGCCTGGTGGCGCCCGAGAGCACCAGGATCCCGGTGGCGCCCGCCGTCTGGCCCATCTCCACATCGGTCATCAGCCGGTCGCCGACCACGGCCGTGCGGGCCGGATCGACATGTACGCGGCGCAGCACCGTGCGCACCATGTGCGGACTGGGCTTGCCGACGATGGCCTCCGCCCGCATGCCGGTGCAGGCCTCCAGGGCGGCCAGCATCGCCGCGCAGTCCGGGAGTCCGCCGCCAGCGGTTGGACAGTATGGGTCTGGGTTGGTTGCGATGATCGTCGCCCCGTGCTCGCGCACGGCAAGGTAGGCGGCGTGCAGCTTCACATAGTCAAACGTCCGGTCAAAGGCAACGACCACAACCTGCGCCTCGGACGGGTTCATCGTCACTTGGTGGCCAGCGTCTGCGAGGCTCTCTTGCACCACGTCCTCGCTGATCGCAAGCACACGTGCGCCGGGATATCTGGCGTCCAGATAGTCCAGCAGCGCCTCCACCGAAGTGGTGATCTCTCCGGGAGACGCAGGGATGCCGATGCGGGACAGCCGTTGCGCGTAGGTAGAGGCGCGGTGCAGCGGGTTGTTGGTGACAAAGGCAACCTGCGCGCCGTCGGCGCGCAGCTGCGCGACCGCCTCGGGTGCACCATTGATAGGCCGCTGATCGACGTAAAGGGTTCCGTCAAGGTCAAAGATGTAGGCATCAAAGCGCGGGGGCTTGGCCGACGCCAGCCCTGCGGGGCTGGCGTCCGGGGAGCGAGGCGGCCTCACAGCCTGCGGCTCCACAGTTGAGTCAGTCGCGCAGACCAAGCATCGGCACGGGCACGCACTGCGGATCCTCGCCGGGTGTAGTGCTGGCCGGTCATGGCAGGAAGTTTCACAGTAGCGGCGGCGGGCGGTGAACGATCTGATATGCGAACATGCACGGGCCCGACGGACTCTTCAGGCGCTAGTCTGGGGCTCATGGCAGATGCCGAGCTCTCTACTGACGCCGCGGATCACGCGGACGTGCTGGCACGCATCCGCGACCAGCGCCTGTTGCGCAAGCTGGCCACCGCGGAAGAGGCGGCGGCACTGATCGACCCGGGCTCCACCGTCGGGATGAGCGGCTTCACCGGGTCCGGCTACCCAAAGGCGGTGCCACGCGTGCTTGCCGACCGGATGCAGGCCGCCCGGGCACGCGGCGAACAGTTCAAGGTCAGCGTGTGGACCGGGGCGTCCACGGCACCCGAGCTGGACGGCCTGCTTGCCGCAGCCGACGGCGTGGACATGCGGATGCCATTTCAGTCCGATCCGGTCAGCCGCGCACGCATCAACGCCGGCGCGATTGACTACATTGACGTTCACCTCTCGCACGTCTCACAGATGGTCCGTGAGGGGTTTTTCGGGAGGTTGGACTGGGCTGTGATCGAGATTGTCGGCATCACCGAGCACGGCGAACTGATCCCATCCTCCTCGGTCGGTAACAACAAGACATGGCTTGAAATGGCTGATCGCGTCATCCTTGAAGTCAACCTGTGGCAGCCGCCGGGTCTTGAGGGAATGCACGACATCTACTATGGCGCCACCTTGCCACCCAACCGCAAGCCGTTGAACATCATCACGCCGGGAGACCGGATCGGTGTGCCGTACCTGCAATGCGACCCCGAGAAGATTGTCGCGATCGTGCCGACTGACGCTTCGGATCGGAACCTGCCGTTCAAGGATCCGGACGCTGACTCGGAGCTGATCGCCGGGTATCTGCTTGAGTTCTTAAGCCACGAAGTGAAGTACGGGCGGCTTCCCAAACAACTGCTGCCACTGCAATCAGGGGTCGGAAACGTAACCAACGCGGTTCTTGCCGGGCTGCGCAACGGGCCGTTCCGTCCGCTGACCGCCTACACCGAGGTGATCCAGGACGCCATGCTTGAGCTGCTGCGCGATGGCACTGTTGAGGTCGCCTCGGCCACGGCGTTCTCGTTGAGTGAAGATGCCACCCAGAAGCTGTATGCGGACCTTCCCTTCTATCGTGGGCGGATCATCCTGCGCCAGGAGTCGATCAGCAACCATCCCGAGGTGATCCGGAGGCTTGGATGCATTGCATCTAACGGTATGGTTGAGGCTGACATCTACGGCAACGTCAACTCGACCCACGTGATGGGTTCAAGCATCCTGAACGGGATTGGCGGGTCAGGCGACTTCACGCGTAACTCATACCTTTCGATGTTTGTGAGTCCGTCGGTTGCCAAGAACGGGACGATCTCATGCATCGTGCCGATGGCCAGCCACGTCGACCACACCGAACATGACGTGCATGTGCTCATCACCGAGCAGGGGGTGGCTGATCTGCGTGGGCTTTCACCGCGCAGGCGTGCACAGCTGATCATTGAGCGATGCGCGCATCCCAGCTATCGGCCGGCGCTGTGGGATTACTATGCTCGGGCGCTGGTCGGAGCTCCCGGCAAGCACACGCCGCACCTTCTGCGTGAGGCTCTGCTGTGGCATACGCGCTATCTGGAAACCGGCACGATGCGCGCTGATGCCGGCCAGCTGGATAGCGGTAGACGCCTGGGTGACAGCCGCGCCTGAAGCGTGCCCGCCCGATCCGTCTGGCTGGGTCAGGCGCGGGTGAGCTTCAGCGCGCTCTGCGCCGAAAGCAGCGAGTACGCGGTGGTGGCCTGGGTCCCTGACTGGCTGATCTGTTGTGCGAGGGTGCTGACCAGCGCCGAGGCGGCGGTCAGGCTCGGTGGCACGTTTGTCGCGAGGTCAGAGGCGACGCCTGAAGTGTCCGGGGATGTGAGATCGACCAGCGCCGCGTCCGCGTACTGTTTGGCGGACTCATAGCTTGAGACCGCCTTTGGCGTCCCGACCAGAGACTCATCGGCCTGTTCGACAGGTGTGGGGTTGGCACCCGTAATGGTGCTCAGGTCGCTGCTGATCGATGTCATAGATTAAAGATATCGGCAGCCGGTCGCCAAACTGAAGTGTCTGGCCTGGCAAACTGGTGCGCGAAGGGCAGTAGGCCACTGACAGCGGGCATGCCGTTTAATGGTGGGCGTGACGCGGCGCCAGGCGAACTTCAACGACGGGCTTTTGGACACGCAGCGGGCGGCAGGTTCCCTGGCAAGAAGGCTTCCGGCGCCGCTGCGCCCGCTGGCCCAGGCGGCATACAACTACCGCTGGTCTTGGACGCCCGGCGGCGATGAGCTGTTTGCAGCCATAGACCCGGAGCGCTGGCAGCTGGTAAACCACAATCCGGTCGACCTTTTGACCAGGGTCACGCCGGAAACCCTGTCAGCCGCCGCCTCAGATCCAGCGGTTGTGCAGGGCGCGGCAGATCTCTGGGCACAGATCAGTGCGGATTTGGCCAGACCTTCGGCCGCGGTGGGCGTCTCCGAGCAGCGGCCTGTCGCATTCTTCTGTGCTGAATACGGCGTACATGTCTCCCTGCCGGTCTACTCCGGCGGGCTTGGCGCGTTGGCGGGAGACATTCTCAAGGAGGCCTCAGATCGAGCTTTCCCGATGGTCGCGGTGGGGCTCATGTACCGCCGCGGCTATTTTCGTCAGCGTGTTGATGGGTCCGGTGTGCAGCACGAGTACTGGGTGGACAGCGATCCAGGGCTGCTACCGGTCGCCCGTGTGACCGGCGCTGACGGCCGCCCGCTGACCGTCAAGGTGCCGATCGCAGAGGCGTCGGTGACCGTTGCCATCTGGCGCGTGAACGTGGGACGCGTGCCTCTGTATCTGCTTGACGCCGACCTTCCCGAGAACACCGCTCTGCAACGCTGGTTCACCGCGCGGCTTTACGACGGTGACGCGGATATTCGGCTGGCGCAGTACACGCTGCTCGGGGCCGGCGGGATGCGGGCGTTGCAAGCCCTCGGAGTCAAACCAGGTGTGGTTCATCTCAATGAAGGGCACGCGGTGCTGGCCCCGCTTGAACTTGCCCGCCAGCTTGGTCCTGGGCCGGGCGTTTCGCCGCGAGCTCTCACCAAAGCCAAAGCCCTGACCGTGTTCACCACCCACACTCCCGTGCCGGCCGGCAACGACACCTATCCCGCTGGCGAAGTGGCTGCCACGGTTGCCGGGCTGCTGGACGAGTGGGCGTTTGAGCCTGAGCGGTTGATCGCGCTGGGACAGACCGACGCCGAGGATCGCGCTGAGCCGTTTGGTATCACGCAGGCGGCGCTGCGCCTCAGTCGCAGCGCCGGTGGCGTCTCACGGCGGCACGGACAGGTGGCTCGCGAGATGTGGCAGGGCCTGTGGCCGTGGCGGCAGCCAGATGATGTGCCGATCGGCTACGTCACCAACGGCGTCCACGTTCCGACCTGGATGGGTGAGCCCATGCGCAGGCTGCTGGATGAGCGGTTGGGTGAAGGTTGGATGTTCAAAGACGATGTGGCCTCTGCATGGGCGGAGTTTGATGGCATCAGCGACGAGCGACTGTGGGCGGTTCGCTGCCAGCAGCGCACGGAGCTGGTGCGGTTTCTGGTGCAGCGCAGCCTCTGGCAGCGTCTTGAGCGCGGAGATTCGCTGGACTACGCGGGCGCGGCTGCTGCCGCTCTTGACCCCGATGTTCTGACCGTCGGGTTTGCGCGACGTGTTGCGACCTACAAGCGGCTTGACCTGCTGGTGCGCGACCCGGAGTTTGTGCTGCGGCTTCTCTCCGGCGACCGTCCGGTTCAGTTTGTGCTGGCTGGCAAGGCCCATCCTCGCGACGATGAGGCCAAACAGGTGTTGCAGCGGGTGTTCGGTCTGAAGTGGGCGCGTGAGGTGGCTGAGCGCGTGGTGTTTGTTGACGACTACGACCTTTCGGTCGGCGCACAACTCACCCGAGGCTGCGATCTCTGGCTGAACTTGCCGCGGCCGCCCTTGGAGGCGAGTGGCACGAGCGGCATGAAGTCAGTCCTCAACGGCGGGTTGCAGCTGAGCGTGCTGGATGGCTGGTGGGCTGAGGGCTTTGACGGACACAACGGCTGGGCGATCGATGGCGAGATTGATGAAGACACCGGCGCGCAGGACGATCGTCACGCCATACAGTTGCAGGCTCTGCTGTTGGACAGGGTGCTGCCCGCCTTCTATGAGCGTGGAACAGATGGCCTGCCGCACCAATGGCTGAGCATGATGAGACGCTCGCTGCGCACGCTCGGGCCCGTGTTCAGCGCCAGCAGGATGGTTGGCGAATACATGCAGGGACCGTACCTTGGCGGCGCTCGCCGGCACGCTGGCGTCAAGCCGGCTTCTGGTCGGTCTTAGGGCTTGTGTGAAAAGCACTGATTGACAGGGGTCATCGCGGGCTCAAGGAACGGGAGCGCGCCGGAGTGTGGGCGCGCGTTTGTCAGGCGAGCATCCTCTGATAGGCGGGCATCCTCCGGCCGGGCAACACCGTTCGGATCCTTGGCAAGCTAGGAGCGTGGGTCAGTAACCCTGGGTCTGTCCGAGCCGTTTAAGAAGATTCCTTCTGGACACAACGGGAGGTTCGTGATGGCGGTGGTTCAGGAGCGGCTGGTGGAGGTGGCGGCGGAGGCGTCGGTCGTGAGCGACCGTGTGCCGGTGGGTGATCAGAAGACGTTTCGGTCCTATGACCCGGATCAGGTGTTGTTGATGGCGCCGGTGCTTTCTGAGTGGATCCCGGATGGGGATCTGGCGCATTTCGTCTCTGATCTGGTGGAGTCCGGGACGCTTGATCTCTCGGCGATCTACGCGTCCTATGTGGATGAGCGTGGCTTTCCGCCGTATGACCCCAGGTTGATGGTGAAGCTGCTGATCTACGGGTACGCGAACGCGGTGATGTCTTCGCGCAAGCTTGAGCGTGCGACCTACCGTGATGTGGCGGTCCGCATGTTGTGCGCCGATCAGCATCCGGACTACCGCTCGATCGGCCGGTTCCGCAAGCGGCACCTGGGCGCATTGGGGGAGCTGTTCGTGCAGGCGCTTCGGTTGTGCAAGCAGGCCAGGCTGGTCGGGCTCGGGTCGCTCGCGCTGGATGGCACGAAGGTGCGGGCGAACGCCTCAAGGCATAAGGCGATGAGCTATGGGCGGATGGTCAGCAAGGAGCAGCAACTGGAGGCCGAGATCGCTGAGATCCGGGCGAACGTCGACGCGCTCCTTGGCGAGGCTGAGCGCGTTGATGCTGAGGAGGATGAGCGCTTCGGCGCGGATCGTCGTGGTGATGAGCTGCCGCAGGAGCTTGCGCGTCGCGAGAGCCGTCTTCGGGTGATCCGGGAAGCGAAGCAAGCACTGGAAGCGCAAGCCAGGGAGGCTGAGGAGGCCCGGCGTGCCGCGATGGCCGCGGAGGGCAAGACGCCCCAAGGGCCGCGCGATGGTCGTGACCCGTTCGCGCCGAAACCCGGGGCGCAACGCAATTTCACCGACCCGGACTCCCGGATCATGAAGACCTCTGATGGTTCGTTTCACCAGTGCTACAACGGCCAGGCGATAGTTGACTGCCAGGCGCAGGTGATCGTCGTCGCGGAGCTCTCAGATCAAGCCCCGGATGCTGAGCAGCTGGCGCCGGCATTGGAGCAGTTGGATGAGAACCTTGACGCGATCGCCGCGCAACTTCCCGACGGTGCGACGCTCACGGCGGATACCGGCTACTTCTCTGAGGAGAACGCCAAGACCTGTGAGCAGCATGGTTTGGACCCGTATATCGCGACGAAGCGCTTCAAGCACTCAGAGCCGCCACTGCCGCCGCTAGATCAGCCGGTCCCTGAGGACGCGACACCCAAGCAGCGGATGGGCCATAAGCTCCGGACCAAGAAGGGCGCGGAGATCTACAAGCGGCGCAAGGCGATCGTCGAGCCGGTGTTCGGGCAGATCGGCACCGTCCAAGACGGTCGCCGGGTGTTGGTCCGTGGCAAACCCGCCGCCCGTGCGCAATGGCGGTTTGAGTGCGCGATCCACAACCTGCTCAAGCTGCACCGTGCCGGCGGCCTGCAGGCTCTCAACAGCGGCTGAGAACGAGCCGGGAACGGCCGCGAGGGCCACAAGCCGGCCCAACGCCAACGTTCTCCCGCGGACATCCGCCGATCGACCACTGGATAGTGCCGCTCATCACGACCGGCACTACAACAGATCCTCGCCGCTCACCCGACGCGCGAGTCGATAGAGACCCAAGCTCCTAGGAGGCTGGTGTAGATCGGTGTTCTGCGGGGGTTGAGGAGCGCCGTGGCGC
>JBMFHK010000011.1:0-37776 GCA_049976865.1 Solirubrobacteraceae bacterium | reverse complement strand
CAGGTGGGGCCTTGCAGGTGGGGCCTTGCAGGTGGGGCCTTGCAGGTGGGGCCTTGCAGGTGGGGCCTTTCGGGCGGCGCGGGCGGGTTCGGTCGGCGCGGGCGGCTGGCGCGGGCGGCCGGCGCGTGTGGCTGGCGCGGGCGGGTTCGTCGTAGCACACGCCACAGGCGGGGAAGGAAATATCCCGCCACGGGATATTTCCTTCCCCGCGTTGCTAAACGGAAGTTTGCGCCGTTGAGACGCGGATCCGCCCGGGATCGCTGGGTTTGCGCGGTTCCGGACGCGGTTTTGCTCGGCTACTTGTTGGCCAGGCCGAGTGGTTTGAGCGCCTTGGTTTGCAGCGGGGGTGGCTCGGAGTGTTTGGTGATCGTGGTGTTGGTGTTGGTGTTGGTGTTGGTGTTGGTGCTGGCGATCCGGATGGTGTGGCAGGTCGCGGCGAGTTTCTCTTGCTTAACCTTCCCGCCCTCCCGGTAGGAGCGTTGCAGTATGTGGGACACGTACTCCCGGTCCTTATACCTCGACCTGATCCTGGCTACATGAATCGCTCCCTCAGACCGTCTAGGCGTAAGCACATCCCACCTGCCGGCTCACCCAAAGTCAACTATTCTTTGACTACGGCAACCAGCCTAAAACAACCGGATCGCCCCGCAACAACAGACGATCCGGCTCAGCACCTACGAAAACTTCCGGTTAGCGGCGAGCCTGTCGCGCCGACACGTTCGCGCCAAAGCCCGCCATACCCTCGCCGGCCTTCATCCAGATCACCTGATCGCGGCGTGGCCCCACGCTGACAAGTGTCACCGGCACGTTGACAAACTCCGATATGTAGTTCAGGTAGTCGCGTGCCGCCTGGGGCAGCTCGGCCTCGCTGCGGCAGTCGCTGATGTCCTCATCCCAGCCCGGAAGCTCGGCGTAGTGGCCGACCGAGTGGTGCAGGACCGTCTGGTGGTAAGGGAAATGGTCTATCTCGAGCCCCTCGGGGCCGCGGTAGCTGGTGGCGACCATCAGGTTCGGCTGGCCGGACAGCACGTCCAGCTTGGTGATCGCCAGCGCGGTCAGCGAGTTCAGCCGTGCCGCGTAGCGCAGTGCGACAAGGTCAAGCCAGCCAACCCGCCGGGGACGGCCCGTGGTGGTGCCGACCTCAGCGCCGCGGGCGCGCAACTCTTCGCCCAGCGGATCCTCAAGTTCGGTGGGAAATGGCCCCGCTCCGACACGCGTGCTGTAGGCCTTGGCGACCCCCCAGACCTCGTCAATGTCCTTGGGGCCCACCCCGGCGCCGATGGTCGCGGCGCCGGCGATTGGATTTGACGAGGTCACAAACGGGTAGGTGCCGTGATCGATGTCAAGCAGCGTCCCCTGAGCGCCCTCAAACAGCACCTGGTCCCCAGCGTCAAGGCGCTCCAGCACCAGACGGCTGGTGTCGGCGATGTACTGCTTGAGCCGGTGCCCGTAGGTCAGGTACTCCTCAGTCATCGCCTGCAGATCCAGACGGGGGTCGCGCTGAAACTCCCGCAGTGACAGTCGCTTGGGTTCCAGGGCCGCGACGATCTTCTTCTTCAGGATCTTCTCGTCGAGTAGGTCTTGAACACGGATGCCCAGCCGGGCTGCCTTGTCCGCGTAGCAGGGCCCGATCCCGCGCCGGGTCGTGCCGATCTGCAGGCGTCCAAGCTTGATCTCGCCTGCGTGGTCAAGCAGCATGTGGTAGGGCATGATCAGGTGAGCGTTTGCGGAGATCCGCAGCGCACCGGTCTCAACCTGGCGACGGCGCAGATCATCCAGCTCGTCGGTCAGGATCTTCGGGTCGATCACCACGCCGTTGCCGATCACACAAAGCTTCCCTGGGTGCAGGATCCCGGACGGCACGAGGTGCAGCTTCCAGGTCTCAGAACCCTGGACGATGGTGTGGCCGGCGTTGTTGCCGCCCTGGAAGCGCACCACGGCGTCAGCGCGCTCCGCGAGCAGATCGGTGATCTTGCCCTTGCCTTCATCGCCCCACTGGGCGCCGATGATCACTATTCCTGGCATTCAGGCTCCCAAGTGTACGGATGTGGCCCGCGGATCCTTGCGATGGTCTGCACCCAGCAGCGGCAGCTCATCGCACATCTCGGTCAGACGTGAGACGGTGCGCTCGGTGACCTGTTGGCAGAGCAGGTCCCGGTCCAAGATGTTGGTGGTGACCACCACTGAGCGCTGCTCCTCGTAACGGGAGTTGATGATCGTGTAGAGCTCCTCAAGCACCCACGGCGTGGTCTGCTCGGCGCCGATGTCGTCGATGTGCAGCAGATCAACGGCGGTCAGACGTTCAAGCAGGTCGTTGTGAGAGCCGCTGTCAAAGGTCTTGCGGATCTGGCTGAGCAGCCCCGGCAGGGAGTAGCGGGCCGCTGAGCGTCCGCGCTCAAGGGCAGCCTTGGTGACGAGCATCGCCAGCGTGGTTTTCCCGGTGCCGACCGGGCCCATGAACCACAGTCCGCGCCCGGCGTCAAGGTTGGCGTCGATCCGCTCTATGAACCGGCGGGTCGCGTTGACGATGGGAGTGTCCATCTCTGTGACCGGGAAGCGGTCAAAGGCAACGTCGCGGTAGCGCTCCGGGATCACCGCTGAAAGCGACCGGGCCTTGTTGCGGGCGATCAGCTGCGGCCGGCACGGGCAGTCCCGCGCCGTGTTGGTCTCCTCGTCGATGAGAAAACCAGAACCGTCACAGATTCCCAGTATGCAGCGCGCCATTTTTGTGTTGCTCAGCCTGCGAACTGCGGTGAGGCGTAGTTCATGAACTTCGGGTACTGGCTCTGGAAGGTCAGCGTTACCTCTCCAACCGGGCCGTTGCGGTGCTTGGCGATGATGATGTCCGCCTCACCGGGTCGCGTGGACTCGGCGTTGTAATACTCCTCGCGGTAGATGAACATCACAAGGTCGGCATCCTGCTCAATCTGGCCAGAATTGTGGGTGACCAGCCCGTCTGCCAGCCAGCAGGCCGGGCCTGGGACCGTCAGGTCGTAGACGTCGGCCTCACCGTCGCTTGCAACGGATTGCACACGGTCCCAGAAGATCTCAGCGCCCACGGACGGCCGGCTTTGGCAGACGTCCTGGAGCTGCGCCCGTTGTGCCAGGGCCGTCCCGGCGCACTCGTGTCCAGCCGCCCACGTGCCGTGGCCGGGGCTGGCGGCCTGCAGGCCCGCCAGCCCCGCCGCCTGCACCTGACCAAGTGCGCCGGACGGTCGCGTCGATCGGTGGCCGGGCTGGGCCGGCAGGGTTTCCAGGAGCCTTGCCGCAGGTCCGGCCTGGTGCCCAAACGCCCCCACCTTCTCCAGGAAGAGCCGCTGTTCGTCCCGTCCGGAGACCGCCACCTCCACCGCCCCGTTTCCCGCCTGGCCGGCTGGGTTGATGCAGGCGACGATCCCGAGGCGCAGCAGCAGCGCAGCCAGGTCGGCCGCCAGCGCGGGGCTGGCTGTCGGGTAGGAGAGGCTGGCGTTGACGCTCCCGGCGACAGCTTCCCTGGCGCGGATAAGGCCACCAGCAGCCCAGAGGTGTCTGACAAACAGTGCGATCTGCTCGTTGCAGAGCGCAAACAGGCGGGCGGGCAGGCGCTTGTGTGCCGGGTCCTGGCCCAGGATGCCAAGCTCTTCAAGCCAGGCCCTGACCCCCGCCGGGGAGTTGGGGCCGTCGTGGTCGCTGATCAGTAGTCGCGCCAGGTTGCCGGGCCCCTGGAAGCTGCTTACGCTGGCGCCGAACTCCCGGGTTGCGGCCCGCTGAAGTGCGAGGCGGTTGTCGTTGAAGGTGGTTTGGTAGCTGACTGGCGTTCCGTAGCGGTAACTGCCCCGGCCGATCAGGTGCCCGAGCAGCACGACCCGGTCGGGCGCCCAGTGATCCGGGGATGGCGGCTCGGGCAAGTGTCGCGCCAGCGCAAACCTGTCCCCGGGTTGCAGTTCTCCGATCGTCGGCCAGCCCTGGTCGGTCAGCACACGGTGCTTGCTTGTACCCCTGAAGACTCGGCCGGAGGCCAGTGTGACCTTGAGGATGGGCCGGCGCCCGACGCTCCAGACCGCGTCGCTACGCGCCCTGATCACTCGCTGGTGAGCGTCGACGGACAGGACCTCCGGCGTGGTGCCCACCAGGTTTGCGACCGTCACTCGGCTGCCGTCGGCAAGCAGCACGGGCGTGTCGCCGGGCACGCACTCACGCAGGTCGGAGAGCACGGGCCGTTTTTCACCGGCCCGCTGCTCAACGTTGCGGCTCAGCTGGGAGAGCGCAATCACCGGCACGTTGAGCTCGCGTGCGAGCGTCTTGAGGCTGCGGCTGATCTGCCCAACCTGCTCGACACGGCTCTCAATCCGGCCCTCGTGGCGCATCAGCTGGAGGTAGTCAATGATGATCAGCCCCAGCCCACCGCGTTCCGCCAGCTGGTGGTGCAGGCGCCTTGACTTGGCGCGCACCTCAAGCACGCCGGTGTCGCTGGAATCGTCGACAAACAGCGGTGCCTCAGACAGCTTTCCGGACGCCTCAAGGATCTTGGGCCAACGGGACTCCGCGACCTTGCCGCGGCGCAAATCCTCGCCGGGGACGCGTGCCTGGGAGGCCACAAAACGCTGAGCCAGCTCGGACTCGGACATCTCCAGGGAGAACATTGCCACCGGGTAGCCGGCAAGCGCCGCGTTTTCTGCGATGTTGGCAACCAACGCCGACTTGCCCATAGCCGGGCGTGCGGCGAGGATGATCAGGTTGCCGCGCTGGAACCCGCCGGTCAGGTTGTCAAGGTCGTGAAAGCCGGCGGGTGTTCCTGTCAGCGGGCTTTTCTGGTTGGAGCGGTGGTGAAGGCGGTCGGTCTCCTCCTGGAGAATGTCGCTGATCGCGCGGATGGACTTCTGCCGCTCATCATGCGCCACCTCGAGCATCGCCCGCTCGGCCTGCTCCAACAGCTCTCGCGGCGGGGCGACCCGGCCCAGAACGCCTGTGCGGATCTCCTGTGTGGCATCCAGCAGAGCCCGCATCTGTGCCTGCTCGCGCACGATGCGGCCGTAGTCTCTGGCATGGCCGCTGGCCGGCACCCATCCGACCAGCTCCTCAACCACGCCCGGGCCGCCGAAGCTTTCCAGGCGCCCGTTTTGGCGCAACCGCTCGGCGACCGTGAGATGATCGATCTTCTGGTCTGCCTCATAGAGGTCGAGCATCGCCTGGAACACGGCGGCGTGCAACGGCACGTAGAAGTGTTCGGGCCGCAGCTGTTCGTCCACCAGCAGCGCGTGGAGGTGCTGCTCGTCGAGCAGCACCGCGCCCAGCACCGACTTCTCGGCGATGATGTTCTGCGGGGTTGCGCTGTCAGCCGTGGTGCTCATCGGGGCCGTTCGCTTCTCATCCGGGAAGCTCAACGATAGGTGCTCGCCTGGCGACTGTGCGACCGCAACCTCGCATTGAGCAGGAATTGCGGATGCGCGTTGGCCATGGCTGGCCAAGCCAGGTCAGACTGTTCTCCGGCCGGAGGGAGACTCGCCCGGAGCCGGCCGGCCAGTCTCGTCGCAAGGCTACCGGGAGTCGTCCGGACGGGTGGAGACCCATCCGGAGTCGTCCGGCCGGATTCAGGCGTTCAGCTGGTGGCAACGACCATGGTCTTGATGGTCGCGGTCACGCCGTTTGAAACTTCCACGGTCACCATGTGCGTGCCGACGGTCTTGATCGGGTCATCGAGCAGCACCTTGCGCCTGTCGATCACGATGCCGCGGGCCTCCCGGATCGCATCGACAATGTCCTGGGCGGTTACTGAGCCGAACAGCCGCCCGTCGTCGCCGGCCTGCTGAGGGATCGTCAGCACTGTGCGCCCCAGCAGCTGTGCGTTCTCCTGCGCCCGTTCAACCGCTTCGCGGGCTGCCTGCTCGGCTGCTGCCTGCCGCCTTGCGGCGGCTGCAACTGAGGCTTTTGTGGCGGTCTCAGCGAGCCCGCGAGGCAGCAGGTAGTTACGCAGGTAGCCGGCGGACACGTCAATGACCGCCCCCTTCTGACCGATCGACTCGACATCCTTGAGCAGGATTGCCTGTGGCATCAGCTACCTCCCGGCCTAGCGGTCGCGGTCACGGTCGCGGTCACGACCGCCGCTGCGGTGGTCACTTCCGCCTTCAGCCACGTACGGCAGCAGCGCCACTTCGCGTGCACGCTTGACCGCGCGCGCAATCTGGCTTTGGTGCCGGCGGCAGGCGCCGGTGATCCGTCGCGACCGGATCTTGCCGCGGTCAGAGATGAACCTTCGGAGCGTCGAGATGTCCTTGTAGTCGACCTGCTCGACCTTGTCGCGGCAGTAGGGGCAAGGCTTGCGCCGACCCGCTGAGGGTCCGCCCTTTCTGTCACGCCGGCGAACTGGCCGGCTACGCTGCTTTGCCACTTGGCATCACCTGTTGAAGTCTCAGTTGCTGTGATGTCGCTTCAGAACGGAATATCGTCGTCAGCGGCGCCGGAGCCCACGGGGGCGGGGATGAAGTCCGCGGTGTCAACGGGTATCTCGCTGCTGGCAGCGTTCGCGCTGCTGGCAAAACTGTTCCCGCTACCACCGCTTGGAGCGTCACCGCCACCGCCGAGGAACTGAACGGTCTCCGCGATGATATCGACAGCTTGGCGCTTTTGCCCGTCGGCTTCCCACTCGTGCCAGCGCAGACGCCCGTCGATGGCGACGCCACGCCCCTTGGAAAGGTATCGCTTGCAGTTCTCGCCTTGCTGTCCCCAGACCGATACGTTGAAGTAGTTGGGGTCGTCCTCCCACTGGCCGTCGGCGTTGCGACGGCGGCCGTTACAGGCCACGCGCAGCTCGCAGACGCTGGTTCCACTGGGCAGCGCCCGCAGTTCTGGGTCTCGGGTGAGGTTTCCGGTGATGGTCACACGGTTGATGTTGCCCGCCATCTCTGGGCTCCTTTCGGCAGGTTGGGATCAGCTTGGCGAGGAGTCTATGCCCGCCTGGGGCATCTTCAGTATCAAAACCAGAAACTGGCGCAGATTCATCGCAGTGTTGGCGCCATCGTGATACGAGGCGTCACACTTTTGTCGCAATCAGCGAAACGAAAAGCCTCTGCGTAACGCAGATCAGGCCAGTTCGCCTTCAGCAACGACGCTGGCTGCGGTGCTGCCAGCCAGTACTGGTGGCGGGCTGTCAGGCGCGTCAGGCGTGCCGGGAGCCACCTTGATGATGCGGAAACGCAGCACCGTGTCGGCGATCCGCAGGCTGTGTGACAGCGTCTCCAGCAGGGTTGGTGGCCCCGCGAACTGCAGCAGGTGATACTCGGCTTCGCTCTCATGGTTGACGCGGTAAGTCGTTGGGCGCTGCCCCCAGGCCTGCTGGCGGGACACGCTGCCGCCGGCCGCGGCGATCATTGACTCCGTGTCGCTGAGGACCTTCGTGCGTGCTTCCTCCTCTGCGCTGGTCGACAGAAGCAGGACGAGGTCATAGAGAGTTGGTTCTTTAGACATGATGAAGAGCTTGGAGGTAGGAGAGATGTCCACCCAAGGCTGCGCCGAGCGAATATAGCAATGGCGGGGCCGGGCGGGTCGAGCGGTCCGGGCTGGGCGGTTGGAGGGACCAGCTGCGAGCCGCGGGTGTGGCGCCAAAGAACCGCAGGATTTGTGCGTTTATTATAGTTTCCTGACTGCGAAGCGTCCTTGAGACACAAGTTATCTGTGGTGGAGTATGCAAACCTTGGGTTCATGACCGTCACCTCACGCCCGCCGGTGCCAGCGTTGCATCGAGACCACATGACGACCCTGGAGCGCTATGCCAACCTCGCCGGCGTGGTGGTGCCGTTTGCGGGCGTGTTGGCCGGGATCGTTCTGCTGTGGAACAGCCTGGTTGACTGGACAGACATCACGATCATGGCTGTGATGTATCTGCTGACCGCCTTGGGTGTAACGGTTGGCTTCCACCGGTTGCTCACCCACCGCGCGTTCCGGACCCACCCCTGGATGGAGCGGCTGTTTGCGATCCTCGGATCGCTGTCGGTTCAGGGTTCGGTGCTGGACTGGGTGGCGGACCACCGCAAACACCACGCCTTCAGCGACGCTGAAGGCGATCCCCACAGCCCGCATGTGGGGCACGGTGAGGGTTTTGCGGGCTTCTGGCACGCGCACGCAGGCTGGCTGATGGAGACCCAGGGGCAGGCCAACTGGCGCCGGTACGCAGCGGATCTCTACGAGGATCCCGCCATGCGTCTGATAGGCAGGCTTTTCCCGCTCTGGGTGCTGCTGACGCTGCTGATCCCGGCGTTGGCGGGTTTCCTGCTGAGTGGGTTCAGCGCCCTGGGCGCGCTTGAGGGTTTCATCTGGGGCGGGCTTGTCCGAGTGTTCTTCGTCCACCACGTGACCTGGTCGGTCAACTCGATCTGCCACATCTTTGGCCGGCGGCGCTTCAGCGTTGACGACCATTCCACCAACGTGTGGTGGCTTGCGCCCTTCTCACTAGGTGAGTCCTGGCATCACAATCACCACGCCTTCCCGCGCTCCGCCTTCCATGGCTTGCGGTGGTGGGAGTTGGACCCATCCGGTCTGCTGATCCGCGCGATGGCCAGGCTCGGGCTGGCCTGGGATGTCGTCCGGATCTCGCCGGAGCGCCAGCAAAGCAAGCTGGTCAACAGCTGACCGCCGTGCGGCTGCGCGGATGGTCCGCCGTGCGGCTGCGCGGATGGTCCGCCGCGTTGCGGCCCGATTGGTCTGCCGCGCCGCTGCCAGGATGGGTCCGCCGCGTTGCGGCCCGGCTGGTCCGCAACGGCGCTTCTGTCCCCGTCTACCGGCTTGACTGCATGCTGATGTCACGCAGCTGCTCGTCGATCCAGTCACCCGGGTTGCGGGCGGTGATCTTGGCCTGCAGTCCGGTCAGCCGCCGCTGACGCTCCCGGACGGGCATCGTCAGCGCCGCATGGATTGAGTCGGCCAGCTCCTGGATGTCAAACGGGTTGACCGACAGCGCGTAGTCCCCGAGTTCCTCATGTGCGCCCGTGTTCTCGGAAAGAATCGAGACTCCGGCGCGGCCGTTGACGATAGGGCCCTCTTTGGCCACCAGGTTCATGCCGTCAAACATGGCGTTGACGATCAGCACGTCGTAATGCTTGTAGGCGGCAACGGCCTCCTCAAGATCGTCGCGCAGCTTCAGCTGGATCGGCATCCAGTCCGGCGAGCCGTGGCGATGGTTGACCAGCGCCACCACCGCCTCAATCTGCTCCAGGTACTCAGCGTATTCCGGAACGTCTGTCCTTGACGGCATCAGCTGGGCGATGAAGGTGACCCGTTCCCGGAACTCAGGGTGCTGATCGAGGAAAAGATCGAAGGCTTTGAAGCCTCGTAACACGTTCTTGGACAGGTCGGCCCGATCAACGCGCAGGATCAGATGGTCCCGGCGCCTGCGCAGCAGCTCCTGCTCAAACTCCCGCACCCGCGGGCGTCTGATCAGCGCCCTGGTGGCCTCAGCATCGATCGGCAGCGGGTAGACCCGCACCCAGACCTCGCGGTCGTCAATGCGCACCACGCCAGCCTGGTGATCCACCTCCAGATCCATGAGATCTTCGCAGCACTGCAGAAAGTTGCGCTTGTAGGCGTTCGTGTGGAAGCCGACGATGTCATTTGAGAGGATGCCGCGGTACAGCTCGTCACGGATCACCGACGGCAGCACCCGCCAGGAGTCCGATTGGCTCCACGGTATGTGCACAAAATGTGTCATCACCGCGTCTGGCCGGACGCTCCGGATCAGGCCGGGCAGTGTGTAGAGGTGGTAATCATGGACCATCACCACCGGTCGCTCAATACCCTCAATCTCCTCTAGGACAGACCGGGCGAGGTCCTCGTTGACGACGTTGTACCCGAACTCAAAAGCCTCCGTCTCATTGCGGCGGATGTCCGGGGCGTTGGACTGATCCCACAGGTAGTGCTGAATGAACCACAGCAGCGGGTTGGCGATGATGCTGTAAAAACGGAAGTAGGCGTCCGGGTCGGAGGCCACGAACTTCACCCGGTATTCGGTGCCGTCGGGGGAGCCGACCGGGAATGCGCCGCCGTTGTGACGGGCCGACATTGCCAGGTCGCCCTCGCTCATGGCTGAAGCGATCCATGTCACCTTCCGGTGCCGAGCAAGCCCCATCAGGGCGGTCACCAGACCGCCCGTGCCACGCCGCGCCTCACCGTCTGGCTGGAATGTCACCGGACCCCGGTTGGAGACCAGAATGAGCCGGTCGGTCACGTGAGCATCACCTCTTGGCACATTATGGGAAGTGTGGCGGGCCCGGCGGCGTGCTCACCAGGCCATGAGACGCGCACGCCTGATCTCCGCATTGGCTCCGACCCCCAGCCAGCCGCGGTGCGCAGCATCAGCTCACGCGGGCCGCGGGCCAGCGTCGATGCCAACTCATGGTGGGAGAGTTCTCCAGGCACGCCAGTGAACCAGTCAAGCTTGCCAGGTTGACGGCCTGGTTGATTGCCGGGGTGTCAACCAGTCCCTGGGCAAACGGACGGTCTCTGGGTGCCGGAGCTTATGTGTGCGGCCGTACCGCAGGGCCGCGACTGTGGCTGTGTAAGGGCTACGGGGGCGCATCCGCTTACACACGACTGTGCTCTGGTCACCCCATCAGGCTCCGGTTCGCCTTGTCGCCGCGCGAACCTGATGGGTGGCGGTGAGGCTATCGATCGCGCTGGAATCTCAGCGACTCGAACTCAACCAGCAGCGGGATCGTCCCGGGGCCAACGTGCATCGCCTGCGGTGTGGAACCGGTGCCGGTTGCGCGGACCCCGATCCAGTCATAGGTGGCCCGCAGCCTGATGTGTAAGGCATACGTCATCCAGTGATCGGGGACAGCGAGTGTGATCCGCCGAAAGCCGGGCACGCTCAAAGTGACGGTGTGGGGTTTCGCAAAGCCGCCGGCCTGAAACCGCAGTGTCCCGCTGCAGCCATGCTCGCATCCGCTGACGCGCATGACGATCGAGCCGCTATTGTCGTACAGCCACCACTGCGGGAGGCTCGGCGGTCCGAACTCCGGCCCGAACCCCTGAGAGGGGGCGACAAGGTCGCGGCAGAAGGTCTGGCCGAAGAAGACCCGGTAGCCGACCTCCGTCCCCAGCAGCACGGTGTTTGCGTAGTAACCAGGCCAGGGATATGAGATCCAGTTCCGGATTGCCGCGCAGCGCTGTGCCTGGGGTACTCCTGCTGCAAAGGCGTTGTCAACCTGCTGGTTCTCCGCGATGCTCGAGTCGGTGAGGTTGTCGAGATGAATGTTGAAGCTTCCCTGAACGGTGAAGACCGCCACGGCGACCAACCCCACCACCGCCGCGAGCCACCGCCGTCGCCGCCCGCCCGTGAAGAGCATCCAGACGGCGACCGCGAGCGCCAGCGCAACCACACCGGAACCCACCGCGTATGAGGTGTAGACGTAGCCGATCTGGAGCGTCTGCTGCTCAACCTTGGCCGTTGCTGCCTCGAGCGCGAGTGCAAAGCCGCCGTAGATGACGACCGCGGCTGCGACCGCTGCGAACATCGGCAGCGAAGGTCGGCTGGTCACGGCCGTGCCGCCACCAGCCCACCGGGCTTCCCTAAAGACCCAAAGGGACGCCACCGCCACAGCCAAGATGGCGACCAGCAGGGCCGTGAGCTCAATCGCATCGTTGTTGTTGAGGATCGCGGCGGACAGGTGCCATGCCGACCCTGGCAGGCTGCTCACGATACTGATCGCAAATGTCTTCAGGGCGCCGCCCGCGTGTAAGGCTCGGCCGGAATAGCTGGCACCAGAATTCTGTGCACCGCTGACGAAGAGCCACAGGATCGGCGTCAATACAAAGACCACTGCCCCCAACACGCGTGTTCGTAGTTCGCGCCTGTCTTGGCGGTGAGTCCAGGCCGCCACCAGGAGGATCAGGCCGCCACCCAGTATCGCGCCGAGGTTGAACTCGTAGTAGGACACCGCGAGCACGCCAGCCAATGTCGTGCCCGCCAGTCGGCGCTTGGTGGGACTCGTGGTCGCGCGGACGACGAGCGCCAGCAGGCCAAAGCCGACCGCCGCCGACGCGTAGCCTGCCAGCGGATAGCTCTCCACGGGGTCATTCGACCACTGTCCGTGGAGCTGCAGCGTCCCGAACAGGGCCGTGGAGGTCAACAACAGCGCTGTCGACCAGCGGACTGGGCGCAGGAAGCGGCGTGCTGCCTCCCACCAGAGGGCTGAGAGGGCGACGGCACAGGCGACCAGCATCACGAACTTGATCGCCGCGTAGACATCCAGGATCGTGAAGCCAAACGTGCGCGCGAGCCAGAGCCAGAGCCAGTTGAACACCGAGCCTATGACCCAGCCGACAACCCGCGTTCGGTCTCCGGAAGCGGCCGAGTCCCGCCAGCCGTAGCTCACCGAGCGCAGCAACGTGGTGGCGCCTGCACCGGCCTCGGCGAACGGCGCCTGGAAGTCATCTGCAACCACATACGTCCCGAGGATCGAGCGGAGCAGCAGGTAGGACAGCGCCAGGTAGGCGATCGCGCCAGCCAACAAACCGTAAACGCGTCTATGAGGCCACTGCCAACCCGACATTCGCATGAGCCCATTTAACAGGGCCGAAAGGGTCAGTGGTTGTACGACCCCACCCGATCTGCTGTGTTTCATCCCTATCATTCAACGATCGTGAGCGCCCCATTCCTGTCAGTTGTGGTGCCCGTCTACAATGAGCCTGGCTTGATCGGTGCTGCGGTCAAGGCGATCAGCGTCGCCGTGCAGGAATCTCCGTTCGCCGGGCAAACCGAGTTGGTGGTCGTCGACGACGGCTCCTCGACGGCCACGGTTGCAGCGATCGACGTCTTGTCGGCGCCATTCCCCATCCACGTATTGCGCCAGGCGAACCTGGGCCGCTTCATGGCGCGGCACGCAGGCATTGAAGCCGCCACGGGTGACTACGTTCTGCTCATTGACGCTCGTGTGCGCATCGCGCCAGACGCGCTCGTCTTCATCGCATCGCAGCTTCCCGCCGGCCGGGTGATCTGGAACGCACACGTGGACATTGACATGTCCGGCAATCCGTTTGCGCGGTTCTGGAACGTCCTGACCGAGGTTGGCTTCCGTGAGTACTTCTCAAACCCGCGGACGGTCTCATTCGATCAGGAGAGCTTTGACCGGTTCCCCAAGGGCACGACTGCCTTCCTCGCGCCCCGCGGGTTGCTCTTGGAAGCGATCGCCAACTTCACAAGTCTTTACGACGACCCCCGTCATGCAAGCGACGACACCAAGCTGATCCGCTGGATGGCCGGGCGCGAGCGCGTTTGGATATCACCACGTTTCCGATGCGTCTACCTTCCCCGTGACGCTTTCAGGCCGTTTCTTCGACACGCCTATCACCGGGGCACCGTGTTTCCTGACAGCTTCGGTCCCGGCACGCGCTTCTTCCCGGTGGTCGCCGCGTTCTATCCGCTGTCGGCTGGCTCATTGGCGCTGGCGCTGCGCAACCCCAAGGCGGCGAGCCGAATTCTGGTGATCACGCCGCTTGCGGCTGGCGCGATCACCTTGGCCGTGCGCCGGTCCATCAGGGACGCGCTGACGCTGGGAGCGCTGGCCCCAATTTTCACGGTGGTATACGGCGCTGGCATGTGGCGTGGTCTTGCCCTGCTCACGCGGGCGCGGTATAGCCGCGCGCACGCAGGTCGGCCACGATGATCTCACTCGGAGAGCGCTGACCCACCGTATCTGGACGACGGTGGCGGTCGGGGTCCGCCAGAAAATCCACAAGTGCCGTCCTGTCCATGCGCGATAGCACCACCGGCCCACCGTCCAGACCGTCCAGTCGTTCGGTGGCGGCTCGATGCACCAGACACGGGACGCCGAGCACCGCGCACTCTTCCTGGCTTCCGCCCGAGTCTGTGACCAGGAACTGGGCGGCCTTCAGAAGCCGGATGAATTCGTAATAGCGTCGCCTTGGAACTCTCGTAAACCGCTCGTCGAAGTAGTGCTCGAGGTGCGCGTCACGGATCGCTGCTGCGGTCACTGGGTGGTCGATGAATAGGATCGGCACTTGCCGAGAGGCATGATGGAGCGCGCCGATCACCTCCTCAAGCCTGGTCGCGTTGCCGAGCAACTCAAAGCGATGGATCGAGACAAGCCCGAACGCCTCGGTGGGCAGATCCTCGAGGCCACCGGCCGGAACCATGGCGAGCGAATCCCGGACCGTGTTCGCCTGGATGTCAACCACCTCACCCGATACGCCCGCACGCCGCAGGTTGCCCACGGCCCACGCTCCTGGTGCGTAGTGCAGGTCTGCGAGTTTTGATGTGAGCAAGCGGTCGATCTCCTCCGGGAACGGGTTGCGCCAGTCACCCGACCGCAGCCCTGCCTCTACGTGTGCGACTCGCACACGCATTGTGCGCCCGATCGCCGCCCCAAGCACGGTGGTCATGGTGTCGCCGTGGACCAACACCAGTGGCAGGGTCTGTGCCGAACTGAAGGCAGCTCTGATTCGGCGACGGCTGACGGGGGCTCCGCGCAACATCGCACCGAGCCAGAAGGGGATGTCAGCTAAGATCTCCAGGTCGCGTCCACGCCTGCCCATCGCAAGCTGCACGTCGGGCTGTGGCAGGCGGAAATCACTTAGCATCGCGGGGATCTGCGTCGCCTGCTGGTTTGTGCACGCCAAAAACACCGGGTCGCCGCCCGCCTGCAGGCCGCGTATGACCGGCGCCAGTTTGATCAGTTCGCCGGTGGTGCCAAAGATGACGGCGATCACGGACATAAGCCTACTGACAAGCAAAGCGCGCTACGGTTCGCCGAATGAGGTGGCGTATCGAGGATCTGGTTTGGCTGGAGAATCGTGATCGCCTAAGCCTTGGACCCGGTCGGTGTGGGATGGGTGGCTGACCGCGTGACAGATATCTCACTGATCACCCCCGTGGTCAACGGTGCCGGTTACATCGCCGCGAGTGTCGGCACAGTGGTCGATGTCCTGGCCCGCACGGGGCGCAGCTTCGAGGTCATCGTCGTCTGCGACGGGTCCACGGACGGCACACCGGCGCTGGCGGCGCGGACTGGGGACCAGCGCGTCCGCGTGGTGGAACTGCCCAACAACAGTGGCAAGGGCTACGCCATCTGCGCTGGCATCGCGCATGCGAACGGACGGCTGATTGGATGGTTGGATGCCGACCTTGACGTCGCACCCGACGCTATCACCCGCGCGATCGATGAATTGGAGTCCGGTGACTTCGACGCGGCCATCGGTAGCAAGCGCCATCCGCAGAGTCACATCAGCTATCCGCTCATGCGTCAACTGCTGAGTGCAGGTTACTTTTCGCTGGTCAGGGCGTTGCTGCGTGTGAAGGTGAGCGACACGCAGACGGGGGCGAAGGTGTTCAGGCGTGAGGTGCTCGAAACGGTTTCACCGCTGTTACTGGTCAAGCGCTATGCGTTTGACCTTGAGGTTCTGGCCGTGGCAACGGCATTCGGCTTTGACCGTTTCGTGGAGATTCCGGTTGAGCTTCGCTACCGGACCTTCACCGGTAGTGGGATCAACACCCGTGAGGTTAGGAGAATGTTCATCGACTCCCTCGCAATCGCCTACCGGATCCATCTGCGGCATTGGTATGTGCGCCAGTTCGCGCAGCTACAGCGCCGACGCGTGGACGCGGCAGCGGCAAGCACAGCCGCGCCGGTTTCTGAGGCAGGCACGATGCACGATGTTCTGGCCACGCTTGCACGCGAAGCCCGCCCCTGACTGATGGCCGCCTTCGGCCGCTGGGCTGCACGCATCAATGTTGACCATCTGAGCACCCCAGACCCGTGACACAAGTCATCCCGGCCGACCGCGGCGAGGTCGTCATGCCTTTGATCGGAATGCGATGGCATGACCCACTCCGTCCGCCGGACCTGCCAACCTCTCGCCGACCGAATTCGACCCCGAAGACGATCTGCCTGGTATGGGAGACTCAAACCAGGCCTGGCTCAGCGGCGGATCTTCCACATTGGCGAATAAACGACTATGCAGCGCGACGCACGAACTGCATCACGCCAACCGATCTTCTTGCCCTCGGCGTATGTGCGACCCGAGTAGCTGATCCCGACTTCGTATATTCGCCACCCGCCGCGAGCGAGCTTTGCAGTGACCTCAGGCTCGAACCCGAAGCGATCTTCACGTAGGTCGATGCTCTGTATCACGTCTCGACGGAACGCCTTGTAACACGTTTCCATGTCCGTGAGGTTCAGGTTTGTGAAGACGTTCGACACCAAGGTCAGAAGTCGGTTCCCGACCGAGTGCCAGAAGTACAAAACGCGGTGCGGGCGATCGCTTATAAACCGCGACCCATACACCGCGTCCGCCCGGCCAGCTAGGAGTGGCTCCAGCATCCTCGAGTAGTCAGCTGGATCGTATTCGAGATCGGCGTCTTGGACAATGACGAAATCAGAGGTCGCCTCGCCAAATCCGCGCCGGAGTGCTGCACCTTTGCCCATGTTGCGGGGCTGGCGGAGAACTCGCACGCGGGCGTCATCAGTCGTGTTTGCGATCTCCGACGTCCGGTCACTCGATCCATCGTCTACGACTAAGACCTCCGCCACAAACTCGGAGGCGATCACAGTTCGGAGGAGCGCATCAATGGTTGCTTCTTCGTTATAACAAGGCACCACGACCGTCAAGCATTGGTTCGCCGCCGCCTCGCTCACGGTGAGGAGTATGCCAGACGCCACGGTGAGGGAGCAGCCGCAGACTCGGGCGGCAGAGGGCTCGACCGGCGACCCGGTTCGACGTGCAAGAGTCATTCATTAGTCGGATCAACGGATAGTGAGAGCACCGTTCCGGAAAGGAGACGGCCACGGGCCCTAATGGTGCCGCCGACGACGGTGTTACTGAGTGGATGCGGTATCTGGTGGACGCGTTGGTCGGCCAATGACCGATACGCCCAATAAGATCGGGCCAGACTTACAGGTATGCCATTCGTAGAATCGCCACGCATCGAGTTCGAGCAGGGCCGACCGAAGATCTCGGCCAGCCGAACGTTTGAATGGGCGTCTCAATGAGGGCATCTCGGGTACTTCTTGATGGGCGACGATCTGGGCGCGTGCTGGCGCTGCTGCGGCGAGAGCCAGTACTGCTCGGAATCCTCGGATTCGCCGTGATCTTTTTCGCATACCACTGGGCTGTCGACCTCGACCGCCCAGGAACGTTGTATCCGAACGGGTGGCGGGGCTACAACGATCAAGGCTTCTACCTCCGCGAGGCGCTGGACCTCATCCACCTGGGATACATACCGTCGGGTGACTTTGCCTACGGGCCGGGCTACCCGCTGTTAGCTGTGCCATTTGCTGCTATCGGGCCGCACGGCTGGCCCTTCCAAGATCCGTTCGCCTTCGCCGACCTCGCTAGCTGGCTCCTCACGATCGGTGTCACGTATCTGGTTGGTCGCCGGCTTGGAGGCGAGATTCACGGGGTCGTCTCCGCCGGCGCCCTTATGCTCGCGACCCCGCTTATCGGGCTCGTCACGCTCCCGTGGAATACCACGGCCGTGCTCGCGGCGGGAATGATCGTACTCGCTGTCGCGCTGTCACGCCGACTCCGCTGGTGGCACGGAGGCTTGCTTGGCTTGGCGGTTGGACTTGCGTACTCGGCTCGCTACGTTGACGCTCTTTGGGTAGGGGTCGAGCTGCTCACCGTTCTATACGCCCGCAGGGCGTTGTCCCGCAAGCAGTGGCCAGTCCTCGTGGCAGTTATGGGAGGAGCTTTCGTCCTGCTGCTGCCCACCCTTTGGTTGCAGTGGAAGGCGTTTGGAAGGCCGTTCACTACGACGTACGGCCATCTGAACTCCGTCAACGGCAGTAGTTTCGCCCTGCACAATATCGGACTGCACGCGCTTGACACCTTCGTAAGCCCCTTCTTTTTCCCCGAGCACGGTCAGCGCTCTACGGCGACTCCGCTTCTGTCCTCGATGTTCCTGATCGTCTTGGTGCCAATTGGTTACTGGTTGGAACTCCGCAGGAGCCCACGACCACGGAGGACGCTCGCCCTCGGGTTCGGGCTGGCCTCACTGGCAGCAACTCTCTTTTACCTCTCGTATTGGTACACGGGGCCGTATGGCTTGGGCTTCGGAGCAATCCGCTTCTTCGAGATGTGGCTTCCCCTGTGGGTGCTTGCCGCCGTGACCGCCGTCATTGAAGGCATAGCCTGGCTTCGCCGGTAGTGGCCTGATAATGACTGGAGCTGTGCGTGGCTGGTTTGTGTTGGGGTGAAGAGTCTGTTGGCGTCGCGGGCGGCCGTTGGCCGTCCACCGACCGAGTGGCCTGGTTGGTGAGCGGCGTTGTTTGCGGTGTTTCTCAGCTCGTGCTGTGGAGGCTGCATGACACTGCGCGTACGCCTTCCTAAACGCGCGCAGCGCGAATTCACAGGTAACCTGGAGATTCCGGGGGCGGCGCCCGGAATCCGAGCGGACACATGGGATGGTTGATCTGACCGACAGCACCAAGCGTGACGCAGCTATCGAGCCTGTGTCTGACCGCAGGGTTTTTGCGCTTTCGGCCGGGGCGATGATGGCGCTGTCGGTGCTCGCGGGAGTGATCAACTACGCCTCGAGCATCGTCTTTGGTCGTATCCTTTCGCCCTCGTCGTTTGGGGAGTTGACGGCTCTGCTGTCACTCGTGGTGATCGTCACCATTCCGACCAGCGCCGCGCAGATGATCGTGGCGGAACGGATCGCGAGCCTGCGCGCCCAAACTCGACTGGCACAGGTTCGCTATCTGCTCAGATATGGCGCTGCTTATGTGCTGCTGCTCAGCGTGCTTGTCGGCGTCGCGTATGTGGCGCTGATCCCGGTTGTTGTCCGCGTACTGCACCTCGCCCATCTCGGACCGGCAATCGCGACGCTGCCGTTACTTGCAGCCGGATTCTTCCTTTCGTTTGCGCAAGGTGTGCTGCAGGGCCTGGAGCGCTTCGTGGCACTCGGCCTGACGGTCATCATCGCGGCGGTCTCACGGTTAGTCATCGGCGTCCCGTGGGCACTGCTGGGCGGCGGCCCTGGCGGTGCGCTTGGTGGTCAGGCGCTTGGGAGTGTGGTCGGGATCGGCTTGGCGTGGTGGGTGGTGCGGGACCTCCATCTGCCGCGCGGCACCGGTGCCGCGCGTGCGGGTGTCCGCCGTCGCCCAGACAGCCGTGCGTTCTGGGCGGTGGCGGGTTATGTAGCGTTCGCGCTGCTCTCCAACTTGGATGTGATCCTTGCCAAATCTTTCCTTGAGCCAGCTGCGAGTGGGCGCTACGCCGCGCTTGTGACCATTGAGCGGATCATCCTTTTTCTGCCGGGCGCTATCGCGATCGTGACGGTGCCTTCCGCTGCCCGCGCACGCATCCAATCCGACGGACACACCACAGTGCTGCGGACTGCGACGTTTGCGATCCTGGCGTGCGTGCTGATCATAGTCGTGCCGGCAGCCTTGGCACCGAGGCTGCTCCTCACCATCATGTTCGGCTCTCGCTATGCCTCCGCCGCCGCCGGCGTGCTACCCATCACCATCGCGGGCGGGGGGTTCGCGCTGCTGGACCTGCTGATCGCCTACACGGTGTCTATCGGTCACCGCAGGGCCACCTATCTGCTGCTCGCTATGGTTCCGATCCAGGCTGCCGCGATCTTCGTGTGGCATGGCTCAGCGCCACAAATCGCGTCGGTTCAGGCTGGGGTCGTGATCGTGGCGTTGATCATTAACGAGGCGCTTTGTTTCCCACTCCTTCGCGCCCATCGGCACGTGGCGTGAGCCGACGGTCAGCTGCCGCGCCAACCACGGGTCGGGTTGCGTCTGGCGCGCCGATCGCCTAGTCGTTGAGCACGGCGACGAGGTACTCCGGCTGGTAGGCGCTCACCGCAACACGGATGTCGGTGATTGTTGGCAAGTCCTAAGGCCTGTCCGATGGGGTTGTAGTCAAATAGCATCCAGGCGCAGACCACCGGCATCGTGGCCAGCGCCACTGGATAAGCGAAGCCAGCGACCGCCCGCGGCCCCCACAGCCCGCTCTGCGCGGGTACCCTAGGACCCAGATGGTGGACCTCCGGATCTATCGGGCGCTGCTTGTCCTGGTCGCCGCGGCGTTGATCGTGTTTGCGTTCTCCCTTGAAGGCCAGTCGCCCGCGCTGCCCAGTCAGCCGGTGACCACCGATGCTTTTGCGCAGGTGCGTAGCACGATGGCTACGCTGGCTGCCAGCTACCCGCGGCGCACGCCCGGTTCACCCGGCGACCTGGCGCTCGCCAGTTACCTGCAGGCCCAGCTGAGCGCCAACAACCCCAACGGCATCCACGGGTTCAGCGTCCGCACACAGAGCTTTGACGCGCACACCCCCGACGGTCCGCGAGTGCTGGAGAACGTGGTTGCAACAGCGCCGGGTGTGGGTACCGGGACGGTGGTGCTGGTCAGCCACCGCGACGCCAGCGCCAGCCCGGCCACCGCCGATCTTTCCGGCACCGCGCTCATGCTCGCTCTGGCGCAGGCGGTGTCCGGCAGGGCGCTCAACCGCTCACTGATGCTGGTCTCAACCAGCGGGCAGATCGGCGCCTACGGCGCAACCGTGCTGGCCCGGTCACTAGCGGGCGCCTCCCAGCCGGTCGATGCTGTGATCGTGCTGGGCAACCTCGGCAGCGCCCAGGTGAGCTCTCCCGTGGTGGTGCCGTGGTCAAGCGCAGACGTGCTTGCGCCGGCAGCACTGGTCGGCACGCTGGCGGACGCGGTCCGCACCAACGCCGGCATTGCCAACGTAGCCACCGGTCTGGGCGGTCAGCTGGTGCGGCTTGCCTTCCCGTTTGCAACCACCGAGCAGGCACCGTTTGCGGTCCAGGGCATCCCCGCCGTGCTGTTGTCACTCTCCGGTGATTTGCCGACGCCGGCAAACACTGCGCTTGGCTCAGCGGCGCGTCTGACCGGCATCGGCCAGGCCGTGCTGCAGACGGTTGACGCCCTGGACGCCGACCGGACGGTGTCTGCGCCAGGCACCTACCTGGTGATCAGCCATAAGATCGTGCCGATGTGGGCGATCCGCCTGCTGGCGCTGGCCCTGATCCTGCCGGTGGCGCTGGTTAGCGTCGACGCCGTGGCGCGTGTGCGTCGGCGCGGCCACACCCTGGCGCGCTGGACCGGCTGGGTGCTGCTCGGCGGCGTGCCGTTTCTTGCCGGTCTGGCGATGCTGCTGCTCGCCCGGGTCGCCGGATGGCTGTCCGCGACACCGCCCGGTGCGGTGCTGGGCGGCTCACAGGACGGCCGCGGGGTGCCGATCACCGCCGGCGACGCCGCGGTGCTGGGTGCGGTTCTGGTGGTGGCGGTGCTCGCTCAGCTGTTCCTGAGGCCCGTGGGTTTGCGGGCGCTGGCCCGTGCCACGGCCGGGACGCGAGGTCCGGAGAGCCCTGCAGCCGACGCCGCAGCCGTGGCTCTCAGTGTCGTCATGAGCGTTTTGACCATGGTGATCTGGGTCGCAAACCCGGTCGCGGCGCTGCTGCTGGTTCCGGCGCTGCATCTGTGGATGTGGCTTGCCCAGCCGACGGTGCGCTCACACCGCTTGGCTCTCGTCACGCTGCTGGTGATCGGGGTTGTGCCCGGGCTGCTGGTGGTTGCCTACTACCTGAACGCCTACGCGCTCTCACCACTGGATCTGTTCTGGAGCATCTCCCTGATGGTGGGCGGCTCCATGTCTGTGGCAATGGCGGTTGGCTGGGCGCTCGCGCTTGGCTGCCTGCTCAGCGCGACGGTGATCGCCGCACGGGCGATGCGGGCGCCGGAGACCCGCCCGAGCCCGCCGGTCACCGTCCGTGGTCCAGTAACCTACGCTGGCCCCGGCTCGCTGGGCGGCACCCGGTCGGCGCTGCGGCGATGAACGGCCCTGCAACGGTTCAGGTGCGCCGCCGGCCCGCTGGCCGGCGGCTTGCCAGGGCGCTGCCGACGCTGCTGGTTACGCTGGGCCTGCAACCTGCTTGGCGCTTGCGGAATGACTCAGATCACCGTTAGTCGGTTTGTTGACTGGCCGGGGCGAGGAGTCGAGCTTCCGGCGGCGTGCGCCGATCCCAGTTGGCAGGATGCCCACGGATGAGGAGTCCCAACTGATGACGCTGAAGGAACAGCTACAGAGCGGCGAGTACGAGGTTGATCCGCAGAAGGTCGCTGACGCGCTGATCAAAGACCCGCTCTTTCGTCTACTTATGGCCGCGCAGCGGCTGACGGGCTCGCGTCCGGCGACCGGCTCAGGCGGCTCGTGAGCTTCATCCTGGCGTCCGCGAAAGCCGTGATGGCGCCTGCGACACCGTCAACCTTTCAGAAACTGTGCTCGTAGCCGCCGGTCAGCGTGAGTTCGCTGCCGTCACGGTCCCGGAAGCTGAGCCGGCCGCGGCGGGTGTTGTCCCCATCTGTGGGTTGGCTGGCGTCCGGCTCGGTGACCCGGCCGATCCAGGTGAGGCGTGACCCCAGGTCGGCCAGCGCGGCCTCAATGATCGGCGCCGAGCTTTCAGCGGCGCAGAACAGCAGCTCGTAGTCCTCACCGCCGCGTGCGGCAAAGCTCGCCGGGTCTTCATGCAGCTGTCCGGCAACCTCCGCCACGCCGCTTGCAAGCGGCAGCGAGGCAAGATCGACGCGCAGCGTCACGCCGCTGGCGCGGGCAATGTGCGCACCGTCGCTGGCCAGGCCGTCGGAGAGGTCAAGCATTGCGCTGACGCCTGCGAGCGCCAGGGCGCGGCCCTCCCCCAGCCGTGGCTGGGGATGCGTGTAGCGCGCCCGCAGGTCTGCGGCAAACCGGGTGCTCGCCCGTCCCGTAGCAACCGCCAGCCCGGCTGCCGAACCGCCCAGTGAGCCGGTCACGCCGACCAGGTCGCCGGGCTGGGCGCCGTCGCGGCAGGCCAGCTGACCCGGATCCTCCGTCCAGCCCACGACCGTAAAGGAGACGATCAGGGCGGGCGCGGCGGTGACATCGCCGCCAGCGATCACCACGCCAAATGTCTCGGCGAGCGCGGCCGCCCCTTGGATCAGCGCCCGTGCGTCTGCCAGGCTGGTCCCGGCTGGCATCCCCAACGCCAGGTAGGCCTCACCTGGGAGCGCTCCCATGGCGGCGAGGTCGGAGAGCGCGCCCGCCAGGGCGCGCTCTCCGACCTCGCCAGGCTCCATCTCCGCGGCACGGAAATGCACTCCGTCAACCATCGTGTCCACTGAGGTGACGGCGTACCCCTGGGCCCTCACCACTGCCGCATCGTCGCCGACGCCGCGCACCACCCGTCCGGTCGCAGCGGGCAGCAACGATCCAAGCTCGGCGATCAGCTCAAGCTCGTTCACGGCTGTGGGCGTCGTGTTGTCTGCCAGGCCGGGGTGTTACCGGTGGCGGTAGACGATCCGGGCACGATCCAGATCGTAGGGGGAGAGCTCGACGCGAACCCGGTCACCGGGGAGGATGCGGATGCGGAACCGGCGCATCTTGCCGGCTACGTGACCGAGCACCACCCGGTCCATGTTGTCGAGCTTCACGCGAAACATCGCGTTGGGGAGGGCCTCCACGACCTCACCCTCAAATTCGACCTTCTCTTCTTTTGGCATCTGACGGGATTCTATGTCAGTTGCCCTGACCGGGCGTGATCGTGTTACCGCCGGCGGGCGGTGTGACGGCCGGTGTTGTGACGCCCGGAGCTTGGTTGCCAGTGCCGGGGCTTGGGGAGGTCAGCCCTGAGCTGCCGCCGGTGAGGGTGCTTGGCGCGGGGGAGGTGGTCGCGGTGGTGGTGGCTGTGGTCGCGGTGGTGGTGGTGCGTGGCGGTATATACGTGTCAACCGCATGCTTGCCGAAGTACTCGACGCCATGCCACGGTTTTGACGGCGCCGGAAACGACCCGCAGTATCCGGCGGATGCCTGCTTCATGAACTGACGCCAGATCGGCGCCGCGAGCGTGCCCCCGTATCCAGGGCCCAGACCGTTGACGTCGTTCATGTACACATCTGAGTTCGGGTAGCCGACCCAGACCGCCGTTGAGATCTTTGGGGAATAACCGACAAACCAAGCGTCGGTGTAATTGCTGGTGGTGCCGGTTTTGCCTGCGGCCGGGCAGCCGTAGTTGGCTGAGGTGCCGGTTCCCCACTGGATGACGGTCTGGAGCGTCTGCGTGCCCTCATACGCCTGCCCTGGCGTGAAAACCCGGGTCTGGGGCGGGTTGCCGAGATCTATCACCCTGCCGTCTGGCAGCACCACCTTGGCGATGATCGTCGGCGGGACGTGCTCGCCGCCGTTTGCGAGCGTCGCGTAGGCGTCCGCCATTTGCAGCGGTGAGACGCCGTATTTCAGGCCGCCGATCGCTTCGGCGGGGTTGCCGGTCAGCTTGGCGGTGATGCCCATCTGGTGGGCGGTCTCATCGACGTTGTTCATACCCAAGTCCACTCCCAGCTGGGCGTAGACAGTGTTGTCAGACACCGCGGTCGCGCGGGTGACGTTGATCACGCCCAGGTAGCTGTACTCGGCGGTGCGAACCGAGTAGGTCGGGTAGCCGGGCAGCCAGCCCGCCCGCAGGAAGTGGGAGTCGTAGTAAGTCTGGCTAGGGTCGCCGTCATAATTCTTGATCAGCGTCATCAGCACGAACGCTTTGAACGCCGAACCGGTTTGGCGTGCGGCCTGCGTGGCATAGTCAAACTGGGTCTGGCCGTGGCCCACCCCGTAGGTGGTGGAGTTTTGCAGCGCCACGATCTGCCCCGTCGCCGCGTCTACGGCAACAAGCGCCGCGGCCGGATCCCCTGGACGGCCCTCATTGGCCTTGATCGCCGCGGCAGCCGCTGTCTGGTCAGCGAGGTTGATCGTGGTGTACACCTTCAGTCCGCCGGCGTCGACCACGCGCGCGCCAAGGTCCTGTAGCAGCTGCTGCTCAACGTACTGGACAACATACGGCTGGCGGATGGAGTCGTAGCGCTGGTTCTGATGGACCTGTAGGGGCGCAGCGTTGGCGGCGGCTGCTTGGGCGTGGCTGATGTAGCCGGATCTCACCATTGCCGCCAGCACCAGGCCGCGCCGCCAGCGGGCCAGCGGCTTGTTGACAAACGGGTTGTACTCGCTGGGGGCCTGTGGCAACCCTGCCAGCAGCGCGATCTGGGCCAGATCCAGCCTGTTCACCGGCTTGTCAAAGAACATCTGGGAGCCGGCGGCTACGCCGATCGCGGTCTGCCCGTAGGTTGTCCCGTAGGGGACATCGTTGAGGTACTGGGTGAGCACCCAGTTCTTGGAGTGCTGTGCCTCCAGTTCGTTGGCGAGCTTGATCTGGATGATCTTGTAGCGCAGGTTGTGTGTGGCTGCGACCGTGGGTGGCAGATACACGTTGGTGGCCAGCTGCATGGCCAGTGTCGAGCCGCCCTGTAACCCTCCTCCCTCAAACACATCCTTGATCGCCGCGCGCAGCAGGCCCTCGTAGTCCACGCCGCCGTGTTGGAAGAAGCGCCGGTCCTCAATGGCGACGGTCGCTTCACGCAGCAGTTTGGGCTCTTGCTGCTGGGTCAGCACCGTGCGCAACACGGCGGAGGATACGTAGCCGAGTGGCTGGCCGCCCGCCGCGAAGATCTCAGTGTTTTGGCCGGGCAGGCGCGGTGCCAGATTGCTGAGGTTGGGTGCGCTGTCAGCCGTGTGAACCACCCAGAGCGCAAAGCCGCCCAACGCCAGCACCAGCAGCCCGGCCAGCAACCCGCCGCTGAGCATTACCGCACGGAGGGTTGGGTGTTTGTGCTTGCGGCGTCGCCGCTGTCTTTCACGTCGCGTCATCTCGGGTTCTGGCTGGTGAGGTGGGTGACGCTCACGGACCGCGGGCTGGCCCGTGCCGGAACCCGCCAGTTTAGGGCGTCACCGTAACGGTGTCCGGCGCCCGGACGCAACGTCCAGGAAAACGCCTGGCCGGTGGGCTTCGCCTGTGGTACCTGTTCGCCGCGGCAGGCGCCGATCCTGCCTGCCGACGTGCGACACTGGGGCGGTGGTGGCCCTGGCACGGCGAGTCGACAGCAGTGTGTGGCAGGCGCTGGTCGGGTCCCGGCTGGTGCTCTGGCTCGCCGGTGTCTTCGGGTTTCTGCAGATTGGCGCAGTCGCGGGCGCCGTCCAGACTTACGATCCCACCAACCTCACGGCGCCGTTTCGCTCCTACTTTGCCAACGTGCTGTTGGCTCCGCTGGCCCGCTGGGATTCGGTGTGGTATCTGAACATCGCCCGCTCGGGGTACGGCGCCTCGCTTGACCGCACCGCGTTCTTCCCGCTGTATCCGCTGCTCATACACCTCACCGGCTGGCTGTTTGCCTCCGACCTGCTCGCCGGGGTGGCTATCTCCCTGCTTGCCTTTGCGGTGGCGCTGGTGCTGCTGCAACGGCTGGTCGCGCTGGACTTTGGGGCTGAGATCGGGAGCGCGACCGTGATGCTTGTCGCGTTCTCCCCGATGTCGTTCTTTTTCTCGGCCGTGTACACGGAGGCTCTGTTCCTTGCGCTGTCGGTGGGTTGCATCTACGCGGCCCGGCGTGAACGCTGGTGGCTGGCTGGCGTGCTCGGGGCTCTGGCGGCCCTGTCACGCAACGGCGGCTTTGCGTTGTTTGTGCCGCTGGCGGTCCTTTACTTCTACGGGCCGCGTGAGGGCACAGGGCGCAGCTTGACGCGCTGGGCGAAACAACAGCGGCGCGGACTGCTGCGGCTGATGCCGCGCTACCGGTTAGAAGCGCAGGCGCTCTGGATGCTGCTCACGCCCGCCGGTTTGCTGGCGTATCTGGGCTATCTGTGGGTACAGTACGGCAAGCCCCTGGCGCCCTTCAGTGAGGAGACGGCCTGGTACCGGCACACGACTTTCCCGCTACTCACCATCGGCACAGGGGCGATCCAGGCTTTCCACGGTTTGCAGCAGCTTTTGCAGGGCCCGAACCCGCCTTACCACGTGTGGCTGTACGCGGCCAGTCCCACCGCCTCGGCCGCGGATGACATCCTGTTGTTTGCGTTTCTGCTGGTAGGGCTTTTCGCCTTGCTGGGGGCGATCTACCAGCAGCCGGCGGCCTACTGGACCTATGCGCTGGTGCTGCTGGTGATGGGCCTCTCAGACCCGGTGAAGCTGCAGGTGCTGGCCTCGCTGCCGCGCTATGAGCTGGTCATCTTCCCGCTGTTCATCTGGGCTGCCCAGTTGCTGACCAGGCATCGCCTGCTGAGCGTGACGTTGAGCGTCAGTGCGGTGTTGCTGGCCGTTTCCACGGTTGAGTTCGCAACCTGGCACTGGGTCGCATGAGCGCCGGACTTCAGGCCATCCGCGGAGTGCTACTGGACTCCTTTGGGACGCTGCTTGAACTCCAAGCGCCGGTCGACCAGTTGTGCGCACAACTGGACGGCAGGTTCGGCGTCCAAGTCAGCGCAGAGCAGGCGCGAGTGGCGCTGAGCGCCGAGATCACCTACTACCGCGACCACATGGCGAGCGCACGTGACGCTGAGAGCCTGGCCGCGCTGCGGCTGCGCTGCGCAGAGGTCCTGCGTGACGCGTTGCCTGCGCAGCCCGGGCTGTGCAGCGCTGAGCCCGAAAGGCTGGCCGAGGTGTTGATGGGAAGCCTGCGTTTCAGGGTCTATCCGGAGGTGCCGGAAACCCTTGCGTTGCTGCGCGCTGCGGGGCTGCGGTTGGTGGTGGTCAGCAACTGGGACGTGTCGCTTGCTGAGGTGCTGGCGCGCTGCGGGCTTGCGGCGATGCTGGACGGCGTGGTCAGCTCGGCCGTGGTGGGCGCCGCCAAACCTGACCCGCGGCCGTTTGCCATAGGCCTTCAGCTGGCCGGCGTGGCCGCGGCGCAGGCGGTCCATGTTGGTGACATCGCCGCCGAGGATGTCGCCGGCGCGCTGGCGGCCGGTGTGCGCCCGGTGCTGTTGCGCCGCGATGGCGAGACGCTGGTCGCCCGTGACGAAGAGACTCTGGCCGCCCGTGGCGGCGAGGTGCCTGCCGCCGTTACGGTGATCAGCTCGTTGAGCGAGCTGCCGGCGCTGCTCGGCATCTGAGCCACGGGCGGAGCGTGGCTGTAAGCTCGCCGCTGATGAGTGCACAAGGTGAGCTTCAACCCGCCGATGGCCAGCGTTCTGACACGTCGGCCACCCCCTACTGGGTTGCGTTGGCTGCGATCCTGCTGGGCCTGTCGGCCGGGCTGTTCGTCACGATCTTTCTGACCCTGGTGGGTAGTGCGCTTGGCTCCCCAACCGCCAATCCGACGCCTGCCGTCAACATCGCCAGCGATTACCTGTTTGACCTCACGTTCGTGCTGGCCGCCCTGTTTTTCACGGTGCCGCGGGGCTGGATGGGCAGGCAGGCGTTTGGGTACCGTCGGATCCCTCTGGCTTTGGGAGTGGGCGGGACAGTCCTGGCGGCGGCCGTCTACTACGTTGTCACCGCCCTCTACGGCGCGGCGCTTAACCTGCACGGCACGGACAAGCTGCCCAGCGGCCTTGGGATCAGGACAAGCACCGTCGCGGCTGCTGCCGTTGCCGTGTTTGTCTGCGTGGCTGCGCCCATGGCGGAGGAGTTCTTCTTCCGTGGCTTTCTGTTCGGCGTCCTGCGGCGTATGCGCGTGCGGGTCGGCTTCGTTGAGCTTGGCCCCTGGCTGGCGGCGCTGATCGTCGGCCTGCTGTTTGGCGCCGCACATGTGCAGTCGGCGGCACTGCAATACCTGCTGCCGTTGGCGCTGTTTGGCTTTTTGCTGTCCGTGCTGCGCTGGAAAACCGGGTCTCTGTACCCGTCCATGGCGCTTCACTCGATCAACAACAGCATCGCTTTTGGTGTAAACCAGATGGGCTGGAGCGTCGGGACGATCGTGCTGGTCAGTGTCGGCGCACTGTTTGCGATCGCGCTCGTCACCGGGCCGCTGTCCCGCCCAAACGGCCGTGTCGTGGGCGCGTGAGCCGCCCGGCGCGGGTGCAGAGCTGATTTACTTCTGCCGGATGAGGCGGCGTGTGAGCATGATCGCCGGTGTGGCGGCCGTTGTGATGGCGGCTTTAGCGGCTGGCGCCGGTGCGCGTGTGACGCCGCGTGCGCTCACCGTCCGCAGACTGCGTCTGATACATGCGTTCACCGTCCACGGTCACTTTGTGACGGTGCCACACCGGCAGGTGACCGTTAGCGTGACCCTGCCCGGCGTGGCGGCCGGCACGGTCATCCGGTTCAGCACCCGTGAGGGCACACGGGTTTTCAAGCGCCGCAGGCTCACCTACCGGGGGCGCGCTGAAGGCAACTGGCACTTTGTGGTCAACTTGGACGCACCGGCTGTCGGTAACGTGCGGGTGATACTCCACCGTGTGCCTGGGCAGGGCCGTCCCGCCTTTACCATACACACGGGTTTCCGGGCACTTGATGCGAACGTCTCCCCAGGCGCCACCGGTCAGTTCGTTGAGCTTCTCCAGCAGCGACTGGCGGCGCTGCACATCTACCTTCCCCAGACCGGCGTCTACGACCTGGGCACGCAGCTGGCGCTGGATACGTATCACCGGTTACTGGGTGAGGGCGAGGGCCACATGCAGCTTGACGCGGTGACCGTGACCGACCTGCTGGACGGCCGCGGGGTTTTCCATGTCCGTTACCCGCTGCAGGGCCACCACGTGGAGGGCGACCTGTCTGATCAGGTGATTGCGTTCATCAACGGTTCGCGGGTTGCGATGCTGTTCCCGATCAGCTCCGGCAAGCCGTCCACACCCACCATACTTGGCAAATTCCAGGTGTATTACAAGGAGCCGTACTACACGCCGGATGGCATGTACTTCTCATCCTTCTTCTACAGCGGCTACGCGATCCACGGTTATGACCCGGCTCCTGACTATCCGGCAAGCCACGGTTGTATGAGACTGCCCATGTCCGACGCGATCACCGCCTACAACTGGCTGCACGTTGGTGACTGGGTCGACACCTATTACACTTAGGCGGCGGCCGTGAGCACCGTGCCGCAACGCCACGCTAGTGCGCGTGCCCGTCTGCTTGACGCGCTGCGCACGCAGGCGCTGGTGGTTGGAGAGGTGACGCTGACCAGCGGCCTAGTGGCACAGTATCTGGTGGACGCCCGCCGCGCGATCCTCACTCCGGATGGCTTTGGGGCTCTGGCCGAACTGGTGGCCGCCCAGGCCGATGAGTGGGGCGCAACCGCGGTTGGCGGCATGACCATGGGCGCCGATCCGATCGCCTGCGCGGCACTGGCCGGCGGTGCCCAGGTCAAGGCGTTCTTTGTCCGCAAAGAGGCAAAGCAGCATGGGCTGGCGCGCCGCATCGAGGGCCCAGTGCTCACCGACGCTGATCGCTGCATGCTCGTTGAGGACGTGGTGACCACCGGTGGTTCAACGCTACGCGCCTTTGACGTGCTGCGTCAGACGGGTCACCGCGTGGTCGGTGTGCTGGCCGTCTGTGACCGCCTGGCCGGCGGCGAGCACGCGATCCGGCAGGCAACCGGCCTGCCGTACGTGGCACTCACCACCATCGATGAGATCTATCCAGACCGTCCGGACCGTTAGCCCTGCGGGCCGCGGCTCGCGGCCCGTGATTCGCAGCGCGCTCTGTGACCGGTGGGGCGCAGCTGCGGCTCGCAGGTGATGTCAAGGTGACCCTGCGCGCCACAAGCCGCTGGTGAGGTGAGGTGAGCTGACATTTCGGGTTTCCCAGCGACAAAAGCCGGATCGGCTAAACTCGCCAAACGGCACGCGGTGATGCCGGGTGCCGTTCCCGGCGGGCGTGGTGGTTTCCGGCGAAGGTACTGTGGCCGCCCGTCACGGCGCAGGCTTGCTCGGTGCCACCTGGATTCCCAGCCAAATGGTTGATCTGATCTTTGATAAACCGGGTGCCCCTGCACGAGAGCCCGACGAAAACAGTCAGGCGGGTCGTCGCGTCCCGCCTCCCGCGTCGCCACAGACGGTCCGGGCCAGCCCGCTGCCGGAACATCGGCTGCTCTGGATGCTGGTTGGCCTGGGGCTGCTCGGCTGGTCCTGGCAGCTGATCGGCAGCTCATCGCAGGGCTGGACCGTGCCTTTTCTGGTGGTCTGCAGCCTCTGGGGGCTTTTGACGATCATCGCGTCGTGGATGCCAGAGGGCACCTGGGCGATCGATGACCGGGTGCTTCAGGTGCTGGAATGGGGCACCGCCCTGATGCTTGTGGCCACCTTTGTGGTCTGGGGCATCAACAACATCGGCGGTCTCTCACCGTACGGGACCGACGCGATGGCTTTCAACCAGTACGCGGCGATGCTGGCTCATCACGGGCACAACCCGTACGCGTTCTCAATGCGGCCGGCGTTTGGCCTGTTCCGTACACCAACGACCTTCTACACGTACGGGTTTAACGGCGTTCCAGTCACCACGCTCTCCTATCCGGCCCAGTCGTTTTTGGTGTACGTGCCGTTCCTGCTGCTGGGCTGGTCGTTGAACCTCGCGCCCACGGTCAACATCATGGCGTGGGCGCTGACGCTGCTCATGATGTTCGCGATGGTGCCCCGGCGGATCAGGCCGGTGGCCATCCTGTTTGGCGCCGTGATGGTTTACGCCCAGTTCACGGTCGGCGGTGTGACCGACGTTCTGTTCATGCCGCTGCTGGCGATCGCCGCGTACCGCTGGGACAGGTTCGGCTCCAGTCGCCTGTCCTACATAGGACCCGTGATGTTCGGTCTGGCGATGGGGATCAAACAGAACCCGTGGTTGGCGTTGCCGTTTGTGCTGATCGCCCTGTGTCTGGATGAACGCGACCGCACCGACCTGCGGACCGGGCTGAAACGTGCGGGCCGCTACCTGGCGGTGGTGGTGGCGGCGCTGATGATCCCGAACCTCCCGTACCTGGTCGCGTCGCCTTCTGACTGGGTGAAGGGGGTGGTGACACCGATGTTCGCCAACATGGTTCCAACCGGCCAGGGGATCTTGTCGCTGAGCCTTTACCTGCACGTTGGCGGCGGATCGGTCACCGCCTTCTCAGCTTCCGCGGCGCTGGTGTTCATCTTTTTGCTGATCGCGTTCGTGGGCACCTATCCGCTGCTGCGCGGCAGCGCCTACGTTTTGCCGGCCCTCGCGTTCTTCTTCGCAGACCGTTCCAACATGAACTACTTCATCTCACTGATCCCAGTCGGGTTCATTGCGGTCAGCACCGTGCAACACCCGCATTTTCAGCTGCGTGAGAACCTTGGGCGGGCGCATGCGCGGGCCGGTGGCGTGCTGGCAGGTGCGGTATCCGGTCTGTCCCGGCTGTTTCGTTCCGGCCGCTGGGCGCTGGCCGCGGCGGTGGTTGGTCTTGCCGCAGTTGCCACCGTCGCCTACTCGTTGACGGCGCCGCAGCCGCTGCGGATCCGCATTGTCGGTGTTCAGACCACGGGAACCAACGACAGGATCGTCGAGTTGTCGGTGCTGGTAACCAACCGAAGTCACGACACTGTGAAGCCCGGCTTTGACGTGGTGCGCGGCGGGTACAACTCAACCTTCTGGCTCATCACCTCCGGTGCGCGGACGCTGCGCCCAGGTCAGAGCACCACCTACACGATGCTCGCACCGGACGCTGCGTCGCAGCCGTCGGTCTACGGAGGCTTCCAGGTGGTGGGCTATGTTGACGCCCCCAAATCCTTCTCCGCCAGCGCGAACTACCGGCCGATCCTCTACCACATGCTCTACAGCCCCAGCGCCGTGGACCACGTTGTGCCGGTCGGCAAGCCGATGACCCTATCCGTCCAGGTCTTCCAGGTGAACGGCACCCCCCTGCGCCGCGCCGGGGTGCTGGTGCTCATGGGTGAGGTCGTCTTCACCGACACCGGTATCCGGCGCGGCAGTGTGCGCATCAACGGCGGGTCGCCGGGGCGCAAAGCATCAAGCTTCACGAACCGTCAGGGCATCGCGTCGTTCCAGCTTCTGGGCACTGCGCCAACCCCATACCCGGTTGCCTTCACCGCGTCCCTGATCAACGCCAAGTACGGCTACCGCTACAGTGACAGCGGCACCATCGACATCAGGTTCGGCCCATAATAGGCTGGCTGGCACGGCCTATTCATCAGGTCTTGGTGACGGGGCTCAGGGGCCTGCTGCGGCTGGGCATGGGGACTTTTCAACGGCGCTGCCGGTGGTGTCGGTGGCGGGCTGCTGAAGGTCTGGGGCGATCCTAGAAAGCGATCCGGCTCCAGAGGCAACGCGGCAGCATCCGGATCACCGGCGCCAAGTAACGGAACACCCGCGGCGACCAGGCGCACTCGCTGCCGGCGGCCAACGCGCGTGCGGTTGCCTGCGCAACCGCAGCTGGCGTGCTGACAAGCACCGGCGGCGGCTTGCGTCCGGCGGTCATCTGGGTGGGGACAAAACCGGGTCTCACGATCACCACACGCACGCCGCTTGCCCGCAGCAGCTGTGCCAGTCCCTGGGCGAAGCGGTCGGTCGCGACCTTTGTGGAGCTGTAGATGAAGTTTTTGTGCCGCAGCCGCACCGCCGCCACCGAGGAGATGATCACGATCGTGCCGTCGCGCTGCCCGCGCAACAGGTCCGCCGCGGCGAGCGAGGCTGACATCGCAGCGCCGTAGTTGACCGCGGCCAGGCGGGCGGCGGCGGCCGGGTTGTGCAGGTCGCCCTCCCCTTCGCCCAGGACCCCAAATGCGACAACCACGACGTCAAGCCGGTCGCCACACAGGTGGCTTGCAGCCAACAGAACATCCTGGTGGGTCTCTGGCGCCAGAGCTTCGAAGCTCAGCGTGTGGACAGTGCAAACGCCGCTGTGGCGCAGCCTGGCGGCCGCCCGCTCAAGCGCCTGTGGTGTGCGGCCGGCGAGCACCACACTGGCCTCCGGGTGCTGGGCAAGCCGTCCTGCGATCGCCACACCGAGCTCAGAGGAGCCGCCGAGCACCAGGATTGAGCGGATCGTCTCAGGCCGCGTTTGAGCCATCTTCGGCGTAGAGGTCGGGCAGGTCGTTTTCAAAGAGGATCACGTCGCCGGCACGTGTCAGACGAGCCAGGACCGCGGTCGCGCCGTGGATGTCGGGGACAACATGGATTGCGTCCGTGTCAAAGCCGGCCTGTTCCAGCCCGGCTCGGATCGGCTGGGTCCGTGTCGGGCCCACCAGGATGACGTGATCACACACCGGCGCGGCCAGCTGCCCGAAGCGCTCGTTCTCAAACGCCTCCAGGTCTCCCAGCTCGACCATGCCCGGGGTGACCAGGATGCGTCGGGCTGCCGGATGGTCGGCCAGCACCTGCAGGGCGGCGGCCGCACCGGCCGGGTTTGAGTTGTAGGCGTCGTCAATCACAACCACTCCGCTGCCAGCGTTGGGTAGCGGCTGTAAACGGTGCTCGGGCGGCTCCACGGCCTCCAGCCCGCGCTTGATCAGCTCGGTTGGCATCCCGACCACCAGCCCGACCGCTGCCGCCGCCAGCAGGTTGCTGACGTTGTGTGCGCCAAGCAGGTTGACCGTCACAGAGGTTCGCTCGCCAGCCAGGACAAGATCGAAACTGGTTCTGCCGTCAGTGATCGCCACGTGCTCGGCGCGGACCTCCGCAGCAGGGTTGTTCAAACCGTAGAGCGTTGTTTTCACTGTGGTGGCGGCTGCGATCTGCAGGCAACGCGGGTCATCGGCGTTGGTGACCAGCCAGCCGTCCGGCGGCAGCGCCTGGGCCAGCTCGGCCTTGGCCGCCTGGATAGCGTCAAGGGAACCCATCCGTTCCAGGTGCGCCGGGCCGATTGCGGTGATCACGCCGATTGTGGGGTGGGTGAGCTCGCACAGTTCCCGGATGTCACCCGCCCTGTACATCCCCATCTCCACCACGAAGTTACGGTGAGCAGGCCGCAGGTGCTCATTGATCGTGCGTACGATCCCCAGGTAGCTGTTGAAGCTGGCGGGAGTGATGAGCGTCGGTTGTGACTGCTCCAGCACGGACCCGACACAAACCTTCGTGGTGGTCTTTCCGTAGCTGCCGGTGATCCCCACCACACGCGGATCGACACTTGCCAGCGTGCTGGTCGCCGCGTTGACGAAACGCCGGTTGACGTGGCGCTGCCAGGGTGAAAGCGCACGGTTGGCGCTGGCCGTCAGCAGCGCGGGGGCGAGCGTTGAGGCGGTGATCAGCCCAGCCGCGACGGCGGCTGCCGCAACGCGGCCCGTTGCTGACAGGCCCAGTGCGACCAACCACACGCCGGCCGGTGCTGAGACGGCCGTCACCAGGATCAGCCGCGCGCGGCTGGTGTAAACCAGCGGTTTGATCTGGCCCCGGCGCAAATGGGGCCTCGCCTCCCAGGCGTTGGTTGCCAGCAGCAAAAAAACAGCGGCTGACTCCGCGGCGGCTTGTGTGTGCTCAGCAGCCAACACCACGCTGACGGCTGCAAGCAGCAGTCGCACCGGCGCCTGCGGGAGCGCGATCAGCTCGCCGCGACGCCGCACCCAGACCAGCAGCCGGCGGTTCTCGTAGTGCTCAAGTTGCAGCAGGTGCAGGCTGCGGCGCTGCTGCACGAAGATCAGCGGGATTGTGCCTGCGCCGGCTGCAAGCAAAAGGACCGCCGCGAGGCTCATGCGGTCCCGGGTTCAGGTCCGGTGGGCCGGGGTGTTGCCAAAAAACTGCGGGCGATCGCAGTGAACCGTCGCGGATCGTCCAGGTATGAGTAGTGCCCGGCGCCGTGCAGCACGATCAGCGCTGCGTCGTCAATCAGCTTCTCCATGAGCTGCCCGTCGGCCAGCGGTGTGGCATCGTCGCGCTCGCCCCAGATAAGCAGCGTCGGAGCCTTGATCTGGGAGAGCAGCGGTGTCAGGTCCTCGTTGACCAGGCGTGTGAAGGTGGGCCGCAGCTCTCCGGCGCTGGCGTAGTCTGAGGAGGCGACCCGGCTGGCGATCTGGCGTTGCATGGCGGCGCCCAGTGGGCCAAGGCGGGGGGCGAGGTGCTTGACCGTCTTGGCGCTCAGCACCTTGGCGTGATATTTGACGGTGCGGTGCGGTCTGATCCCGGCGGAGTCAACCAGCAGCAGCCTGGTGATGCGCTCGGGATGCTCGGCGGCCAGCTTGATGGCGATCCGCCCCCCGTTGGAGTGGCCGACGATCGCGACCGTGTCCAGGCCGAGCTGTTCAATAAGCGCGAGCACCCAGTCCGCGTAGTCGGCAACGCCCCACGGTTGCGGCGGCAGCGCGGTCTGGCCAAACCCGGGCAGATCCACCGCCACAACGCCTGCCACGCCGTCAAGGCCGTTGACGATCGGTGTAACGCTCTCAATGCTGCCTCCCCAGCCGTGCAGGACGAGCACTGAAGGGTCGTCTCCGACGCTCAGAAAACGGGTCCGTAAGCCGAGGATGTCGGTGAAGGCGTACCGGTCGTGGTGTGCAGGCGCAGGCCGCATATCAGCGATGGTAAACGCCACCGGCACAGCCCAAGGTCCGGCTGGCGCGTGCCCCTCACCGTCAGCCGCGGGCTGGCGCGCGCGGCTAGACTGCCCGGCGATGCCAGTGCACTCCCTGAACGTGGCGGTCGTATTTGGCGGCCGCTCTGTTGAACACGACGTGTCCATCATCACCGGGATCCAAGCCTGTGAGGTTCTGTCGGTCCGCCACCGGCCGTTGCCGGTGTATATCGACCGGGCCGGACGCTGGTACGCGGGTGAGCGTCTGCTCCAGATCGACGCCTACCGGCAGGCGGACTTTGAGGAGCTGGCCGTGACCTTCGACGTGGGCGCGGGGGTTTTGACCCAGCGGCCGTCCCGTCAACGTGGCCTGCGCGGCCGCCGGGGCGGTGAGCCGACGCCGTTTCGGCCGGATGTGGTGCTGCCGGCCACACACGGCACCCAGGGTGAGGACGGGTGCCTGCAGGGTCTGCTGGAGCTCTCTGACCTCCCCTACGCCGGGCCGACGCACGAGGCTGCCGTGCTGGCCATGAACAAGGCGATCACCAAGGCGCTGCTGCGCTCAGCGGGCGTTCCTGTGCTTGACGACCTGGTCCTGCGTCGTGAGGAGTTTGCCATCGGGCAGGGTGCCGGTTCGGTCAAGCGCGTCACCGAGCGTTTCAGCCTGCCCGTCTACGTTAAGCCTGTCTCGCTGGGCTCAAGCATCGGCGTCAGCCGGTGTAGCGATGAGAGTGAGCTGCTGGAAGCCCTGGAGTTGGCCTTCGAGCTGGACCGTACCGTGCTGGTCGAACCGGCGGTCCAGGCAGGCATCGAGGTCAACTGCGCGGTGCTGGGCCGGCCGGGTGTAGGGCCACGTGCTTCCGTCTGTGAGCAGCCGGTGGCCAGCAACGGGTTCCTCTCCTTTGAGGACAAGTACATGCGCGGTGGTAAGGCGCCGGCTGGCAAGCAGGCAGGAAAAGCCGGCATGAGTTCTATGCAGCGCCTCATCCCGGCGCCCATCCCGGACGAGCAGGCCCAGCAGGTCAAACGGCTTGCGGAGCAGACCTTCACGACGCTTGGCTGCGCCGGGGTGGCACGCGTTGACACCCTGATCGACGCGCACGGGCAGATCTATGTCAATGAGTGCAACACGATCCCGGGGTCGTTTGCCTTCTACCTCTGGGAGCCTGCGGGCATGCCCTTTGCGGACCTGATGGATGAGCTGCTTGAGCTGGCGCTGGCTGAACACCGGGAGCGGACGCGCACAACCCGCACCTTTGAAAGCAACCTGCTGACCGCCCGCGCCGGGGGCGCCAAGAGCTGACCTGAAGTCTCCTGACGTCCGTGCGGGCATTTTTAGCGACCTGGTAGCGGCGGCGTCTGGTGGCCCTCGCCACGCGGCGCCCACACTGCGGTAAACGTAAAGAGCGGGGTTCGGCTTTTAAGCTTTGTTTGGCAGCGCGGTAACTGTTCACGTCGTTTGTTGGCTTTACGGGCTGTCGGCACGGTGGTCGCGGCGCAGACCGGCGGGCGTGGCTGCGAGCGGTGTGCTGCGCTTGGTGTTGTTTGAGG
>JBMFHK010000010.1:32830-39966 GCA_049976865.1 Solirubrobacteraceae bacterium | reverse complement strand
CCGATTTGTTGGCAGCGACCGGGGGAGAGCCTTATGCCATCGTGGCGTAAGACCCGAACGGGCCTGGAATCCCCGCCATTTATGGTGGGGAGGTGTCAATGGAGATCAACCACATGAAGATTAGAAGCGCGGAGGTTGTGGTCACCAGCCCGACCCGCAACTTCGTGACATTGAAGGTGACGACCGAGGACGGCGTGACCGGGTTGGGTGACGGGACGCTGAACGGCCGGGAGCTGGCTGTTGCGGCGTATCTGCGTGAGCACGTTGCGCCGCTGCTGGCTGGCCGTGACGCGGCACGGATTGAGGACAGCTGGCAGTACCTGTATCGGGGCGCCTACTGGCGGCGTGGGCCGGTGACGATGGCGGCGATCGCGGCTGTGGACATGGCGCTGTGGGATATCAAGGGCAAGGCGGCCGGGATGCCGGTCTACCAGCTTTTGGGCGGCGCCTCACGTGAGAGCCTTTTGGCTTACGGGCACGCGTCCGGTGTGTCGATGCAGTCGTTGTCTGAGTCGATTCACGAACATCTTGAGAAGGGCTACCGGGCGATCCGGGTGCAGAGCTCGATCCCTGGTGTCCACGCCGTTTACGGTGTTGCCGCCCAGCCGCAAGCTTCCGGTGAGCGCTACGACTATGAGCCTGCCGGACGGGGGGCGCGGCCCGTTGAGGAGGACTGGGACAGCTCCGCGTACCTGCGTCACGTCCCGAAGGTGTTTGAGCATGTGCGCCAGGAGTTCGGTGCTGAGCTGCCGCTGCTGCACGACGCCCACCACCGCCTGCGTCCGGTTGAGGCAGCCAGGCTTGCCAAAAGCCTTGAGCCCTACGACCTGTTCTGGCTTGAGGACTGCACCCCGGCCGAGAACCAACAGGCGCTGCGCCTGGTGCGCCAGCACAGCATCACGCCGCTTGCGATCGGCGAGGTTTTCAACACCGTGTGGGACTTCCAGACGCTGGTCAGCGAGCAGCTGATCGACTATGTGCGAGCCGCAGTCACCCATTTTGGTGGGATCACGCCGCTGCGCAAGCTGATGGACTTTGCCGCCCAGTACCAGATCCGCTCCGGTTTTCACGGACCGACCGACGTTTCGCCGGTCGGGCTGGCCGCGCAACTGCACCTTGGGCTTGCGATCCACAACTTTGGCATTCAGGAGTACATGCCTCACAGCGAGCAGACCGACACGGTGTTTCGTCAGAGCATGAGCTTCACCGACGGCATGCTGCACCCTGGCGAGACGCCGGGACTGGGGGTGGAGCTTGACCAGGACGCCGCCGCCCGCTACGCCTACCAGCCCGCCTACCTGCCGGTCAACAGGCTAAAAGACGGCACCATGCACGACTGGTGAGCGGACACTGTGCGCGTTCGGTCTGCTGGGAGGGTTGGGGCCAGTTACGGTGCGTTAGTCGCATAGACCAACCCTCCACGATCTGGAGGGAGCCACATGGGGCCTTCACGGTCGTGGGGGAACCTCAGCGGAACCTCATATGGTCTGCCGGCGCGCTAACCCGTCTGAGCAAGTAGATCCGTCATGACCTGGTCCCGGCCGGCTCGCTTGCCTCGGTAAAGTTGCTCGTCGGCACGATGCAGCAATGTCACGGGGTCGTCCTCAGGTGTCGCCTGCGTCGCGCCGATTGTTATCGTGACAAACACCTCGCCACCGGCGGGCAGATCGATGCTGCAGTTCCTGATCAGCGTGCGGAGCCGCCCGGCCAGCCAGATCATCGCCGACTGACTGATATAAGGCAGCAGAATCGTAAATTCCTCGCCCCCGTACCGTGCGACCGTGTCGCCGGTACGCAGGTTGGCTGAGAGTGTGCTGGCGACCATCTTGAGGACCATGTCGCCGACATCGTGCCCGTAGGTGTCGTTGATCGACTTGAACCTATCGATATCAGCAAATAGGAAACCGAGACTGTGGCCGTGGCGGCGGACCTCCGCCATGCGGTTATTGAGCTCCATCTCGAAGTAACGCCGATTCGGCAACCCGGTCAACGGATCGCTGAGCGCCAACGCCCGCAGAGTGGAGATCTGCTCCTCAGAGGCCACAACTCGAGACCGGTCTGTGAAGAACTCCATCGCACCGATCACCTGGCCAGCGGCATCGCGGATCGGTGTAGCGCGCAGCGCCACCGGGACTCGCTGGCCTGCCTTGTGATGCAGCCAGACATCAGCCGACCGCGGCAAACCGTCGCGCATCGTGCGCGTCAGTGGACACGGGCCCGTACACAGCTGCGTGCCGTGGCAGTCGACGTGTCGAAGGATGTTGTCAGGGCACCGGTGGCCCACGACCTCCGACGCGGCAAACCCGGAAATCCGCTCGGCCGCCGAATTCCAGAAGAGGATCCGCCGACGACGATCGACCAAGTAAACGCCATCCTCGAGGCTCTCGAGCATCTCACGAAAGGCGTCGGGTTGTGTCAACGCTCCGACCAACATGGGCAACATGGGCAACTTGGTCACCATTTGGTCAGTAGGACTATCTACCGATGGACCACTAGCCATGTGGATGATGTCGGCCAGCCGGCCGAGACCGTCCATCCTTAGAAAGTCGCCTAGCCATATGGACGATGTCGGCCGACCGGCCAATTTCACCGGGAATGTCTTTGATGCGCAGGTTGCTTGTGAACGCTTGCCAGATACTGAGCTTTTGCGCGCCGTAGACTCGCGGCCATGATCGAGCTTCGCCAGGCGCCCGCCAGGGTGTCGCTGTTTGTCACCTGCGTGACAGACACCATGTTTCCTGGCACCGGCCGGGCGGTGGTAAAGCTGCTTGAGCGGCTCGGTGTGGCGGTGGACTTCCCGCAGGGACAGACCTGTTGTGGGCAGATGCACTCAAACACCGGCTATGCGGCGGAGGCGACCGCGCTGATGCGCGGCTTCCTGGACGCGTTCGCCGATAGTGAGCTGATCGTCTCACCGTCGGCATCCTGTGTATCGATGGTGCGCGAACAGTACCCGCGGCTGGCGGCGGCCACTGGGGATGAGCGTCTCATCGACCGGGTAACGGCGTTTGCGCCGCGGGTGCTTGAGCTCAGCGAGCTACTCGTGGACCGCCTCAACGTCGTTGACGTGGGCGCCTACTTCCCACACCGGGTCACCTATCACCCAAGCTGTCACGGGCTGCGGGCGCTTGGGCTTGGTGATCGCCCCCTCAAGCTGCTTGAGGCTGTGCGCGGCATCGACCTTGTGGAGCTGCCGGACGCAGAGCAGTGCTGCGGCTTTGGCGGCACCTTCGCGATCAAGAACGCCGACACCTCTGTGGCGATGCTGACCGACAAGGTCCGTGCCATTCTGGACACCGGTGCCGAGGTCGTGACCGCCACCGACAACTCCTGTCTGATGCACATCGCCGGCGCTCTCTCACGTCAGCGTGCGGGGGTGCGTGCCATGCACCTGGCGGAGATTCTCGCCTGCGCCGACGCACCGCTGGGGAGGGCCGCCGCCCAGCTGCCGGGAAGCGCTTTGTCGCCAGGCGGTCTGTGATGGCCGAACCTGGGTGGACCTCACCGCTTTCAGAGGCTTCCGAGGCGGTTCTGCAGGCCACGCCGCACGTGCCTTTCCCGGAGGCTGCACGGACGGCGCTCAAAGACACGCAGCGTCGGCGCAACCTCCATCACGCCACCCACACGATCCGCGCCAAGCGGGCGCGGATCGTCGCGGAGATGAGTGACTGGGAAGATCTGCGTGAGGCGGGCCGTGCGATCAAGCAGCACACACTCGAGCATCTTGACCAGTACCTGATCGAGCTTGAAGCGGCGGTCACTGGCGCCGGCGGAAAAGTTCACTGGGCGCGTGACGCGGCGGAGTGCAACCGCATTGTGGCCGGGATTGTCAGCGCCCACCAGGTGTCTGAGGTCGTGAAGGCCAAGTCACTGACCACGGAGGAGACGCGCCTGAACGCTGCGCTTGCGCGCGCCGGGGTCCGGGCGCTTGAAACCGATCTCGCCGAACTGATCATCCAGTTGGCCGACGAGCCTTCCTCACACATCCTGGTGCCTGCCATCCACAAGAACCGTGCTGAGATCAGGGAGCTGTTTTTACGTGCACTGCCGGAGGCGCCAGCCGATCTCAGTGACGACCCGCACGCGCTGGCGGAGGTTGCTCGGCGGCATCTTCGTGAGCGGTTCCTGAGTGCCAGGGTCGGGATCAGCGGCGCCAACTTTGCCGTGGCTCAAACCGGCACGGTGGTGGTGGTGGAGTCTGAGGGCAACGCCCGCATGTGCACGACGTTGCCTGAGGTGCTGATTACCGTGATGGGGATCGAGAAGGTGGTTCCCAGCCTGCAGGACCTGGAGGTCTACCTGCAACTGCTGCCACGGTCCGCAACGGCCGAGCGGATGAACCCCTACACGTCGCTGTGGACCGGGGTGCGTCCCGCTGACGGGCCGCAGGAGTTCCATCTCGTCCTGCTGGACAACGGTCGCACCCGGGTGCTGGCGGACGAGATCGGCCGTCAGGCCCTGTGGTGCATCCGCTGCTCAGCCTGTCTGAACGTCTGCCCGGTGTACGAGCGCACCGGTGGGCATGCCTACGGCTCAACCTATCCTGGTCCGATTGGCGCGATCCTCACGCCGATGCTGGTCGGCGTGCAGAACGCGCCGTCACTGCCGTACGCGTCAACGCTGTGTGGCGCCTGTTACGAGGTCTGTCCGGTGAAGATCAACATTCCGCAGGTGCTCGTTGAGCTGCGCAGGCAGGTTGTCGAGCAGCAGCGCGGACGCGGGCCTGAAGCTCTGGCGATGGCGGCCGTGGCACGGATCTTTGCAAGCTCCAGGCTGTACGAGCTGGCGCAGCGGCTCGGCCGTCTTGCGCAGCGCCCGCTTGTCCGCCACGGCGTGTTCAGCCGTTGGCTGCCTGGCCCACTGGCGCGCTGGAGTGACGCTCGCGATCTTCCCCAGCTGCCGCAGGCGAGCTTCCGCGACTGGTGGAGAGGACGACCGTGAGCGATGCTCGCACCGAAGTGCTCGCCAGGATTCGGGCGGCGCTCGGCGCTGACCGGGGGGCGGGCTTTGACGTGGGATTTGAGCGAGCGGGATGTGACGCGTTGCCGGATGCGGTCCGCACCGGTAGCTATGAGCGTGGCGGGACACTCTCGCCCCAGGCGGTGCTCGATCTGTTTGAGCAGCGCGTGTCTGAATACCGGGCGACGGTCCGCCGGGTGTCTGAAGCGACGGTCGCGACCGTCGCCGGCGAAGTGTGTCGTGACTTGGGGGTGCAGCAGCTCGCGACGCCCGCTGAGGTTCCGGCCGGGTGGCGCCCGGCCGGCGTGCGGATCATCGAGGACCACGGACTCAAGGCGCGGGAGCTTGACGCCGTTGACGGTGCGCTGACCGGCTGTGCGGTGGCCATCGCCCGCAGTGGCACGATCGTGCTTGACGGTCAGGGTTTGTCGGGACGGAGGTTATTGACGCTCGTGCCCGACACGCACATCTGTGTGGTTTACGCCCGTCAGGTGACGGAGACTCTCCCACAGGCGCTTGAGCGCGTTGGCGAGGCGGTGCGGATGCACCACGCGCCGATCACGCTGATCTCCGGCCCGTCGGCCACCTCGGACATCGAGCTGGCCCGCGTGGAGGGGGTACACGGCCCGCGGAACCTGGTCGTGCTGCTCGTAGTACATGAAGATGGGGGTTTGGACCAGGTTTGAGAGTGGCCGCGCAGGCCTCTCCTTGGCCCCCACAACACGGTCGCCGTCCCTCTCGACCACGCTGTGGCGCTCGGGTGATCCTGCGGCGCTCGGGTGATCCTGCGGCGCTCAGGTGATCCTGCGGCGCATGGCCTCAGGCCGGGATGGCTGCCTCAAGCCCAGCTGCGGCAGCATGCACCGCCGCACGCGCCTCCGGTGGCTCAAGCACCACGGCGTCACCTGCCTCCTTGAGCACGTTGCGCGTCAGCCAGTCCAGCCCGGCGTAGCTGAAGTCCACGATCACCGAGCCGTCCGCTCCCTCACCGATCACCGTCCGCTCCTCTCGTATCCAGCGTGCGCGCGCAGGTGAGATCCACACTCGTGCGCGCTTGGCGGTTGGCACCTCGCCGGTGCGCAGCCATCCGTCCACACCGCTTGAGAAATCAAGGCCGATGCGTGCCTGGAAGGTCCGGTCAGTGACCTGGGCGGATTTGATGCGGTCAAGGCGGAAGTGGCGGACCGCGCCCCGCTTGACGTCGTAGCTTGCGATGTACCAGCCCTCACGGCCGTTAACCAGCTGGTAGGGCTCAACGGTGCGAGCCGTGAACTCGCCCTCATTCTCCTTGTAGTACTCGAAGGTCAGCAGCCTTCGTGTGGAGATAGCCTCGCGGGCCTTCGCTACGATCTCCGCATCATCGCCGCTGAGTGCGGCGATGTGGAGCCCCTTGTGGGCCGGATCGTCACCGAGCGCCTCCACCACCTTGCGCCGCACCGATGCCAGCGAGCCTTCGGGGATGTGGTCGCCGATCAGGTCAATGGCCGCGATCAGAGCCTTGCCCTCCACCGGAAGTAGGCGTGCTGGTCGGGAAAACGCGTCTCCGTATGGTTCCGGGTCAACCTCGATCGTGCCATCGGGAAGGATCTCCGCGTACAGCACGTAAGTGCCTGCGCCAAAGTTGACGATGTTCAGCACCGCTATGTCATCCTGAAGTTCCTGGTCTGAGAGCTTGAGCCGCTCACGCAGGTCTGAGGTGTGCAGTGGACGCCCGGAACGCCCGGCTTCAATCAGGATGCTCGCCACGGTGACAAGTCGCGCAAAGCGCTCGGCGCGGATCACGGCCTCCGTACCAGCATGGTCGTCGTCTGTGCCGTTGCCGTTGCCGTTGCCGGTCGCTGGAGGCGGGGGCGGGGGCTGCGCGCTCTCCTGCTCGGCGCCATCTGCCGCGACCCGGGTGAAGACTCCCATCTCGGGCTCTCCCTCATGGCGGCTGGCGATCGTGTGGACGCGCTCGCGCAGCTCCGATACCAGCGTGACGGGGCGCAGAATGCGCGCGTTCTCTCCCAGCCCGAGCACCCAGGCGATCAGTGCGCGTGGATTGGCGTACTCGGTGGTGAAGATGCGTCCCTCTTCTGCGGGCACCACGGCCACACCGGTCTCAGCGGTCGCATCCGCCTCGGCGGGCACCCCAGCCCGAGCGGGCACCCCAGCCCGAGCGGGCACCCCAGCCCGAG
>JBMFHK010000010.1:18819-32730 GCA_049976865.1 Solirubrobacteraceae bacterium | reverse complement strand
GCGGGCACCCCAGCCCGAGCGGGCACCCCAGCCCGAGCGGGCACCCCAGCCCGAGCGGGCACCCCAGTCTCATCGGTCGCGGCAGCCCCAGCGGACCGGAACTTGCCGTAACGGCCAAAGTGACGTTCGATCTGCCACGCGATTCGCGCGGAGATCCATATCTCCGCGGTACCGACCGTGCCGCCGAACTGCCACTGGGTGCGCTGGGCGTATGCTCGCGGATCAAAGTCGGTGGGACGCTGGAAGTCGTGTTCTGCTTTGGTGGCATAACCGACCTTGCCCTGGATCCTTGAGAGCCTGAACACGCGGATCGCCGCCCGCTCGTGTGATCGCCCGACCAGGTAGAACTGGCCTGCCTGGAACAGCAGCTGGTAGGGGTCGACCCTGCGTGTGCCGAGCTCTCCGCGTTCCATCGTGTAGTAGTCAAAGACAACCGTCTTGCGGCGAAAGATCGCGGTCTCGATCTTTGCCAGGCGTTCAGATACCTCGTGACCGTCAGCCGAGCCGGTGATGCCCAGCGCGATCGTCTGTTGCGCCGGCGACTGAAGCGGACTGGGTCGCCCCCAGGAGATCTGCTGCAGTGCCAGTCTCAGCGGCTCGGCGTAAGCGAACTTGCCGTCAAGCAGGTGCAGGGCGGTCCACAGTGATGCCAATTCCTGGTCGTCGAACTCAATCGCCGGGAGGTGAAAGTTCTCCGGAGGCAGAGAGTATGTCTCCTGCTCGACCAAGCCGTCCTGCGGTTTCTCAACTGACAGTACGATTCCGAGCGCCTCCAGCTCTGAACGGTCTGCGTAGAACCGTCGCGCAAACGCGTCCTCATTCATGACGCTGTAGCCCTCCACATCGCGGCGGATCTCCCCCGCCGTGACGGGGCGACGCTCGGCCATCAGGTAGGAGATCAGCGACAGCTGTCTGATCAGCTTCTCTGTGTCCTTGGCCATCCTTGTGCAACTTTAAACGCGCTCGCAGGGCCGCGCACGTAGTTTCCACGCCGGTCCCGCAAATTGCATGCTTCTCAGCGTTGAACAACCCGATATGGAGGGCCTGAGCCTGGGTCCGTGGGAAATTTGCTCGGGCTGGCGGTCAACCCGGAACGGCTTTTAGTTTGCAAATCGTGTCTTTGCTGCTGGCCCTCAGGCAGCCAGGGCGTGGTGGCCCTCAGGCGGCCAGGGCGTGGCGACCCTCAGGCAGCCAGGGCGTGGCGACCCTCAGGCAGCCAGGGCGTGGCGACCCTCAGGCAGCCAGGGCGTGGCGACCCGTCCGGGAGCGGTCTGCGCCGAAATAGGCGCAAGCTCCCAGGCCGTTGTCATACCCGGCCCACCGTGCGTCCGCATCCAGCGCCCGCTCGATCCGGTCGAAGCTGCCGAGTTTTGCGCTCAAGCTGTCTGCCATGTGAACGAGTGTCGCCTCCCGTGTGGACGGCACCACCGGTGAGCCGTACTCAAGCGCCCCGTGGTGGCTGAGCACGATGTGCAGCAGCGCCTGTGCCAGTTCGTGTGGAAAGCCCGCGATGGACTCAATCTCCGTGTGGATCCGTGCGTAACCGAGCGCGATCTCTCCGTGCAGGCGGCCCGCGTCGGTCATCTCAATCTGCCCGTCCACTTCGGTGTAGGTCTCCAGTTTGCCGATGTCATGGATCAGCGCGCCGGTCAGCACCAGGTCGCGGTCCAGTTCTGGGTAGATCGCTGAGAGAGCGCTCGCTGACTCTGCCACGAGGAGCGTGTGCTCGAGCAGACCGTGGCGGTAGGCCTGGTGGTAGCGCTTGGCTGCCGGCGCGGCCCGGAACGCCAGCCATGTTGGCGTTCCGGGGCCCAGGGCGCGGTCCAGCAGTACGCTCAGATGGGGGTTCTGGACAGTGGCTATGAGTGCGCGCAGGTCCTGCTCCATCGTCTCAGCGGTTCGGGGAAAGCGCGGTGACATTGCTTGCGCAAAGTTAGTCTTCTCACCGGACGCCACCGGCTTTGCCGGGCTTGCGGGCGTGTCCGGTTTACGCTGTCACCGCTTGCGGCCCGCTATCCGCGCGGGCGTGTCAACCGCTCAAGTGGGAGGCCGGGTGCGAGCAGCCTTGGGGCTCGTCAGGGGTCTGGGCTGCGATTAGCCTGGGGCTCGTCAGGGATCTGGGTGCTGCGATCAGCCTTGGGGCTCGTCAGGGATCTGGGCGCTGCGTGGGCCGCGGTCAAGGCCGTAAGCCCGATACATGTAGTCGATCGGGTGGCTTGACGGCAGTCCGGTGCCGTGGGTGATCTGCCACCGGCAGGTTTCGCTGTCACAGGCAACCGCCTGCGCCCCTGAGTCGGCCACCTGGTCAAAGAGCTCGCGGCCGACCGCCATGGCAATGTCGTATTTCTCGACCTTGAGGCCGTAGGTGCCCGCGATTCCGCAACAGTTGGCGTGCATCTCCCGCACCTCCAGCTCCGGGATCAGCGCCAACAGCTCAAGCGCTGGCTTGCCGATCCCGTGGCCCTGCTGCTGGCAGGGCGCATGGTAGGCGATGGTCTCGCGTAACGGCTCGAAATCGGTGCGCAGCTCCCCGGCGTGATGCAGTGTCAGCAGGTACTCACAGATGTCAAAGGTGCGCGCGGCTACGCGCGCGAGTACCGGATCGTCTTCCAGGCTGAGGATCTCTCGCGCCTCCCGTTTAAGCATCAGCGTGCAGCTGGTGGCGTTGCCGACGATCACCGTCTGCTCGTCCTGCACGTGCGGTGCCAGTGAGCGCGCCAGCCTGAGCACCGCGTGGCGCGCCTCGTCAAACAGGCCGCTTGACTGCAGTGGCAGACCGCAACAGCTCTGTGGCGGAACCACCACCTCAACGTCGTTGTGTTCCAGGAGGGCGACCACCCGCTCGCCCTCCCACGGCTCGTAGAACTCGGTGCCGCAACCGTGGAAATACACCACGCGCCGTTGGGCGTGAGGGCTCACTCGTCCTTTGGCCCAGGTTGAGAACCGCCGTCCTGCGAACTTTGGGGCCGGTGCGTCGCGGTGTACGCCCAGCACCTTCTCCCCGACCGTGCGCACCGAACGGGACTCAAGCATCCAGTTGGCCAGCGGCGCGACTGGCGTTCCCAGTTTGCCAAGCAGGGTTGGGCGGGTGATGATCCGGTCACGTAACGGCACTCCCCGCTCCTGCTTCATACGGTTGCGGGCCTGGGAGTTGAGTTCTGCGATCTTGACCCCCTGCGGACAGACCTGGGAGCAGATCCCACAGCCTGAGCAGTAATCGACCGACAGGTCCACGCTTGGCTCACCGGCTACGCGGTGGCGTTCGGCCTGTGGACCCTCATACTTGGGCCCTGGGAACAGTGGTGAGACGTTGGCCACCGGGCAAGCGGTCTCACAGATCGTGCACTTCACGCAGTGGTCCAGGGAGCCGCGCAGCGTCTCAAGCTCAGCGAAATCCGCCATCCCCGCTAAGCCTCCGCCTCGTCTGCCGCGGGCGCCGGCCCGCTGGCCGGCGCCCTGCTGGCGCTATCCCGCTCGCCGGTGATCACCTGGGCTACGCGGTAACCGCTGGCCAGCGCGATCCCCTCACCTGAGCCTTCACGCCAGGGCGCTGCGCCCGGCAGCGATGCACCGGCGACCAGCACGTTCTCTGCTGCGGCTGAGCGCAGCTCACTGTCAACGGCGACGCCCACCCTACTGATCGGCTGCTCAGCAAAATAGTCGGCCACAAAGCGCGGCTGGCCCAGCGGCGGTACGCCGGCCAGAGGCAGTCCGAAGATCCGCTCACTGGTCTGCCAGTTTGAGTCGATGGCGATGGCGCCCGAGTGAAACCCTCCGGCGGCCAGTAAGAAATGGTCGGCCATGTAGGTTGTGGGCGATCCTGCTGTGGCTGTTGTCACTGATCGCACGCGCTCACCGGTGCGATCGTGGTCGATCACTCCTGCGCCCAGCGCCAGATGGCCGCCTGCGGCCTGAAGCGCTGCGCGCAGCAGCTCGTACAGGCGCATCCCCGGTACAGATGGAGGTAGTGTCGGGATCTCAAAGACCCGCCGCCCCAGCTGTTGCTCGACGTCCAGCAGCACACTGTGGGGATCTCGCAAGCCCAGAATGGCCGGCAGGGCCACCTGGTCGGCGCCTCGCACCACGGGCGCCAGCCTGGCGATGAGAGCCGCACGGCTGGTGGGATCGTCAAAGCGGCGTGCGAACCCGGTTGCGGACGCGTCAGCTCTGTCTGCGGTCAGCTCGACAATCGCGGCGCGTGCGTCGATGCCGCTGGCGCGGAGGTTTTCAGCGCACAACCTTGGGTGGAAGTCGCGCAGCGCCGGTGTTCCGACCACGACCAGCCGGCGCAACCCTGACGCCTCGCCGGCCAAGAACGTTTCAGGGGCGGCGGCGGTGGGTCGCAGTGCGCCGACGGCGGTCGGCAACAGAAGGTTGCCCCCCAGGCCGCCCTCATACCGGTACCCGGGCAACGGCCCGCTGGCCGCCAGAGACATAAACCAGTCAAGAGCTTCGCCGACCAGCTTGACGCCGAGCAGCGCGTACGGGTGTTCCGGTGACTCGGCTACCAGGCGCTCGATGGCCTCGCCTGGTGTCTTGACCAGGCGAGCGCTGGCCGGTGGTCCGTCCGCCGGGAGCCAGCTCAGCACGTCGATCCAGCCCGGTGCCAGATGTGTGGAGCCGAACCCTTTGGCGACCACGCAGACGCGTGCGCCAGCCTGCGCCAGCCTGATACCGGCTGTCAGTCCGGCGGTGCCGGCGCCGATCACAACCGCGTCATATGAGCGTGAGCGGTCCATCATCACGCGTTGCTGGTGTCCGGTGTGTCCGGGGCTGGGGCTGGGGCCGGTGGTGGGTCGGCGGGCAGGTGCCCGATATCCAGGATCCCGTGGAAGACCCACTCGTCAAAGCGCGCCTGCCGCAGCTGATCTCCGTACAGCACTGGCCACACTCCCTTCCAGCGTTCCTGCCAGAACGCGCTTAGCGCGCGGTTGGCGCTGGGGGCGTCAAGGTGTTCAAGTTCGTGCATGATCCCGGCCGCGCGGTATATGCAGAAGCCGCCCTGACACGGACCCATGCCCAGCCGCAGACGCCGGCGGATGTCGTCCAGGTTGGTAGTGCCGGTGCGGCGCAGCTCCTGTTCAAGCCGCTCACGTGAGACAAGCTCACACTCACAGATGATCTGCTCGTTGCGCAGCATCGCCTCTTTGTGCTCCAGGCGCTGACCGAGCCGGTAGAGCTTTGCGGTTTCTGAGCCGGGCAACGGCAGCTCTCGGGTCACGCATGGCGCAGGTTCGCCGAGCACTTTGCAGACCGCATCGACCGTCTGCTCGGCCATCAGCCTGTAGGTCGTCAGCTTGCCGCCGGTGATGGTGATCAAACCACCGACACCGTCACGCTCCTCGTGATCAAGCAGGGTATGGGTGCGGGTCACGTCGCGAGTGACCGCGGCGGACGCCCGGGCGTCCTCAAACAACGGCCGCACGCCCGTCCACACGCGCAGCGCTCGCGCCTGCCTGAACCCCGGTATCAGTTTCTCACCTTCGTCGAGCATCGCGTCCACCTCGGACTGGTGAACGCTGTGGTCGTCAGGGTTGTCGGTGAGCTCGTCGGTGGTGCCGATCACCGACACGGTTCGAATTGGCACGATGATGTCGCCGTCCGTGGGTATTTGACAGCGGTTGATGACCGTGTTGACCAGCCGGTGGTTCATCGCGATCATGATTCCGCGACCAGGCAGCACCCGGACCCCTTCGATGCCAGCCAGTGCGGCGATCTGGCCGGCCCACGCGCCCCCGGCGTTGACGGTCACGCGTGCTTCGATCTGCAGGTCCTCACCGGCACGGACGTCACGCACGGTTGCGCCAGTTACCTGGTCGCCACGGCGCTGGATGGCGGTCACCTCGTGATAGGTGAGTATCCGGGCGCCTCGCTGTTCGGCGCCGTGGGCGAGCGCCCAGACGAGCTTCCAGACCTCAATTGACGCGTCCGGCACCTGGAAAGCGCGCGAGATCTGCGGGTTGAGCCGAGGTTCCTGGCGCAGCGCCTGAGCGACCGTGATCTCCTGACATTCGATGCTGTTGCGCGCGCAGCCGTCAACGAAGCGCTCGGCATATGCCGGGTCATCCCACGGGGTGCTGACAAACAGGCCGCCGGTGTCCTCAATGGTGTCGGCGGCGATCCGTTTGAGGATCCGGTTCTCAGTGATGCACTCAGCGGCCGCCACCGGATCTTTGACCACGTATCGGCCGCCCGAGTGAAGCAGCCCGTGAAAACGGCCGCTGGTTCCTTCGGCAAGGTCACGGCGGTCAACCAGGATGACGTTCAGGCCGCGCAGCGACGCGTCCCATGCGATTCCTGCGCCGGTGGCTCCGCCGCCGATCACCAGCACGTCTGCTGAGAGGGTGATCACGCACATCAGGCTACCCCGTTGGCGGCGAGTTCACACTGACGCCGATTTTGATGTGCAGTCGGGCGCGGTGGCTGGCGGTCAGTCGTTGCTCCCCTCGGCGTCCAGCTCGTCCAAGAGCGCCTCGACGCGGTGGTAAATCTCGTCGCGAATGGCGCGGACCTGGTCGACGCTTTGGCCGTGGGGGTCGGGGAGCTGCCAGTCGATGTAACGCTTGCCGGGGATGTAGGGGCATTTATCGCCGCAGCCCATTGTGACCACGACGTCAGCCCGTTCGGCGAGTTCGCGGGTCAGTAGCTGTGGGGTGCGGCCGGCCAGGTCGATGGCCAGCTCGCCCATGACCGTAACGACCTCGGGGTGCACGTGCGTGGCAGGCGTGGTGCCCGCCGACAGTGCCTGGTGGCGAGCACCAGCCGCGCGTTGGAACAGCGCCTGGCTGATCTGCGAGCGCCCGGCGTTCTGCAGGCAGACGAACAGGACGGTCGCCATCTTTAGCTGTGCTTCGCAGTCAGAACGGCCGGGCCAGTGGCTGGCCCGGCCGTGGGGAAGGTCTGTCTTAGCCACAGTGCGACGTAGATCAGTGAGACCAGGACCGGAACTTCAATGAGCGGGCCCACGACGCCGGCGAGCGCTTCGCCCGAAGTGGCGCCAAAGACGCCGATGGCGACCGCGACGGCGAGCTCGAAGTTGTTGCTCGCCGCAGTGAACGCCAGTGTCGTGGTGCGCTCGTAGCCGAAGCCCAGCGTCTTGCCCCAGGCGAAGCTGGTGCTGAACATGATCGCGAAGTAAGCCAGCAGCGGCAGCGCGATCCGCACCACGCTGAAAGGATGGCGGGCGATCTGGTGGCCCTGCAGTGCGAACAAAACGACGATCGTGAACAAGAGCCCATAGAGCGCCAGCGGTCCGATCCGTGGCAGAAAACGCGTCTCATACCACTGGCGGCCTTTTCTGGCAAGGCCGGCGCGGCGGGTGAGGTAGCCGGCGAGCAGCGGCACACCGAGAAAGATCAGCACGTTGCGAGCCACGGGCCAGAGTCCGACGTGAAAGCCCTGCGAATGAAGCCCGAGCCAGTTTGGAAGCACGGTGAGGTAGAAGTAGCCGAGCAGGCTGTAGGCGACGATCTGAAACAGGGAGTTGATAGCGACCAGGACGGCCGTCGCGTCCCGGTCTCCGCCGGCGAGCTCCGACCAGATCAGGACCATCGCTATGCAGCGTGCGAGGCCGACCATGATCAGCCCGGTGCGGTATGCCGGTTCGTTGGGCAGCAGCAGCCAGGCGAGCGCGAACATGAGTGCCGGGCCGATCAGCCAGTTGAGGATCAGCGAGCTGGCGAACAGGCCGCGTCCGGACCGCAGCTGGCCGAGCTCCTCGTATCGCACGCGTGCCAGGACCGGATACATCATCACCAGCAACCCGATCGCGATCGGCAGCGAGGTGCCCGTACCGGTGATCTGCACTGAGCTAAGCGTGTGGTCAAGCGTCGGGATCGCATTGCCCAAGCCCAAGCCAATGCCCATCGCGATGAGGATCCAGGCCGGCAGGAAGCGGTCCAGGGTTGAAAGGCGCTGGATCACGGCGGCCTCGGCAGCGTGCGTGGTCGTCGTCATGGCCGCAAGTATGGCATAGACAAACGTGAGTTGAAGTGATACATGTATATTGATGCACATCGATTTGGAGCTGTCCCCCAAGACCAAGCGGGCCGCGGGCGCGCCGTGTTGCGAGCCTGTCGTCTACCCCGACCTGGACCGCGACCGCGCTGTACGTATGGCCGCGGTTGCCAAGGCGCTCGGCGACCCCGTCCGTCTGCAGCTGGTCGATGTGCTGCGCCGGCACGCCGGGAAGGTGTGCGTGAGCGAGCTGGTGCCGCTCTTTGACCTTTCCCAGCCCACCGTCTCCCACCACCTCAAGGTGCTGCGTCAAGCTGGCCTGGTCGGGTCAGAGCGGCCGGGACTGTGGGCCTATTACTTCGTGATCCCCGACGCGCTGGAGGACCTGGCCTCATGGCTGGGAGAATCTTTGGAAGTGCCAGGGATCTAGCTGCTGGTGATGGTTTAGTTTCACTCACCGTGACAGGGGCCGGGTTTGAGGCTGTTGGCGGCAAGTTGGCTGCCGGGGAGTTCGATGTTTTGCCGGGGCGTGGCGGTGCTGGCGCTCGGCCAGGCGCGCGATCGCACAGTTGCGCCGAATGTCCTGGCGCGCGATCGCACCCCGTCCCGCGAGCGGCAAGCAAACCGTCGCCCGCAGCGCGAGCAAGCCGCCACCCGAGCTGCGAGCGAGCCGTCGCGTGCGCGGTGAAGCGACATGAAATGCACAAACTGCGCTGCGCAAAGCCAGTTTGCGCAAAAACCCGCCTGTTTTCGGCATCAGATGCACAAACCGGCTTTCAGGCGTGCAGTTTGTGCATTCTGACTCGCTCGCACGCCGCCTCTGAGCTCACCGCTGGCACGACATGCCCGCGATGAGCGCCACCCGGGCAGAGAGTGTGACGGTGCCGGCACGCTCCCTGCCCGCCAGGCGCCAGCACACTCACGCACGCTTGGACCGACCGTTGCGCCCGGCAGACCTCAGGCTGCGCCGTGGATCCAGTTGTCGGGAGACGGTGTAGTGCCACCCACTACCAGGCGCAGATCAACGAGCCTTCCCCCGTATAACAGCGGCACGAAACCTCGGGCGGTTCAGTTCCACCGCCAACCCAACCCTCCACCTACATTGTTTCCCGACGCTCCCTGCGTGTCTGCAGGTAAGGCGGCCGGGGCACCGGAGCGTAGTCTGGCCGCGTGGTGTCAGACGTTGCCGAGCGCGCGTACCGGTGATACCGGCAGGGGGCTATTCGGCCCAGTCAAACGTACGGGTCACCGCCTTCTTCCAGTAATGAAGCTGGGTGCGGCGCTGCTCAGCGCTCATCTGAGGCTGCCAGCGTTTGTCCTCCACCCAGTTCGCAGACAGCTCAGCCAGGCTGTGCCAGTAGCCGGTTGCCAGACCGGCAGCATAAGCCGCCCCCAGGGCGGTGGTCTCAGACACCAGCGGCCGTCGTACGGTCATCCCCAGAATGTCCGCCTGAAACTGCATGAGCAGCTCATTGGCCACCATTCCGCCGTCAACCTTGAGCGTCTGGATCGGCATGCCTGCGTCATCTTGCATGGCCTGCACTATCTCCGCTGTCTGAAACGCGGTGGCCTCAAGCGTTGCGCGGGCGATGTGGCCGGCGTTCACGTAGCGGGTCAGCCCCGCAAACACGCCGCGGGCGTTGGCCTTCCAGTGTGGCGCGTACAGGCCTGAGAAAGCCGGCACGATGTAAAGGCCGCCGTTGTCATCAACGGTGGCTGCCAGATCCTCGACCTCGGGCGCCGTTCTGATCAGCTTGAGGTTGTCGCGCAGCCACTGTACGAGTGCACCGGTGATTGCGACCGAGCCCTCCAGCGCATACACGGGTGCGTTGCTGCCGAGCTGATAGCACACGGTGCTCAGCAGTCCGGAGCGTGACTGGACTGGTTGGGCACCGGTGTTCAGGAGCATGAAGTTGCCGGTGCCGTAAGTGTTCTTGACGTCGCCAGCCTCAAAACACGCCTGGCCGAAGGTGGCAGCCTGCTGGTCGCCGAGCGCACCGGCGATCGGCACACCCGGGGCAGGACCGGCCGTCATTTCGGCGTAAACCTCGCTGCACGAGCGGATCTCCGGCAGCATCTGGACCGGGACGCCGAGCGTCTCAGCGATCTGCTGATCCCAGCAAAGAGTGTTGAGGTCCATCAGCATCGTGCGGCTGGCGTTGGTCACATCAGTGATGTGCTGGCCGCCGTTCACGCCGCCGGTCAGGTTCCAGATAAGCCAGCTGTCCATGGTGCCGAACAGCAGATCTCCTGCCGCTGCCCGCTCGCGGGCGCCTTCAACGTTGTCAAGCAGCCAGCGCACCTTGGGTCCGGAGAAGTAGGTGGCCAGGGGCAGTCCGACCCGGGCGCGAAAGCGATCCTGACCGCCGGCCCTGGCGAGCTGCTCAACGATCCTGTCGGTGCGCGTGTCCTGCCAGACCAGCGCGTTGTGGATCACCTCGCCGGTGCCACGATCCCAGACGACCGTGGTCTCACGCTGGTTGGTGATCCCCAGGGCGGTGATGTCGTGCTGGTTGGCGCCCGCGTCGGCGAGCGCTCGTGCAAGCACCTCCTGACAGTTGCTCCAGATCTCATTTGGGTCATGCTCTACCCAGCCGGGCTTTGAGTAAATCTGCCGATGCTCCTTTTGGGCGACCGCCACGACGCTGGCGCTGTGGTTGAAGACCATCGCTTTGGTGCTGGTGGTTCCCTGATCAACCGCCACGACGTACTTGCCCATCGGTCTCTCCCTTTCAGGTCATTTTGCGCTCGGGCGTGTGCACGACCTCATCTGTGAATTGAACCGCCCGAGATCAAACTCACCAAGTCGCCAAAGCAAAACCAGCTCAGACACGCTCAAACCCGCATCAAACCCTTGGCAGGCGAGCGGTCCCACCAACTGGCCTCCAGCGCCTGCGCAGATGGCCTGGTCTGGATGCCAACCGGGGCGGATGGTCTGGCGGCCGGCCGGGGCGGATGGTCTGGCGGCCGGCCAGGGCGGATGGTCTGGCGGTCGGTGCCACGGTTAGGTGTCCGCGGCTTGCGCGCTGCTGAGCCGGGCCGGACCCCGTTTGTCGATCCACCACAGGTGACAGGTGTGGTGTCAGCCTCCGCTTCCCAGCCTGCCCGCGGGTTTCGGTCATGCTGTGAGCCCGCCAGGCTCAGGGCGGGCCGCACATGAGGAGGCGCCGCCACCCTCAGGAAAGAAGCCTCAGGAGAGCATCAGGCCACATGTGGGGAAGGAAATATCCCGCCACGGGATATTTCCTTCCCCACGTTGCTAAAGGGTCGAGCCGACCGGGCGACATTGCGGCTGGGCCGACCGGCCGACCGGCCGACCGCTCAGATAGCCCAGGACCTTGGTGTCAACGAGGGCACGCTGAACAACTGGGTCGTGCAGGTGAGAGCGCCGGCCACCCAGGATGCGCTCAAGCACCGCTGGGCGTGAGCAGTCCTGCGGCACGCGCCCAGGTGACGGTCCGCTGAAGAGTCTCACCCACGGGCGTGTAGGTCAGGCCCAGCTCGCGTTGCGCGCGTGAGCCGTCAAACCGGTGCCCATGCACCAGGACCCGCACGAACTCACGACAGACTGGAGGGTGCTGGCCGCGGGCACGGAAGTACAGCTCTGCGGCTGAAGCGCCGGCCATGGCCATACCGGCGGGGACAAGCCGGGCGGTGCGCGTCACGCCGGCGACCTGAGCGGCCATCTGCATCAGCTCGGCGATCTGCAGCCGGACCCCGTTGAGCAGGTAGCGCTCGCCCGGTGATCCCAGCTCGGCCGCCAGCAGGTGTCCGGCCACACAATCCTGGAGGTCCACGAGGCTGACGACCGTGTCGACAAACACCTTCAGCCTGCCGTTCAAGAAAGCGATGATGAAGCGGCCGGTGCCGCCCGCCCTGCCCGGGCCCTGTACTGAGGACGGATTGACGAAGACGAGCGGTTGGCCCAGCTGGGCTGCGATGTCACGGACAGCCTGTTCGCCGAGTGTTTTGCTCTGCTCGTACCGGGAGAGGTAGCGGCCACGGTGGGGGGACCACTCGTTGGCGACTGTGCCCCGCGCCTCACCGATCGTCACTGCCGAAGATGTGTGCACCAGGCGTGGCACGCCCGCGCGGTGCGCAGCGCGCACGACGGTGACGGCCCCATCCACGTTGACACGCATCATCTCGGTCGGGTCCGACACGCAGAAGCGGTTCACACCGGCCAGGTTGAAAGCCAGCTGGCACCCTGCCATGCCCGCCACCAGGGCCTCCTCGTCGAGGATCCCGCCCGGCTGTACCTGTACGCCCTGTTTGGCGAGGTCCTCGGCGGCCTGGTCTGAGCGAGCCAGTGCCGCCACTTGGTCGCCGCGTTTGAGCAGCTCACGCACCAGCGCAGCGCCCAGCAGGCCGGTGGCGCCGGTCACAAACACGCGTCTGGTGCGTTCGGGTGAGCTCACGCGCGCAGCGCGCTCCAGTAGCGGTGCAGATAGTCCAGAGCTGAGGCGGCGGTTATCACGGCCACGGCGACCATCAGCCACTGGTCCAGGTAGGCGCCGGCAAAAACCACGTCCGGGCGCAGGATCGCAAGGCTGATCGCTACAAACTGGAGGGTCGCCTTCCACTTGCCCAAGCGCGAGGTTTCCAGTGGGCTGCTGCCGGAGGCGATCGCCGCGCGTAGCCCGAGGATCAGGTACTCACGACCGATGATCACAAACGCGACCCAGGGTGAGACACGGGCGACCGCGAGCAGGCCAAGCAGGGTGGTGGCAACCAGCAGCTTGTCCGCGGTTGTGTCCAAAAAGGCGCCAAGCTTGGTGGTCACCTTCCAGTGGCGGGCCAGACGCCCGTCCACGTAGTCGGTTGCAGCGGCGAGGAGGAACAGCGCCGCGGCGAGCGTCCAGTCGTGGTCCAGCAAGAGCACCAGGACCCCGGGCGCAGCGAGGATCCGCAGGCTGGTGCCGACTGCCAACGCTTGCGGGGTCTTCAAGGCGCCAATGGAACTGGCCTCCACTAGCGAGAGGGTATCCCAGCGTGGGTTTGGAGGGCGGGCGGCCCGCTGGCCGCCCGCCCCTCAGTCCTGGGACTCCCGCTTGCCGCCCTCACCTCAGTCCTGGGACTCTCGCTTGCCACGGCGCCGATACGGGGACCGCGTGGCCGTGGTGGCCTGCCCCGAGTCAAAGAATGCCTGCACCTTTGCTACCAGTTCGGCGGTGTCTCCAAGGGGCTGGATCGGCTCTCCGAAAGAGATGTCGATCCGGTGTCGGCGTGAACGCAGGTGCCGGCGCAGACGTTTGGGCCATAAGGAACCTGGAGGCATCGCTTCGGCGGTGCCACTGACGCGGATGGGCACGATCGGCAGCTTGTGTGCCGCCGCCAGCACTGCGGCGCCGCGCCGGACACGGGTCAGACTTCCGTCGTGCTTGCGAGAGCCCTCCGGGTAGAGCAGCAGGTTCCAGCCGTCGTCGAGCAGATGGTCCAGGTACGCCATGTTCTTGGTCCCGCCGCTGCCCTTGCGGTCGACGGGCACAGTGTTAAACAGCAACGACACCATTGAGGCGACCAGCCGGTTGCGGTAGAAGTAGTCGGCGGCAGCGGCGACCGCTGTGCGTTTGCGGAGCCTGCGTGGCAGCGACGAGAGGATCACCGGCGTGTCCATGTGGCTGGCGTGGTTTGCGATCAGGATGACTGGTGCCTGTATCGAGCTGAGCGCCTCATGACCGGTGGCACGGCGGGCGGCGTAATGGTCAAGCACCGGCGTGAGCACAAATTGGATGAAGTTCTCTCGTAGCCACCGTGCCGGCAACGATCGTGCCCAGCGGACGTCCAGGTCCTCCAGGGCCCGGCGCAGTTCAAGAGCGCGCTGCGGGGCGTCGCGGGCAACGTCGCGGGCGACCTCTATGAGCCGTCCCTGGCCGTCCCGCGCCAGCTGCGGGGCGTCGCGGGCAACGTCACGGGCGACCTCGATGAGTCGTTCTTGGCTGTTCCGTGCGAGCT
>JBMFHK010000010.1:4977-18719 GCA_049976865.1 Solirubrobacteraceae bacterium | reverse complement strand
CAACGTCACGGGCGACCTCGATGAGTCGTTCTTGGCTGTTCCGTGCGAGCTGCGGAGCGTTACGGGCGATCTCACGGGCCACGTGCGGCGCCTCATGTCCAACATCCATGGCAGCGCCCAGAAAACGTTCCTTGAGTGGAGCGACGGCCGCTTTGTGGCGTTTGAACCGCACGGTGGTGATACCCCCAGCGATGCTGTCAGTTACACGCAACCGGGCGGATCGGGTCAGACCGGGCGGATCGGGCCAGACCGGGTCAGACCGCGGTCGGCGCGTTGATCAGCTCCGGGTCGCTGCCTTCCAGAGCCATCCAAGCGGTGCGGAAGCCGTACCCGCCAGCCATTGCCATGCGGCTTGCGCGGACTTCCATCTGACCCACCGGTGGCGATCCGGCCGGCGGGCGGATCACGCACACAGCCGGGTGCGCGTGTCTGTCAGAGGCTTCTCTTGCGAGTTGGGCAACCAGCACGTCATAGCGCGCGGAGCGTGTGCGCCGAAGCTCCACAAGCTGCGGGTTGATGCCCATCAGGTAGCGGTCGGTCAGGTTGCCCAGCCACCCGGGCAACGGTTGGTGGGCTACGCCGTGCGGCCGGGTCTGCAGCACGAGCAGGTCGGTTGCGGTGGTGTGCGCAACGTGTACGGGCACCGCCTCGGCCAGCGTCGCATCAAGCAGTCGCATACCTTTGAAGCTAACCGGGCCGCCGGCTAGCCACGGCAGCCGGGCTGAGGCAAGCAGGGCTGTGCGGATCTCCGCGTCGCTGCGCAGGTCGGTGAGATCGACGATCTGAGCGGTTGCCGTGTCAGTGGCCGTGCAGTGCAGGGCGATGGGGCTGGCAATGATCCGCTCGGTGCGCAGGGGCCGCTGGCTACGCCAGACCTCGTGCACCACATAGTCCATGTCAAAGGGGGCGCCACCACGCAGTACACGGGCCGCGTTGACAAAGCGCGGGTTACCGAAACCGTGCGCGTACAGGGCGGTCAGGTAGGTCGCCTGTGAGGCGATCATGAAGGCGGCGTTGAAAGCGCCCGCCGAGGCGCCGTGGATCTCATCAAAGGCGTTGGTGAAGCCCAATTGTTCAATCGCCGCGGTCATCCCCGCTGAGACCACGCCGCGCATGCCCCCACCCTCAATCACCAGGGCGACGGTGCGCCCGTCGGTCCGCTCTCTGGGCGCGGATCGCTGCGCGCGCCGCTGCCGCAGCAGCGCTACGACCGGATGGTCGCGCTGGTCCTCGGTAACCGCAGTGGTGGGGCTGAGAGGGTCGGACGTGAACGGCCGGATGCTCGAAAGCCTCATCGCGCTCAGGACTTTAAAGCCTCGCCGCGCCGCCTGTGGGCGCGAGGGTGCAGCTGGGCCTGTTGGATGAGCGGGACAACCCTTGACAGCGGGGCCTGTGGCTGGTGACGGTGGTCAGGGAGGCGACCGAAGCGTCCAGCAGATCTTGATGGGTGTCAGGGATGCTGGTCGTGGATACAGTCTTGCGTAAGGATTCCAGCCATGAACAGCGCGCAGAGGCTTCAGATCGGGGATATCGACGGTTGGCGGGTGGTCGTGACGGGCGCGAGCAGCGGTATCGGGCTTGAGGCCGCCAAGGTGCTGGCCGGCGCTGGTGCAGTGGTTACGCTGGCGGTCCGCAACGTTGAGAAGGGCCGGCTGGCGGCCAGCGCCATGCCGGGGGTGACCGAGGTCCGGGAGCTTGACCTTGCCAGCCTCGCGTCGGTGCGGGCGTTCGCTTCAGGCTGGGAAGGGGAGATTGACCTGCTGATCAACAATGCTGGTGTTATGGCAACGCCACCTGCGCGCACCGCAGATGACTTTGAGCTGCAGTTTGGGACCAACCACCTTGGCCACTTCGCGCTTACCAACCTGTTGCTGCCGCGTATCAGGCGCAGGGTGGTGACCGTTTCCTCGATGGCCCACCGGCAGGGACGGATCGTCTTGGAGGATTTGAACTGGGATCGTCGACGCTACCGGCGTTGGGCGGCCTACGCGCAGTCAAAGCTCGCGAACCTGCTGTTCACACGGGAGTTGCGGCGACGGCTCAGTCTCGTTGATTCGCTCGTTATCGCGGTTGCGGCTCACCCCGGTTACGCGGCCACCAATCTCCAATCCAGCATCGAGCAGTCGGGTGCGGTTGGGCGCCTGCTCGCGCAACTGGGCAACTCATGGCTGGCCCAGAGCGCGTTTGACGGGGCGCAGCCGACGCTGTTTGCGGCGCTGGGCGATGTGCCGTCCGGGGGTTTTGTGGGGCCCGACGGGTTCATGCAGATGCGGGGTGCTCCGACGCTGGTGGTGCCGAGCCGCCAGGCTCAGAGCGACGTTGTGGCGATGCGGCTCTGGCGCGCGAGCGAGGGCCTGACTCAGACCAGCTTTCCGTTTTGACCGGCAGCAGCGCGCGGGCCAGCCTGGCGGCCAGGACACTGGCCGTGGGCGCGACGGCGGCTGCGCTGCTTGCGGGGTGCGGCTCCTCAGCTGCTCACTACGGTGCGGTCGGCAACCTTGGGACCCTCTCCGGCGAGGTGCGGCTTGGGCCGCTCGCGTCGATTGCCGCTCGCTGGACCGTTCCCAGGATCGCCTCCAGCTCCTCAGCCGGGCGGGCGGGCACCTGGGTTGGCGCCCAGGTGTCCCTGGGTCCTGACAGTGCGTTTATTCAGGTGGGCACCAATGAAGAGCTGGGCTCGCCAGCGTCTCCAAGTCAGTACTACACGTTCTGGAGTGATGCCGCTCACGGCTTTCACCCCGTCTACCTGTTCCCGGTGCAGCCGGGTGATGTGATCGCTGCGAGCCTGCGGCGCCGGGGCGGGCGCTGGCTGGTGACCATCCGTGATGAGGACTCCGGTAGCCAACGTCGCTTCTGGACACCACAGGACGGTCGCGGGCACTTTGTGATGGCTGAGTGGCTGCAGGAGGACATCACCACCGACCAGGGGCAGCGTCCCTTTCCCTACCCGCAACTGGCGCCGGTGCGTTTCTGGGCGCTGCGGGTCAACGGGAGCGTGCCGGCCGCAAACACGCTGCTGTCCCAGTGGATGTCGGCAGGGCGCTCCTACGTGGGCCCGACCGCTGTGGCCCGCAACAGCTTTGAGGTCGGCACACGCCTGCTCAGCGCTGTGGGGTTGCGTTATCTGAAAGCCGCCACGGCCGAGGATCAAGGCGTCAACCAGCTCACGGAGCGGTTCGGTCTGGTGGGGGTGCGCACACCGATGAGGGCGATGCGCGCCTTTGACCACCGACTGGCGTCGGTGCTGGCGGGTTTCAACACGCGACTTACGGCGTTACGCTGGCCGCGGCAGATCGCAGGTCTGATCCACCGCATGGTCGCACTGGACGTCCGTCAGATCAGGCTGTTGCGGGCCGGGCCGGGACCGACCCGCTCTGACCGCGTGTCGTTTGAGCGGGCTTCGCGAGCGTTCGGCGACATGGGCACGCTGCTTGGTGACCGTGTGCGGCGCGCGCTGGGGCTGCCGGAGATAACGCCTGAGCGTTGGTAGCCGGCGAGATGTGCGTTTATACAGGGCGCGCTCAGGCAGTCAGCGCCACCAGGCGCCAAGCACGCGCCGCCAGTTATCCCAAGCGATCGCGCGAACCTCGGCCGGGCTGAAGCCGTCGGCGACCAGCGCTTCCAGCAGCCGCGGCAAGCCGGCTACGTCCCCCAGCGCCGCGGGAATGGTCGTGCCGTCAAAGTCAGAGCCGAAGGCCACGTGTCCGGTCCCGATCCGGTCGGCCACATGGCGGATGTGGGCGACGATCAGTGAAAGCGGGGTGTTCTCAGGGTCGTTGGCGAAGTCGGCGCGCAGGAAATAACAGGAGAAGACGATCCCGACCACGCCGCCGCTTGCGCCAACCGCGTCGATCTGCTTGTCGGTGAGGTTCCGCGAGCAGGGAGCCAGAGTGTGCGCGCCGGCATGGCTGACGATCAGCGGCCCCGGCTCCAGCCGCGCGACATCCCAGAAGCCGGCCTCGTTCATGTGTGCCAGATCCACGGCGATCCCCAGTTCGGCGCAGCGGCGCACCAGCCGACGCCCGTCGGCGGTCAGGCCGGGACCTGTGTCAGGTGAGGACGGGAACGCGAACGGCACACCGTGGGCAAAACGGTTGGGGCGGCTCCACACCGGCCCCAGCGAGCGCAGTCCGGCGGCGTACCAGGTCTCAAGGCTCTCAAGCTCACCGTCGATCGCCTCCGCTCCTTCAAAGTGCAGTACGGCAACGGGCGGCCCTTGACCGTCGCGGGCGGCGTCCAGGTCGTGGGCGTTGCGTGCCACCCGCAGCGCCCCCTGGCGCTCCAGCGCGAACAACCGGCCGGCGGCCGCGGCGCTGAGTGCCGCGGCACGCGCATGGGCGACACGTGGCGCCGGCGGCTCATAGTGGGTGTCGGTCGGCCGGGGGCCTGGCGACTGGCTGCGGTTGGCGGAGGGGACAAAGACGGCGAAGATGCCGCCCCGCATTCCCGCGGTTCGCATCCGCGGCAGGTCCAGGTGGCCGCCGTCACGCCCGCTGGCAAGACGGGCGCGGTCGGGCGCGGTGAGCGCGTCATTGTGGCCGTCAAATATGGGAATCTGTGTGGATGAGTTCCGCATCAAGCACAGCTTGCCAGTAATGCGTCAAGCTTGTCGCCGGCCTTGGGCGGGACTTTGCTGTCGGGGGCTGGGGCGCGGAGCGCACGAGGAGAACCGGACGGTGTGACTGGCCCGCAGGCCTGCCTGCCGGGCCTTGAGGCGCTTGCGGGTGAGATCACCGCGTGCCGGCGCTGTGAGCGTCTGGTCGCCTGGCGCGAGGAGGTTGCACACATAAAACGGGCCGCGTTTCGAGACCAGGCTTACTGGGGTAGGCCGCTCCCCGGCTTTGGGGACCCAAAGGCACGGATCGTGGTGCTCGGGCTGGCGCCTGCCGCCCACGGCGGCAACCGCACCGGCCGGGTGTTTACCGGCGACCGTTCCGGGGACTGGCTGTTTAAAGCGCTGTGGCGTGCCGGTCTGGCCAATCAGCCCACCTCGGTCGCTCGCGATGACGGCCTTGCGCTCACCGGCTGCTGGGTCACGGCCGCGGTTCGGTGCGCCCCGCCCGCCAACCGGCCCACACCGGCCGAGCGTGACGCCTGCCTGCCCTGGCTGAGCCGTGAGCTTGAGCTTTTGCCCAACGCAACGGTGATCGTCTGTCTCGGCGCTTTTGCCTGGGACGCGGCGCTGCGAACGCTTGGCGCGCCGCGGCCTCGCCGCAGCTTCGGCCACGGCGTCGAGGTCCCGCTCGGCACCGTGACGCTGCTTGGTTGCTACCACGTCTCCCAGCAGAACACGTTCACCGGGCGGCTCACCGAGCCGATGCTCGATGCCGTGTTCGCGAGGGCGCGGGAGCTGGCGGCTGGCTGAGACTCCGTCGTGGTGTCAGCTGTTCAGTCGGCGTGGGCGGGGGACGGCAGGCCGGTCAGGTCGTCGAGCAGTAGTGCGCGGTCATCCCGGTCTGTGATCCGGCCGGCACACTCCTGTGCGCGCCGGCTGTAGTCCGCTGCCGCCTGGAGATCGCCAGCTGCGGCGAGGCTGCGGGCGAGCGCCTCATAGGCGTAGCCCAGGTCGAAGGCTCCAAGCCCGTGCTGCTCGCAGATCTCCAGACAGAGCCGAGCGTGATGGATCGCGGGCTCCGTGCGGCCCACCGTCGCGTACACGCGTGAGATCTGCCACTCGCCACGCGCATGGTTGACCGGCTCGCCCGCCTGCTCCCAGAAGAACCGTGAGGCGTGTGCCGCATCGATCATGCGGCTGTTTTCACGGTCGCTGCGCTCCTGCTGCTCGAGCAGAGCCCAGACGTAGTTGAACAGCTCGGCGGCGAGTCGCCGCTGGTCGCCGGGCTCAAGTGACAAGCTGGTTGCGTGCGCGGGCGTGGCCACCAGAATAGTGGTCATCAGCATCGATCACATCGCCGAGCGTCTCGCTGGCCTTCATGAGTTCGGAGTCACCGTGATGCGAGATCGGGGCGCTAGGCTCGCGGCATGAGCTCAGATTCCGCTCCGCTTGAGCCTCTTGAGGTATTCAGCCCGGTCACCCGCGCCTGGTTTGAGCGTGCCTTCGCGGCGCCGACCGCTGCCCAGGCGCAGGCCTGGCCGGCGATCGCCTCCGGTGAGCACGTGCTGCTGGCAGCCCCGACCGGTTCGGGCAAGACGCTCGCGGCCTTCCTGTGGGCGATCGACCAGCTTGCGCGTGAACGCGGTGGTACTCGAGGTGGCGGGCAAAGCGGCAGTGCGCGGGCCGAGGCCGGGGCGGGCGGGCGAAGCGGCGGCGAGCGGGCCAGAGCCGGGGCGCCGCCGGGGATCAGCCTCGTCTACGTCTCTCCGCTGAAGGCGCTCTCCTATGACATCGACCGCAACCTGCGCGTGCCGCTGCGCGGGATCGGCGCCGATCTGAGCGTCGCGGTGCGCTCCGGAGACACGCCCGCACGTGAACGCCAGGAGATGCTGCGCCATCCGCCCGACATCCTGATCACCACGCCGGAGTCGCTGTACCTGATGCTCACCGGGCAGGCGCAGCGGCTGTTTGAGGGGGTGCGCTGGTGCATCGTCGATGAGATCCACGCGGTTGCCTCGAGCAAGCGCGGAGCACACCTGGCGCTGACGCTGGAGCGTCTGGCAATGGTCGCCACGCGCGGCGGTCGCCCCGAGCCGCAGCGGATCGGGCTGAGCGCCACCCAGCGGCCGCTTGAGGAGGTCGCCCGCTTCATGGTCGGCCCGCACCGAAGTTGCCGTGTGCTCGACGCCGGTGTGCGCAAGCAGCTTGACCTGCAGATCCAGGTGCCGGTTGAGTCGATGGCCGCGCCCGGTGAGACGCCTGGCGCCACGCTTGACCCGCTGGCGGGCGGGACCGAGCCGACCGTGAACTCGATCTGGCCCGCCATGTACCCGGAGCTGCTGGCGCTCGTGCGCGAGCACCACTCCACAATCATCTTCGTCAACGCGCGGCGCGGCGCCGAACGGCTGGCGCTGCGCCTCAATCAGCTCGCGGCCACCGAGGACGAGGCGGCTGGCCGGCCCGTGCGCGAGGTGGCGCGCGCTCACCACGGCTCGCTCGCACGCGAGGAGCGTACGGTCGTGGAGGAGCTGCTGAAGGCCGGGCAGCTTCCCTGCCTGGTGGCGACCTCCTCGCTTGAGCTGGGCATCGACATGGGCGCCGTCGATCTCGTCATCCAGGTCGAGTCACCCAAGTCGGTGGCAGCCGGCCTACAGCGGATCGGGCGCTCCGGCCACAACGTCGGGGACATCAGCCGCGGGCGCATCTTCCCGAAGTTCCGCGCGGACCTGCTCGAGTGCGCGGTCGTCGCCAGGCGCATGCGCGAGGGCGAGATCGAGACCACGGTGGTGCCACGCAACCCACTGGACGTGCTCGCCCAGCAGGTGGTGGCGATCGCCGCCGCCGCCGAGAGCGCGGGCTCTGGTGCTGCGCCCGCTGGCGCAGCACCCGCCGACGGTGCCGCTGGCGGCGTGGTCGCGGTGGACGAGCTCTACGCGCTGGTCACCGCCACCCACACCTACGCTGAGCTGACCCGCGCTTCGTTTGAGAACGTGCTTGACATGCTGGACGGCCGCTACCCGTCCGCCGAGTTTGCGCAGCTGCGCCCGCGGATCATCTGGGACCGGATCGCGGGCACCATCCGGGCCCGCAAGGGCGCCCGCCAGCTGGCGGTCACCAATGCGGGGACGATCCCGGATCGCGGCAACTACCTGGTGACGCTGCCCGACGGCCGCCGTGTCGGCGAGCTCGACGAGGAGATGGTCTATGAGGCGCGCCCCGGGCAGACGTTCCTGCTGGGCGCCTCCACCTGGCGGATCGAGGAGATCGGGCGCGACCGGGTGATCGTCACCCCCGCCCCGGGGATGCCGGGAGCGGTCCCGTTCTGGAAGGGTGACAGCGCCGGGCGCCCGAGCGAGCTCGGCGAGGCGATCGGCGCCTTCAGCCGCTGGGCGGTCGACCAGGAGCCGGCGGCGCTCGGAGCCGAGTACGACCTGGATGAGCGCGCGGCCCGCAACCTCGTCGAGTTCCTGCGCGAGCAGCGTGACGCCACCCGCGTGGTGCCCAGCGACCGCGCGGTGGTGATCGAGCGCTTCCGCGACGAGATCGGCGACTGGCGGCTGTGCGTGCTCTCCCCCTTCGGCGGGCGCGTGCACGCGCCCTGGGGGCTTGCGCTGAGCGCGCGCATCCGTGAGGAGCTCGGGCTCGAGGCCGACGCGATCTGGTCAGACGACGGGATCATCGTGCACCTGCCCGACGCCGAGGAGCTCGACGTGGCGGCGCTGACGGAGCTGGTGCTGTTGGACCCAGACGAGGTGGAGCAGCTGGTGCTCGCCGAGCTGTCGGGCAGCGCCCTGTTCGGGGCGCGCTTCCGTGAGAACGCGGGACGGGCGCTGCTGATCCCCCGCGCCTACCCGGGCCGGCGCACCCCCCTGTGGCAGCAGCGCCTGAAAGCCCAGTCGCTGCTTGAGGTCGCCTCTCGCTACGGCGACTTCCCGATCGTGCTTGAGACCTTCCGCGAGTGCCTGCGCGACGTCTTTGACCTGCCCGCGCTGGTGCGGGTGCTCACCAGGCTGGGGCGCCGGGAGATCTCGGCGGTGGAGGTGGAAACCGCCAGCGCCTCACCGATGGCCTCATCGCTGCTGTTTGATTACGTCGCCACCTACATGTACGAGGGCGACACGCCCAACGCCGAGCGGCGTGCGGCGGCCCTCTCGCTTGACCGCGACCTGCTGCGCGAGCTGCTCGGGCAGGAGGAGCTGCGCGACCTGATCGACGCCGGCGCGCTCGCCGCTGTGGAGGCAGACCTGCAATGGCTGTCGCCGCAGCGGCTTGTCGCCACGCGCGATCAGCTGCACGACATGCTGCGCACGCTCGGGGATCTGAGCGAGCCCGAGCTGGCGGCGCGCGTGGTCGCGGAAGTGGCGCCCCAACCGATGCTCGAGGCGCTTACGGGCGAGCGCCGGGCTGTGCGCGTGCGCCTCGGCGGTGAGGAGCGCTGGATCGCCGCCGCCGACGCAGGGCTCTACCGCGACGCGCTCGGCGCCGCGGCACCGGGCGGCCTGCCCGAGGCGTTTCTGGCCGAGGTGCCGGACGCGCTGGTGCGGGTCATCGCCCGCTACGCGCTCACCCACGGACCGTTCACTGCCGGCGCACTGCGGGCACGCTACGGGGTCGACTGCAGCGCTGCGCTGGCGGCGCTCGAGCGCGACGGCGAGCTGGTTCAGGGAGAGCTTAGGCCCGGCGGCAGCGGCCGCGAATACTGCCACCGCGAGGTGCTGCGGCGCCTGCGACGCGCCTCGCTGGCGGCGCTGCGACGCGAGGTCGAGCCCGTGGACCAGGCGGCGCTGGCACGCTTCACGCCGAGCTGGCAGGGGGTCGACCGCCACCCGCCGGCCGGCGCCGGTGTCGACCGCCTGCGCGACGTGATCGTGGCGTTGCAGGGCCTGGCGCTGCCTGTACAGTTGTGGGAGCAGGAGGTGCTGCCGCGGCGCACCGGCGCCTACTCGCCGAGCTGGATGGATCAGCTCTGCGCCTCCGGTGAGCTCGTGTGGCTCGGCGCCGGAGCGCTCGGGCGCTCCGGACGGGTGGCGCTGTACTTCCGCGACGAGGTCGCACAGCTCGCCACGGCGCCCGCGGGTGAGCCGCCCGCCGGGGAGGCGCACCAGCTTCTGCGCGAGCTCTTGGGCCGCGGCGCCGCCTTCTGGAGCGACCTGCTCGCAGCTGCCGGCACGGACATGCCGGCCGCGACGCTGCAGGAGGCGCTCTGGGATCTGGTCTGGGGCGGTGAGGTCACCAACGACGCCTTCGCGCCGCTGAGGGCGCCGCGGCTCTCGGTGGCGCGTGAGCAGGCCGGTGGCCAGCGGGCCACCGGCCGTAGAGGGCGCTACGCGAGGCGCAGTCGCGCGGCGCTCGCGCATGTGCAGGGCCGCTGGTCGCTCACCGCCGGGCTGCTGGCGGGCGGTCAGGGAGACCCGGCAGCCCGTCGGCGGGCGCTGGCTGAGCTTTTGCTGGAGCGCTACGGCGTGCTGACGCGCGAGCAGGTCCTGGCCGAGGGTGTGCCCGGCGGCTTTGGCGGCATCTACTCCGAGCTCACCCAGCTCGAGGTGCTCGGGATCGCGCGGCGGGGCTATTTCGTCGAGGGACTGGGCGGCGCCCAGTTCGCCGTCCCCGGTGCGGTCGAGCGGCTACGGGAGCGCCCGGCGGGTGGCGGACGCGGGCAGGCGATCGTGCTCAGCGCGGTTGACCCGGCTCAACCCTACGGCGCCGTGCTGCCCTGGCCACGGCGTGCGGGGACCCGAGGCCCGGCGCGGGTCGCCGGCGCGCATGTGGTGCTTCTCGCCGGCGAGCCGGTGCTCTATCTGGAGCGCGGTGGCCGTGGATTGCAGACGCTCATCGGCACAGAGCCGGGAGAGGCGGACGGCGTCGAGCGTCTGGGGCTGGCGCTCGAGGTTCTGGCCGAGCACGTGCGGGCGGGTCGGGGCGCGATCCGCAGGCTCGCGCTGGAGCGCGTGGACGGGCAGCCCGCGCACGCCTCGGCGCTTGCACCGCTGCTGCGCGCCCACGGGTTCCAGGACGGCCCGCGGCTGCTCACGCTCAGTGCCTGAGGGGGACACGATCCTGTGGGCGGCGACGCGTATTCGCCCGGTACTGGAGGGGGCAGGTCGTCGAGGTTGCGCACACGCACGCGCGCTTTGGCTGGGATCGCTGGCGACGGGCGCCGAACCGCGCCCGGCTGGTCCTGCGCAACGACGGTCGCCGCGGCTGATCGTCATGCTGCCCCGTGTTGCGCTGGCTGCCTGAGCCGGCCGAGCTTAAATGCACAAACTGACACCGCGTAAAGCCAGTTTGCGCAAAAACCCGCCGGTTTTCGGTATCAGATGCACAAATCGGCTTTTGGCCGTGCAGTTTGTGCATTCTGACTCTCTCTCACGCTGCTTACGGGCTTATCGCCGGCACAGTACGCCCGCGATGAGCGGCATCCGGGCAGGGAGGAGTCCGGGCAGGGAGTGTGACGGTGCTGGCACGTTTCCTGCTCGCCACAGGCCCGCACATGCGGGCGCGCTTGCACCGACCAGTAACCAGTCTTGCTCAAAACCTCAGACAACACGAACCGCAGCACGCCGGCAGCAGTCACGCCTGCCGGTCTGCGCCGCGACCATCGTGCTGGCGGCCCGTAAAGCCAACAGACGACGTTAACAGTTACGTGTTCTAGCGATTGTGATGCTCGTTGTCGTAATTCTCGTGGCGATGGCCGCTTACCCGCTTGTTGCTGCTCGTGCCCGTGGTCAAGCTTTGAGCGATGCCGACCATCAGCCGCTTCTTGCGGCGGGCGCGCCAGGGAACGTGGGGGACCGCCGACCGGTCTAAAGTCCCATAAGCCATATGCCGCAACCGCCAGATGGACAGCCCCGCCACCCCCTGGAGCTGATCGACCGCAAGCGTGTGCTCGATCTGCTGACCGAACACCTCGGCAACGCCTGGGCGTCGTTTGACCGCCCCCGGCCCAGTGAGCCGGTGCCTGACGTTGGTTTGATTCAACGGCTTACCGAGGCGCTTCCGGCGGCACCGGGCGATCCTGAGAAGGCGCTTGCGGATATCGCGAGCGTGCTGGACGCCAGCGTCTCGCCCGCCAGACCGCTCTATGCCGCTTACATCGGCTCCACCGGTCTTGAGGCCGGGGTGCTTGCCGGCGCGCTGGCCAACGCCTACGACGTGAACCTGGCCGCCGCTGCCGGTGTGGCCGAGAAGCTTGAGAACCAGACGCTGCGCTGGGTCGCCGAGTTCGTTGGTTACCCGTACGCGGAGGGGGTGTTCACCAGTGGCGGCATGACCTCTAACCTGACCGCGCTGACAGCGGCCCGCAGTCGTGCTCTGCCCGACTGTCGTAGGACCGGGGTGTTCGGCGCTCGCGCGGCCGTCTACTGCTCGGATGAGGCTCATCACTCTGTCGCACGGGCGGTCGAGGTGATCGGTCTGGGCAGTGAGGCGCTGCGCCGTATCCCAATCGACGGACGGCGACGGATGCGGCTTGACCTGTTGCGTGAAGCGCTGTCCGCTGATGTCGCTTCGGGCATAGTGCCGGTGGCGGTGGTGGCCACGGCCGGTACCACGCTTACGGGCGCGATCGACCCGCTGGACGGCGTGGCCGACGTGTGTGCCGAGCATGGCGTGTGGATGCACGTTGACGGTGCCTACGGCGGGCCGGCAGCCGGGGTGCCGAGCCTCGCACCGGAGTTTGCAGGCATCGAACGGGCCGACTCGGTGACCATTGACGCGCACAAATGGCTGGGCGTACAGAAGAGCTGCAGCATGGTGCTGATGGCCCGCGCCGGGGACTTGGAGGCCGCTTTTGCTCACGACGAACGCTACATGCTGCACGCGGGCGTCGCCGCCAACGCGGTTGACCGCACGCTCGAGTACTCCCGTCCCGTGCGCTCCCTGAAGTTGTGGCTTGCCTTCCGCGTCTACGGTGCGGACCTGATGCGCGCCTGGATCGAGCAGACCGCCGCTCACGCCCAGGTCCTCGCGGCCGCCCTGGCTGAGCGCCCTGACTTTGAGCTGCTGGCGCAACCGTCACTGTCGGTTGTCTGCTTCCGTCACCGCCCGGATCGCGGGGCCGGTAGCGGGAGACCCGCCAGCGCGAGTGCCGCCAGCGCGAGTGCCGCCAGCGCCGAGCAGGTTGACGCGCACAATCTGCGTCTGGCGCAGGCGATCACCGCTGACGGCCGGGTCTACCTGGCACCCGCCCGGGTCGACGGGAGGACCTGTCTGCGCGTCTGTTTCATGAACTTCCGCACCGATGCAGCTCAGGTCAGGCAGCTGCTCTCAGTTATCGACGAACTGGCCAGGACTGTCTGAGCGCCCCGCCCGGTGTTGCGGGGTGGCCAGCGGCGCGGCTTTCGCGTTGAGTCGGCAACCGCGTCTCAACACTGAGCCGATCCCCAGCCGGCGCGCTGTAATGGACGGGAGGCGATGTGATGGACGGTGGGCGATGTGATGGACGGCAGGCATTGACGTAGTGCGAGCGTGAGAGTGACCAGCGCAGTTTCCGATTCGAGTCTTCTCGGCAGTAGCTGGGACCGGTTTGAAGAGCTCTACCGCTCCAGCCGGGACGACGTTTACGCCTACGTGCTCACGCTGTTGCGCGATCGTGCGACGGCCGAGGATGTCACCGCGCTTGCCTTTGAGCGCGCCTATCGGCGTCGCCGGACCTTTGACCGCCGCCGCGGTGAGGAGCGCGCCTGGCTGTTCGGCATCGCGCGTAACGCGGCGCTTGACGAGCTGCGCCGCAGGCGGCGGGCCGCGAGCCTCGTGGTGGACCCCCAGGATCCCAGCCCGGATGCCGACCCGCAATCCTCGCTTGAGGATCTCCAGGACAGCCTGCTGCGCCGCACAGCCGTCAAGGCGGCACTCGCCCGGCTCTCCGCGCGCGACCGTGAGCTGATCGGCCTGAAGTTCTACGCCGGGCTCAGCAACCGTGAACTGGCCACGGTGCTTGGCGTCAGCGAAACCAACGCGGGCACGATGCTGCACCGCGCCATCCAGAAGCTCAGGAGGAACGTCGATGTCTGATTCCGGCGCGTCTCAGATCGATCCCCAGGTGCTGGCCGAGCTTGACGTGATTGACGCCACGCTGGCTGGTGAGCCGGTTGACCCCAGCTATGCCGAGCTGGCTGAGCTGGCGTTGCTTGTGGCTGACCTTGCGCCCCGCCCGACAAAGGAGTTTGCCAGCGAGATAGACCGCCGC
>JBMFHK010000010.1:0-4967 GCA_049976865.1 Solirubrobacteraceae bacterium | reverse complement strand
GCGCTTTGCTCCCGGCGACGGCGGCGCTTCTGTTGCCGGATCGCCCGCCGCCGGCGCTGGCGCCGGCGGCGGGCGGCATGTGCGCCGACGCCTGGGCGTTTTGCGCCCCTGGGCGGGCGGCGTTGGCGTGATGCTGGCGGCGGTTGCCACAGCGCTGGTGGTGGTTATCAGCAGCGGCGGGTTTGGCGGCGGGTCGCGCCGCACGGGCCCGGGCGTCAGCCTTACGCGCCCCTCTGCCGGACTGCTCACGACGGCGGTAGCGCCAGCTGCTAGCAAGCCACACACTTTCAACGCCGCGACGCTGGGAGCGTACAGCGGGCTTGGCGGTGCGCAGACGACTGTGGCGCCGTCACCGGTGGCAGGCACCACCGGCAAGGTGATTCAGAGCGCGTCAGTCTCACTGACCACCCCCGACCAGCACGTCGACGAGGTCTCTGGGGAGGTCTTTGACGTGGTCGTACAGCAGCACGGCACGGTTCAGAGCTCACGGATCACCGCCGCGAACGCCCGCAACGGCGGTGGCTACGCTGACTTCACGCTGAGCTTCCCGACGTCACGCCTGCAGCTGGCGATGACCGCTCTGTCACGCTTGCGTTACGCGACGGTTGCCTCGCGCACTGACGGCACCCAGAACGTGGGTGGCCGTTACAACAGCGATCAGCGCACCCTGCAGCAGCACCAGGCGCTGCGCACATCGCTGCTCAAGCAGCTTGCCGCAGCCACCAGCCAGACCCAGATCGACGCGATCGAGGCCCAGCTGAAGACCGACGACGCACAGATCCAGAGTGCGCAGAAGACGCTTTACGCACTGCAGCACAACATCAGCTACAGCGTCGTTGATGTCCAGATCAACTCTGGCTTCCCGTTGTACGGGTCTGTGACGGCGGCTACTTCGCACGGTTTCACAATCAGCCGTGCCGGCCATGACGCCGTCCGCGTGCTGGTCGTCTCGGTTGGTGTGGCGCTGATCGCACTGGCGGTGCTGGTTCCGGTGGGGATCGCTCTGGCCCTGATCGTCTGGATCGTATGGATGGTCCGGCAGCGTCGGCGGGAGCGGGCGCTGGACGCCAGTTGAGCTGGTCCCGCCGGGTTTGGCTCGTGGACCCGAGCTGCGGCGGACGGGGTGCTCAGTGGTGCCGCGCCCCTTGGCGCTATACGCTGAGCGCATGGGCTGGTGGCCGAAATGAGCGCCGTGGCGGACCGGGACGCGCGCTTGGCGCTGTTGCGGAGTGTCCCGGTCTTTGCGGAACTGTCGGATGAGGATCTGATGGCCGTCGCGTCGGTGGCTGTCGCCAGGCGGTTTGACGCCGGCGACGCGGTGTTTTTGGAGGGTGACAGCGGTGACAGCTGTTATGTGGTCAGTTCCGGCCTTGCGCGCGCGGTCCGTCAAAACCAGGACGGCCGCTCCATCACGCTCGCGCATTTCACAGCCGGTGACATGTTCGGGGAGCTGGCCATGTTCGGTGATGAACCGCGCTCCGCGACCGTTGACACGCTGGAGCCGACCGAGGTGATAGTGGTGCCCCGCCGGGACGTCCAGCGGCTGATTCGCCAACACCCGGAGATTGCCGTCAAGCTCATGGCCTCGCTCGCCCAGCGGCTCCGCGCGACCAATGAACGGCTCGCCCGGCAGTCGTTTCAGACTGTCCAGAGCCGTGTGGCGGCGGTGCTTGTCCAGCTGGCGGTGGATGCTCGCGCCGACGCTGTCACGCACAGCGATGTGGTGGTAACACTCACTCAGGCGGATCTGGCGAAGCTTGCCGGTTCATCCCGTGAATCCGCGAGCCGCTTTCTGGCGACACTTGAGCGCTCGGGAGTGATAACCCAGGGTCGCGGCCGTCTGACTATCCATGATCCCAAGGCATTGGAGAGGTATGTCTACTGAACTACAGTTCACTGAGTCCAACGAGCGGGAGTTCTCAGCGGGCGGGGTGGTCCTGCGTGGCGATGAGGTCCTGGTGATCGTTCCGACCAGACGCACGCCGGCCGGTGACCGCGCGCTGGCGTTGCCAAAAGGTCACCTGGAGATGGATGAGACCGCCCCGCAGGCGGCCGCCCGCGAGGTCCGTGAGGAGGCCGGCGTGTCCGGTGTTGTGATGGAGTCGTTGGGCACGGTTCAGTACGGCTACGTGCGCCACGGCAGTCAGGTGCAAAAGACCGTTGAGTTCTTTCTGATTGATTACCGGGAGGGCGACCCGGCTGACCACGATGACGAGGTCCAGGAAGCACGCTGGATGAAGCTGAGTGAGGCGGCCACGGCACTGACATTCCCGGGCGAGCGCGAGATCATCCAGCGGCTCCGCTCGTTACGCCACGAGTCGCGTTAGGCTTACTCGCTGTGCGTGTACTGAACTTCTACTCCTCCGTGTTTGCCGACCAGTTGCGGCGTGGGCGCAAGACCGCGACGATCCGCCTCGGCGACAAGTCGCACAAGTACCACAAGAATGACTGTGTGCTGGTCACCATCGGCTACCAGTACTCGCCTCGCGAGAAGATCTTCAACGCTGTCATCGACCAGGTCGAGGTCAAACGGGTGAGCGAGCTGTCGCCGCGTGACATCGAGCATGACAATCCGGAGTTTCGCCGTGTTGACGAACTGGTGCACTTCCTGGAACAGATCTACGGGCGCAAGGTCAGCCTCGATGACATGGTCACGGTGGTTCGCTTCTCACAGATCATTGAGAATCCACCAGGGCTGCGAGACCGGATCCACGGGCTCGGAGGCCTGAACAACTGAGCCGCGCTCGCCGGTGCGTCACGGCGTCTGGGACCGTGAACCCACCGGCTTCAGCAGCCCGTTGATTTGCTGCAAGGCCGGCGAGCCTAGGCCGGGCCGTGCCAAATGACCGTTGCTGATCGTCTCGCAGCCTCCCAGTTCGACGGTCAGCCGTACGCTCGGCCCGTGCGTATACAGAAGCGTCACGGTCTCGGTGCCGGCTATCAGATCCAGAGGACACACGAGACGATGGTTGCTTTTGATCGCGTCCAGCTCGCGGGTGATGGTTGCAATCAGAGTGTGGCTGGTCGTCTGACCCTGTTCGATGAGACCGTAACCGCCGGTTGTGCTCCCGTCTAACGCCGGCTGGAAGCGGCACACAAGCAGCCTGTTGGCGTTACCGGGGGCGAGCACCCGTGACGCTGTCGGGCGCGGGTTGCTGGGCATGCTGACACCCCGCGAGCTGGCGGGACAGTGCGGGGCAGCGGCGGTAGCCGCGCGCCCCGACGGCAGTTTCAGGTTCGCGTTGGTTCTCCGGCCGAGGCTGACCGTCACCCTGGTGAACTCGATGAGCCGGTTGGCACCTCCCGGCGCGAACAGCTCTAGCCGGTAGCTGCCCGGTGTCACCACCCTCATGCTGAAACGTCCGTGCAGGCGTCCAACGCTCCCCTCCGCAACCCACTGGTTACTCGCGTTTACAACCTCCACCGCATAGCCGGTCTGGCAGGCCGGACAGCTGGCCCGGTCGTCAGGGACGCAGGTTGCGCTGCTGATCTGGCCTGCAGCGCGTCCGCACGCCTCAAGCACACCGGTCACGGTCCCGAAGCTCAGCGACACCGGCTTTGCCAGCGCCATGACCCGGGCCCTAGCCGTGCCGGTGACCGGCATCCTTGAGATCCGGCCGTTACTGATCACCCCGCAGCCGCCAAGCTCGACGGTCAGCACCACCTTGGCGCCGGACGCATAGGTAAATCTCACCAGCGCCTGTGCCCCATTGTCCAGCGGGCAGGAAATCTCGTAAGAGGCGGGGCGCTTGATGGCGTCAAGCGCCCTGGTGATCTGTGAGATGGTCGCGCCTGAGCGGGTCTGTCCCCACGCGGTCAGCGCGAACTGGGGTGTGTGCCCTTCCACGTTGCCGCCGTTGTAGCTGCAGACCGTCACCTCATCGGCGCCGGCCGGCACCATGACACGCTGCAGGTTGCCGCTGGCCGGCTCTCTGGCCAGTGGCTCACGGTCGTCTCGGCTGCACGGTCCTGGCGATGTCCGGACGCGCGGCCGCGCCGAGGCTCGCCTGGACTTGCTGACCCGCGGGCAGGCGGCCGCTTGGCCCGGGCCTTCAACCCTGGTGCTGGCTGCACCGCCAAACGCGTGCGTCCGGGTTTGGGTGGCCGTGCCAGCGACGGTGAGACTCTGGTCGCGGGCCGGGCAGCGCAGGGTGGTTGCACCGGTTGCCGGCGCGACCACGCCCGTGATTATTATCGCGGCGGCCAGGGCGCCAAGCGTTCTGAGGAGGTTGGGCTGGGTGTGCACGTTTACAAACACTACGTCTGACCGCCAGTCCGGTCACAGCAGATCGCTGTGAAGATGCCACGACGGCTGTGCAGCGACGTTCCCCACCGTTTCAGCGCTGTCCGGTGGCGGCCGCCTCGGCGCGCTGCGCGGCCGCCGTCGCGCGATCCACCGCCTGTTCAAGCGAGTCGTGGCGTTCGTGGAGGCGTTCAAAGAGATGTTTCAGCTCCCTGCTTCGCTGTTGGTCGCGCTTGACAAGGTGCACGGTGAGACCGGCGGCGATGCAGGCGCCAAGGTCGGAGGTGACGTTGGTGTAGTTGCCGCCGATCAGCTCCGTGCGGGCGCTGACGTGGACGCCAACCAGTGGCAGCAACACCAGGTACACGCCCAGCGCCGACAGGAAGATGATGTGGGCATGGCTTGAGAGGGCGCGGGGCACCAGTGCCAGGATGCGGTCGAGTCTGGTGTTGGGCGCCGCCGCCTCTGTCACAGCCTGGGTGTCTGGCATCTGGGTGGGCAGAGGGTCCTCTGAGATCGTCATCGTGGCTCCTTTGGTGGTGGATGGCAGCGATTATGTACGCCGTCTGTAACTGTTCACGTCGTCTGTTGGCTTTGCGGGCTGCGCAACGACGGTCGTCTCGGCTGACCGTCATACTGTCCCGTGTTGCGCTGACTGCCTGAGCCCGCCGAGTCAGAATGCACAAACTGCGCGCCTGAAAGCCGATTTGTGCATCTGATGCCG
>JBMFHK010000009.1:0-42438 GCA_049976865.1 Solirubrobacteraceae bacterium | reverse complement strand
GGGATCCCGTAGCAGGAACGCAGCCGGTCGCGCAGCGCCCGCACCCGGCGGGGTGAAGGCGGCCTCCAGTCGCCTGTGCTCTCGGCCATCAGCCTGCTCGCGGTCCGTGTGGGCGGTTCGGTCGCACAACTGTTAAAGGCTGCGTGCGCCGCCCGCAGGCGGCTCAGTCGCACGCCCCCCAACGCTCACACGCGCGCGCCGCAACGACCATGGCCTCACGTAGCGACGCGGCGATGGCCGGGACATAGAAACCCGTGGTCTGCAGCCGCGCCAGCAGGGCCGCCATCAACGCGTCACCGGCGCCGAGGGTGGAGATCACCCGTGCCGCAGCCGCCGGCACGTCCATCCGGAGCTCGCCACGCAGGATCGCCGGCTGGTCCCCGGCGGTCACCACAACGTTGTGGGCACCGTTTTCAAGCAGCACCCGTGCCGCCTGCTCCAGGTCACGTTCCCCGGTCAACAGATGGGCCTCCTGGGCGTTGACATGCACCAGCAGCGCGCCCGGCACACAGGCGTTGGCGGCACCGGCGCCGTCACCGTCCGCCGACCAGCCGCCCGCCTCACGGTTCGCATCAAAGACGACGGGATACCGACGCTCCAGCGCAAGCTCGCGGGCGCGCATCGTGATCGCACGATCACCTGAATCTGCGAGCGTACAGGAGCTGATGAAGAGCCCGCCGGCGTCTTGGACTGCCAGCTCCACATCCGCCGTCGAGGCGCCCGCCAGCAGCGAGCTGGCGGCGCCGTGGAGCCGCGCGGCCGGTTCACCTCCAGACCCGACGGTCGTCAGCGAGATCGGCGTTTCCATATCCTCGACCAGCCTGAAACGGCCAAGGTCAACCCCAGCACGAGCCAGTTGATGGTAAAGCCAGCGCCCCCACTCGTCATCACCAACCGCACCGGCCAGAGCGATCCGCGCCCCCGCGCGCGCGGACATCATCGCCACGTTTGCCACGGCGCCGCCAAAGTGCGGCACAAACGCGTCCGCCTGTGTGAGCATCGCCACCGGACGCTCGCAGATCAGATCCACGCGAGCCTGACCGAGACAGAGAACGTTGCGTGAAGCAGACGGCAGAGTGGCGCTCATGACGCCGGACCATATCCGCACGGCGCGTCGCGCGCTGCCAACCGTCACCGCGACGCTGGCGGCCGTCGCCTTTTTAGCCGTTGCGCCGACCGGCGCGGACCTGCCCGCCGCGCTCTTCAGGACCGATCTGTTCAGGGCGGAGGGCCTGGGAGTCTGGAACAACTGGTGGTATGGCGGACAGTACGTGCTCGCCTACGGCGTGCTGTTTTCCCCCCTCGCGGCGCTGGCCTCCGCACAGCTGGTAGCGGCGCTCGCGTGCGTGGCAACCGCAGCCGCGTTTGAGGCGCTCTGCCACCGGGCGCTGGGCGACACCGCCTGGGTCGCCTCCACCTGGCTTGGGGCCGCCACCGTCACCAATCTGCTCAGCGGCAGGCTCAGCTTCGCGCTGGGCCTGTCCGGGACCGCCCTGGTCGCGCTGCTGTTGCAACGGCGCATCGGCTGGGCGGCGGCGGGCGTGGCGATACTGACCGCGCTGACAAGCCCGGTGGCGGCTGTGTTTGCGGCCCTGGCAGGGCTCAGCGCCGCCCTCACCGGGACCGGACGGCTCAGGAGCGGGGTGATCGTCGCGATCAGCTCGCTGACCCCGATGATCATGCTTGAGATGGCTTTCCCGGACGGCGGGATCCAGCCGTTTGCGTCAGGGACCTTCTGGCCACTGGTCGTGGCGGGAGCGGGGGTGTGTGTATGGGTGTTTGTCAGGGGCGCCGCCCAGCGGGGCGGCGCCCTCAGCGACCCGGTCACACGCACCATCTTCATTGCCACCGCGCTGTACCTCGCAGGCTGCACGGCAAGCTTCACGCTCCCCACACCGCTTGGCTCAAACGCCGCGCGGCTCGGCGATCTCGTCGCAGGCCCGGTCGCTGCGCTGCTGCTGGTGCCGACGCGACAGTGGCGCTGGCTTGTGCTGGCGGCCCTCCCGCTGAGCTACCTGCAGGTGCACAGCGCCGTGGGCGACCTTCAGAAGGGCTGGCGAGCACCGTATGACAGCGCCGCCTACTACCGGCCGCTGATCGCGTTTCTGAAAGCTCAGCCGGGGGCTCGAGAACGCCTTTGGCGCGTGGAGGTGCCGTTCACGGCCGGGCATTGGGAGGCCTACCGGCTCGCGTTGGTGGTGCCGCTGGCGCGTGGTTGGGAACGGCAGACCGACATTGCCGACGACCCGCTCTTCTACCACGGCAAGCTGACCGCCGCGCGCTACCACCACTGGCTTCAGACGCTGGCGGTGCGTTACGTCGCGGTGGCCGACGCCCCAGTCGATTACGCGGCAGCGGCGGAGCTTGACCTGATCCGCGCCCGGCCGACCTACCTGCGGGTCGTTGCGCACCTGCGCCACTGGACGGTGTATGCGGTCAGAGATCCAACTCCCATCGCCTCCGGCGCGGCCCAGCTGACCGCACTGGGGCCGGACTGGATGACCTTTAACGTGCGCCGCACGGGGAACACACTGGTGAGGGTCCGCTACAGCCCGTACTGGCAGCTTGCAGGCGTGCCGGGATGCGTCAGGCGTCACGGGGACTTCACTGAGCTGACCACCACGGCGACCGGGAAGGGGACCGTCACCCTCTCCTTCGCACCCGGACGGATCGGCGCAAGCTCACCGCGCTGCAACTGATCGTGCCACGGGTCGCCGGGCTGGCCAACACCGCTCGCGCGACGGTCTGGCTTCTCGGCCGCCTTTCCACCCTGCGGCGCAGTGTGATCCACTACGCTAGGCAGCGCGCACCGATGACAGATACACGTCAGCCACCTCGTCGCTCGTACCGGCGCACGCGCGGCGGGGATCACACCGTGCAGCGGGGCCGCACGCAGGAGCTGGTGCGCAACCGGCTGATCGAGTCACGCCTGACTCCCAACGCAATCTCGCTGACCGGCTTTGTGCTCAACCTTACGGCCGCCGGACTGGTCGTTGACCGTCTGTTCCTGCTGGCCGGGATCGCTTTCATCGTCGGCTCGGTCATGGATACGCTTGACGGGCGCTACAGCCGCATGTCCGGCAAGGGCACACAGTTCGGCGCGTTTCTTGACTCAACGCTTGACCGGCTTGAGGAAGGGATCGTGCTGACCGCGGTTGGCGCGTACTTTGCAGCGCAGCACAATCAGGCGGCCGTGGCCGCCTGCGTGGCCGCCGTGCTGTTCTCGCTCACCGTCTCCTACACGCGCGCTCGCGCTGAAGCGCTGGGCGTGCAGTGCAAGGTCGGCCTGGCGACACGGCCTGTGCGGGTGGTCATTCTGTCCGCCGGGCTGGTGTTGGCGCGCGGCGCATCAATCTGGCACTTCCAGTTGCTGGCGCCGGCGGTCTACGTGCTCGCCGCCATGGCCATCTTCACAACCGCCCAGCGGATCGTTCACGTCGGTCTGGAGATGCGCGCCGCCGAAGCGCGCCGCTGAGCCTGAACCCACGGGCGCGCATAGCCGTCGGCCCGCTAGCCGAAACGCACCAAAGACCCCGCCTTGCTTATCCGCCTTGGAACACAGGCGAACGGTATCGTTTGCAAAACTAGGAGGCGACTAGAGACACACCGGAGCGCTTGACGAGCCGGGTGCACATGTCGCATTGAGGACAGGACGGAGGTAGATGGCAATGGGACTCAGCAGCAGATTTGCATCAACGCATCGACGCCAGCTGCTCATGGCCGCTGCCGTCGGCAGCGCAGCCGTGATGGCGTTTGGCGCCTTGGGGCCGGCGGCCTCGTCCGGCGCCACGGGCACCGCGGCGCCGATCGTCAAGGGCACACCGATCAAGGGAGGCGTGGCCAGTTACTCACTGCCGATCGGGGACACCTTCTCCTGGATGCTCCCGCTGGAGAACCAGGCCAACTACGAGGACTATGAGAGCAACGTGGAAGGCGGCATGTGGAGGCCGCTGTTCTACGCCGGCGGACCCGGTCAGACCGGGGTCAACTATGCGCAATCGATCGGCCGACAGCCGGCCTACTCGCACCACAACACGGTCGTGACCGTCACCTTGAACAAGGGCTGGAAGTGGTCTGACGGAAAGCCTGTCACGACCGCTGACGTGCGCTTCTTCTTTGAGCTTGAGGCCGCTGGCGTGAAAGCCGGCAAATACGCGCCGTATGTATCAGGAGAGATGCCCAAGGACATCACCGGCGTCAGCTATCCGAGCCCATACAAGTTTGTGATCCACCTCAACCACGCCTACAGCCCCACCTGGTTCACTGATAACCAGCTCACCTGGATATACCCGCTGCCGGTGCAAAGCTGGGACAAAACCTGCGCGAGCTGCAAGGTCGGTAACTATGGCGCCACGCCGGCGGGCGCAGCCAAGGTGTTCAGCTTCCTCTACAAGCAGTCAGAGTCGCTTTCCACCTACGGCAGCAACCCGCTGTGGAAGGTCGTCGACGGCCCCTGGGTGATCAGCTCCTACGACCCCACGACCTACCACACCGTGCTTTCAGCCAACCGCAAGTACACGGGACCTGACAAGCCGCACCTGGCCGGCTACCAGATCTACAGCTTCTCCTCCGACACCGCCGAGCTTGACGCCGTACGGTCGGGAGTGGTGGACTTCGGCTACCTGCCCTTCAGTGACGCCGCGCAGGCCGCCTCCTACAAGTCACAGGGTTACAACGTCGCGGCCTGGACCTACTTCTACAACGAGGCCGTCGAGTTCGGTTACACGGGGCCGTGGAAGAGCCTGGTCGGCCAGCTTTACATCCGCCAGGCCCTCCAGCATCTGGTCGACCAGCCGCTTTACATCCAGAAGACCCTAGCCGGCTACGGCATCCCGGATTACGGGATCGCCCCAGACTACCCGGGGTCTGACCTTGTCGCCCCTGCTCTGCGCAGTAACCCCTACCCGTACAGCATCCCGGCGGCCAAGGCCCTGTTGACAGCCCACGGCTGGTCGAAGGGTGCCAAGGGCGTCGATGTCTGCAAGCGGCCCGGAACCAAGGCTAACGAGTGCGGCGCCGGCATCGCCAAGGGCACGACGCTCAGCATCCCGGTCATGTTCACCACCGGCTCCGCGAGCTTCCTGGCCCAGATCGAAGCGTTCCAGACCGCCGCTTCGCAGGCGGGCATCAGCCTGCCGCTCAACGGCCAGACCCAGAACACGATGTATTCGATCGCGGGCGTCTGTCCTCCCGGCCCGTGTAAGTGGGGCATTGCCGCCTATAACGGTTATCTGTGGGACTTCGGTCAGTACCAGATCCTGCCGGGCGGCCAGAACCAGTTCGGTAAGGGCAACTACTGGGCCGGCGGCTACAACAACCCTGTGGCGCAGAAGCTGATTGCAGCTGACCACCGTTCATCCGGCCTCAGCGCGCTCTATGCAGCCGAAACCTACCTGACCAAGAATGTTGCCTCGCTGTTCTGGCCCCTGCCGGACAATGAGATCGTCTTGGCCAAGAACAACCTCGGCGGCTGGTACCCGCTGAACCCATACGCCAACTACCAGGTTTCACGCTGGTATCTGACAAAGTGATGGCCACGCGAGCGCAGAGCCGCGCACGCAACCTTCTGCCCACGGCCCTGCGCCGTGGGCAGCGGTCGGGCACGGTGGATAGATGATCGGTTATGTAATCCGCCGGGTCGGGCAGTCGCTGGTGATCATGGTAATCGTGTCGATCGTGGTCTTCGCCATCCTGCACATGCTGCCCGGAGGCCTGGTACGGGCCCAGCTGGGGCCGCGTGCAACTGCCCTTTCCGTTCACAACCTCACCGTCCAAGAGGGCCTCAACAAGCCGATTATCGTGCAGTACGGCATCTGGGCCTGGCATGCGCTGCAAGGCAACCTCGGTTTCTCCTACAAGCTCAACCAGTCGGTGGCGTCGCTGCTTGGCGAATACATGCCGCGCGATCTGCTGCTGGTGGGCGTGGCCATGCTGTTTGCACTCGCGATCGCTCTGCCGCTTGGCGTCTGGCAGGGTTACCGGCGCAACCGCCCGGACGACATGACACTGAGCGCGCTCATGATGTTCTTCTACGCCATGCCCAGCTTCCTGCTGGGCGTGTTGCTGATCGTGGTGTTCAACATCTGGACCAACCTGCTGCCATCCACCGCCACCAACTTCGGTACCGGGGTCGGCACCGACATAAACGTCCTGATCCTGCCGGTCCTGGCGCTGTGCCTGGGCAACGTCAGCTACTTCAGCCGTTACGTCCGCTCCGCCACCATTGACAACCTGCTCAGCGACCACGTCCGCACCGCGATCGCCAAAGGCGCCGCGCCGCGTCGGCTGCTGGCCCGGCACGTGTTGAGAAATTCGCTGAGCTCGACGATCACGATGGTTGGCATGACGCTCCCCTACGTGCTGTCCGGATCACTGATCATTGAAGCGCTGTTCAACTTCCCTGGCATGGGGCTGTTGTTCTGGAACGCAGCCCAGGACCGTGACTTCCCAGTGCTGCTCGGGGTGGTGCTGGTGGTAACGCTCGCCACCGTTATCGGCAACCTGCTTGCCGACCTCGGCTATGCGGCGCTTGACCCAAGGGTGCGTCTGCGATGAGTGCCGTGGCCATCGCTCCCGGCGAGGAGATCCGCAAGCCAACGCCGATGTGGCGGCAGGCGGCATACACCTTCGCGGAAAACCGGCTGGCGCTGGTCGGCCTGCTCGTGCTGGTTTTCCTGGTCCTGTTCAGCTTCGTCGGGCCGCTTATCTACCACACCAACCAGACCGCCACCAACCTGATGAACGAGAACCTGGCTCCGTCAGGCAGCCACCTGCTCGGCACCACCCCAGAGGGGCGCGACGAGCTGGGCCGGCTCATGGTCGGCGGCCAGTCCACCATAGAGGTCGGTCTTGGCGTAGGTTTCATATCAACCCTATTTGGGATGGTCTACGGCTCCGTGGCCGGTTTCGCGGGCGGCGTCGTGGATGCTGTGATGATGCGCATCGTCGACGCGCTGCTGTCGATCCCCTACCTGTTCTTTGTGGTGCTGCTCGCGGCCATGGTCCAGGTCAATCTGCTGCTGTTGATCGCGGTGATCTCATTGGTCACCTGGCTGCCAACCGCACGCCTGGTTCGCGGCGAGACGCTGTCCCTGCGCACCCTGGACTTTGTCACCGCCTCCCAGGGTTTCGGCGCCAAGGTCCGCCACGTGATTGCACGGCACATCACGCCGAACCTGCTGGGCGCGGTGGTGGTCAACGGAACCCTGAAGGTCGCAGATGCGATCCTCGCGTTTGCATCGGTTGCCTACCTCGGGCTGGGACCCGCCCCGCCCGCCACCAACTGGGGCCAGCTGCTCACCGCCGGCATCAACAACCTCTTTGACGGGTACTGGTGGCAGCTCTGGCCCGCAGGGGCGTTGATCGTCGGGATCCTGGTCGCAGTGAACCTGATCGGCGACGGGCTCGAAGACGTCGTTGAGGTCCGCCTGCAGAAGCGATGAGCCGAGAGACACCTTGACAGACACAAACAAGCACGTGCTGCAGCTGGAGCACCTGAGAACCGAGTTTCGCCTGCGTTCCGCGACCGTGGTCGCCGTTGACGACGTGTCACTGACCATCGATGAGGGCGAATGCCTCGGACTGGTGGGTGAGTCCGGCTGCGGCAAGAGCACCACCGGCTTGTCAATCATGCAGCTGCTGCCCAGGATCGGCCACATCACCGGCGGCAAGGTGCTGCTCGGCGACCGTGATCTCACCGCGCTGCCAGCAGGGCAGATGCGCAAGGTTCGTGGCAATGAGGTGGCGATGATCTTCCAGGATCCAATGACCTCACTGAACCCCACCAGCACAATCGGCACGCAGGTCAGCGAGCCGCTGCGCATCCATTTCGGGCGGTCAAAGAAGGAGGCGGCGGAGCGCGCCCTGGAGGTGCTGGAGCTGGTCGGCGTTCCAAACCCCCGCGAACGCATGCACGACTACCCCCACCAGCTCTCCGGCGGGTTACGCCAGCGGGTGATGATCGCCATGGCGCTGACCACCGAGCCGAAGCTGCTGATCGCCGACGAGCCCACCACCGCGCTGGATGTCACCATCCAGGCGCAGATCCTGAACCTGCTGGACCGTCTGCGACGCGAACTGTCCATGGCGGTTTTGCTGATAACCCACGACATGGGCGTGATCGCCGGACGTACAGACCGGGTGATGGTGATGTACGCGGGCAAGACCGTGGAGTCAACCTCAACAGGGGAGCTGTTCAGCCGCACCCGCCACCCCTACGCAGGTGCGCTGCTTGAATCCGTGCCGCAGCTCACCACCAGCTCCTCCGACCATCTTCCGACCATCCCAGGGCTTCCGCCGGATCTCGCCCACCCCCCTGAGGGCTGCCGGTTTGCGCCACGCTGCCGTTTTGCGGAGCCTGCCTGCACAGCCTCAGAGCCGCCGCTGACGGAGCTTGAGAGCGGACATCTGGTCGCCTGCATCCACCCGCTCGGTCAGCCCGCAGAACCCGCCGTAAGCCAGGCTGACCGCCCGTCAGTGACTGTCACCGCCAGAGTGGCCACCGAGGAGCCGTCCACCAGCGCTGCTGACCGGCTCGCTGCGCTTGATGAAGCTCCGGTGCTGGTCCAGATCGAGCGTCTGGTCAAGGAGTACCCAGTCCGCCGGGGTCTGGGGCTGGGTTTGGGCCGAGCCAACGCCTCTGTGAAAGCGGTGTCCGGCGTGTCGCTGACGATCCGCCGCGGTGAAACGTTCGGCCTGGCCGGCGAGTCCGGTTGCGGCAAGACCACTCTCGGTCGGATGGTCTCCGGTCACGAACGTCCCACCTCAGGAAGCGTACGCATTGACGGCCGGGAGATCCTGCGGTTAAAGGGCGAGGATCTGCGGCGTGGCCGACGCGACCAGCAGCTGATGTTCCAGGACCCCTACGCCTCGCTGAATCCGCGCATGCGCGTCGGCGCGATCATCCGTGAGCCACTGCTGGTGCAGGGCAGCGGTAACCGCCGTGAGCAGTGGCAGCGGGTCGCCGAGCTGTTGGATGAGATCGGACTCAGCCGTGGCGCGGTGGACCTTTACCCACACGAGTTCTCAGGCGGTCAGCGCCAGCGGATCGGCTTTGCACGGGCACTTGCCCTGCGCCCGCGCCTGATCGTCGCTGATGAGCCTGTCTCAGCGCTGGACGTGTCTATCCAGTCACAGATCCTGAACCTCATGAAGCGGCTGCAGGCTGACCATGGCCTCACCTACCTGGTGGTGTCCCACGATCTGTCGGTGCTGCGCTACCTGTCCGACACGATTGGGGTGATGTACCTGGGGAAGCTGGTGGAACTCGGTCCGGCTGACGCCGTTTACGACGCGCCCGCCCACCCCTACACGCACGGCCTGATCCAGGCGATCCCGATCCCGGACCCCACCATCGCGCGCGCCAGGCTCACTGCCACGGTTTCAGGCGAGCTGCCGTCGGCCGTAAACCCGCCGTCCGGCTGCCGGTTCCGAACCCGTTGCCCGCTGGCCCAGGAGATCTGCAGTCAGGCGGAGCCGCCCATGCAGGTTTTTGGCAAAGGACACGTCGCCGCCTGCCACTTCCCGCTTCAAACCCCCAGCGCCGACGAGCCGCCACAGGGCGTCCAGCTTGCGATGAGCGTCGCCGGCGGCGTTGTTCAGTGAGCAGCGCCGAGACGCACCAGCACACCCGATACCCTTAGCCTCAGCCAAGCGTGCACACCACCATCGTGGGCGCTTCGCGTTGACGCACGCCGCGCACCCAGACCGAGGAAGAACCAAAGACACGATGAGCATGAACCTAGTCCTGAGCACCGCGCGCCGAACCTGCATGACCGCCGCCGCCACGCTGACGCTGGTTGCTACCTGCGGGTCCGCGGCAGCGTCTGCGCGTGCACTGGTGCTGCCCCACGCGGCGTCACCACAAGCAGGCAGTTCCGAGCGGGGTCTGCTCGGTGCTCACCTGACCGCGCAGGCAAGCACGCCGGCAGCCGTCACAGGGCTGACCGTATCCAGCACCGCGCCGGAGACGGTCAGCTGGAACCCGCCCGCCGACACTGGCGGAGCGCCGCTCACCGGCTACCTGGTGAGCGCCACCAACCTCACCACCCCCGCAAGCGCGCCGCAAACCGCCACCACCACGGCCACAACCTTCACGTTCACGAACCTCACGTTCGGCGACACCTACACCTACACGGTCACGGCGGAGAACACCGCCGGACAGGGGGCGCCCGCCACCAGCGCACGGGTGATGGTGGCGGCCGACACCGCACAGCTGGACACCACCCTGCAACCGTTGCTCAAGCCGACCGGGGCACGCAGCTCAGTGTCCGCCATTGCCAGACACCATGGTTTCACCTTCAGCTACACCGCATTGGAGAGCGGAACGCTGTCTGTGCAGTGGTACCGGCAGGTCAAGGTTCACAAGCGCTGGATCTTCCACCCGGTTGGGCTGGCCATCGTACACGTGACCCACGCCGGGAAGATCAAGGTGCCACTCAAGCTGACCAGCTACGGAAGACGGCTGCTGCGGGCCGGTAAGAGACTGCGCCTCAATCAGGCTGAGCAGTTTGAAAACCCTGCCGCACCACAGCTTGACGGTCTGCTGGCGCAGGCTCTCGAGCTGCGCTGAACAGCGCCGCCGCATCGGTGAGTTGCGATGCGGCGCGCCGGTCGGCGACTCGCCCCGAACCGGAAGCCGGTGGTGAACGGCCCCGTGCGCCAGCGGCACCAGGCCCGGACTATGCTGTGCGCATGAAGCGCTCGGCGGCCGGGCTAACGTTGTGGCTGCTCGCGCTTGTTGGGGGCGTGACTACCATGCCCACCACCGCGCGGGCCGACGAGACACACCCAAGTGTGCGACCGCTGGCGGACAGCCGTGTGCGGCCGCTAGCCTACAACCCGAGCGTCCAGCTCTCCGGGATCTCCTGCGCAACCGCCGGTAACTGCACTGTCGCAGGTGTCTTCCAGGACGCCTTGGGCGACACGCAGGTGATGTTCACCAACGAGCTCGCCGGCCGCTGGGGTCCGGCACTCACCGCACAACCACCAGCCGGTGCGGCCAGCGACCCGTTCAGCTCCGCGGCCGGCGACGGACTGGCCGGTATCACCTGTCCCGGTAACGGGTCGTGTGTTGCGGTGGGCACCTTCCTCGACCGTCAAGCTATCGACCGTGCGGTGGCGTTCAGCGAAAACCAAGGACGCTGGCACCGGGGTGTCACGCTGATGCTCCCGCGCAGCGCTGTGCACAGCGCTGGCAAGCGCGGCCAGGTGACACGTGCGGTCAGCCTGTACGCCGTCAGCTGTGCCTCACAAGGCAACTGCGTCGCTGTTGGCAGCTACGAAACGACCGCCCAGGTATGGGAGGGTCTGATCGTCAGCGAGTCCGGCGGACACTGGGGGCGAGGCGTGCAGGCACCGCTTCCGGCCGGGGCGCCAATCGCCGGCCAAGACGCAGCGATGCTGGAGGTGACCTGCGCAAACAGCTCAGCGTGCACCATCTCCGGCGACTATCTCAACGCCGACGGGCACCAGGAGGCGCTGCTGATCAGCGGTCATGGAGTCGGCTGGCTCGGCGCCACCGGAAACGTGTGGTCCGCGGTGGCCACTCCCGCGGCACCCGCCGATGCGAACGTCTCACCGACCGTGACCCCAACGGGACTCTCCTGCCCTGATGCGAACGACTGCGCCGCCGTGGGCACCTACGTGAACCCGTTTGACAACTCGTTGGGCGTGCTGCTGTCCGAAAACGCCGGCACCTGGAGCAACGCATCCGGGGTCCCGCTGCCCCCAGGAGCAGCGCCCGCAGGCACGGTCGGCGACCAAGCCGCGGTGCTTGCGGCGGTCAGCTGCCCGCTGGCAGGCGGCTGCGCAGCCGTTGGGTGGTACTTCGACAACTATGAGAACGGTCAGGGCCTGCTCGTCAATGAGGTCGACGGGATCTGGCAGCCCGCAGCTGAGCTGACGCTCCCGCCCAACGCGCTGAGCGGACTGGAGCAGCAGTCAGCCGGCCTGGACTCTGTTTCCTGCCCGGCTGCGAACGACTGCCTTGCGACCGGCGTCTACACCGACCTTGCGGACAACTCTGAAGGCCTGCTGGCAACCGAGCGTGATGGCATATGGCTGCAGGCGCAGGAGTCGCCGCTACCCGGCAACGCCGCCACCACGCAGACCGCCGCCACCGACCAGGCTGACTGCACCACCGTTGGCAACTGTGCGGTGGTTGGTGAGTACTACGACACCCATGGCAGCCTGCTCGGCTTCCGTCTGGACCAAACCAACGGCGTGTGGCAGACCGCCGTCGCGCTCCCGGTGTCCGGACCAACCGCCACTGAGCTGAAACTGTCACTACAGGCGATCCTCACCCCCCAGGGGCCAGCTGGAAAACGAGCCGCCGTGCTTGCCCATGACGGTTTCAGGTACACCTACAGGGCGGTCACCGCCGGGCTCGCGGTGATCCGCTGGTTCGTGCGGACCGGGCACCGGTTGGCGCTGGTGGCCACCGGCAGAGTGACAGTTGCCGGTGTTGGCGAGCACAGTTTGAACACGGTCCTGACACGCGCGGGCCGACAGCTGCTGGCAGGCGGAGCTACCCCGTCGCTTTGGGGTGTGGCGAGCTTCACTGCGCACGGGCGGCACCTGCCCGCCCAGCATGCCACTGCGGTGTTTCACCTGGGATGAGCCGCCGTCTCCCGGCGGATCAGAAGGCGGTCTGAGTGACTGACGAGTGCGGCTGCCGTGTGGGATCTGTCACGCCCATGCTGGCGCTCCCATGCTTAGACTGCTCGTGATGGCAGAGCAGCCTCTCACAATCGCCCAGGTCAGCCCGTTTGCGCTGGAGGCACACACGCAGATCGGCCGGCACGTGGAGCGGCTATCCGAGGAACTACATCAGCTCGGCCACCGGGTCCTGCTGATCGCTCCGTCAATGGACGTGGAGCTGGTCGACGCCAGCCGGGCCATGCTGCGTGAAACCCCTAAAGAGGTGCTGGCACGGGCTAGCGCCAAACCGCTTGTGCTCGGTGTCGGCGAGGTTCTGCCGTTCTCCCCAAGCCGCCGCAGGAAGGCGTCCGTGCCGGTGGATGTGGCACGCACGATCGAGGGCGCGCTCAGCACGTTGCCGCTTGACATTGTCCACGTGCACGAGCCGTTTGCGCCCAGCGCATCCAGCGTCGCGCTGCGCACCGCACGCGCTCTGAGCGTCGCCACCTTCCACAACCCCACCGAGCACGCCTTGGACATGCAGCTGGGCAAACAACACTCGCTCAGATTGTTCAGCCGTCTGGATGCACGCGTCGCCTCAAGCCGGGCCGTCGGCACACTGATGCAGCGCTACTTCCCGGGAGCCTACGAAGTGATCCTGCCGGCCGCCGATCCGGTCCCGGCCACCAGCGTGCCGCGCATGGCGGACAGGCCAAGACACCTGGTGCTGGTTGCACAGGAGGAACGCGGCGCCGTACGGACCTTCCTGCGCGCATTGCGACTGCTTGAAACCGGCCGGCCGTGGCACGCCACGGTGTGGTCGGCGCGACCGCTGGCCGCCTCCGCAACGCTCTCCCATCGGCTGGCAGGCCGGGTGCGATTCCTCAGTGAGGCCGACCTGACCGTTGCAGCGCTGCTCGCCGAAGCCGACGCGCTGGTGCTGGGTTCAGACGGCCAAAGCCCCGCACAGGAGCTGCTTTTGCAGGCGCTGGTCAGCGGTGTCGTGCCGGTTGCGACCAGCATTCCCGTGTACGCGGAGCTGCTGGACGACGGTCGCCGCGGTCTGCAGTACACGCCCGGCGACGCAGACACGCTGGCGGCCGCCCTCAAGGTGCTTACCGAGGATGACCAGAGGCTCGGGCAGCTGCGCACAGAAGGCCAGGCGACACGTGCGCAGTTCAGCTTCAGGCGCGCAGCAGAGAACTGTGAGCAGCTCTACCTGCGGCTGGCCGCACGTCGCCACGACCAGCGTCCGCGCAACCTTGCAGCAAGCCGGATCGTTGAGAGCCGCCCCCTGATAGATGTCGACCTGCACATGCACACCGACCATTCCTATGACTGCGCCACGCCCGTCGAGGTGCTGATATCGCAGGCGCGAGCCAAGGGCCTTGGCGCGATCGCCGTGACCGAACACAACGAGATCTCAGGGGCCCTTGAGGCCGTGCAGAAAGCCAGCGGACGAGGGCTGAAAGTGATTGTGGGCGAGGAGGTTAAGACTGGCTCGCAGGGCGAGGTGATAGGACTGTTCCTCAACGAGCGGATCCCCCCGGGCATGACCCTACAGGAGACGATCGCTGAGATCAGACGCCAGGGCGGGCTCGTGTACGTGCCACACCCGTTCGACCGCATGCACTCCGTGCCGGACTACGAGAACCTCCTCAAGGTGATTGAGGACATTGACCTGATCGAGACGTTTAACCCTCGCGTAGCAATCTCAGAGTTCAACGCTGAGGCCGTCCGTTTCGCCGCCAAGTACCGCATCGTCGCGGGCGCCGGGTCCGATGCGCATGTGCCTCAGGGACTCGGTTCGGTCCGGATCCGGATGCATGACTTCGACGGCCCGGAACAGTTCCTGGAGTCGCTGCGCAGCGCCGACATCATCCGTAACCCAGCCAGCCTGCTCTACGTACAGGCGCTGAAGTTCCTGCAAACCAAGGCCATGCCAGCAGCTGCGCGCGACGCCGCACGCCAGCGGCGCGTGCGGCGCGCGGCGCGCAAGTGACGGTGCAGCACCCGCAAGTCCTGATGCACCGGCAAGGACACTCAGAGGTTTCGTCCAATTCGAGAGCAATGCCGGCCACTGACGATGAGATCCGCGAGAAATATCTGGAACGCGCGATCCGCGAACTCAACCAACTATCCCGTGACGTGCAGGCTTGCAGACAGTGCCCACGCGGCCAGCTGATGCCGGTCCTCGGTTCCGGCCACCCACAGGCTGACATCTTCATGGTGAAGTACAGCGCCCGGCCATCCGAGGTGCAGGAGGGCGTCGCATTCTATGGGCGCAGCGGCAACGCTCTGATGAAGTCGCTCAAGCGACTGGGGATCGACCCGCTCACCGTGTACGGAACCGTCTGCGTGAAATGCCCGGTCCTTGACCCTGTAATGGCAGATCCCGCCTGCGCGGCGCACGTCGCCGAGGAGCTCCTGATCGTCTCACCAAAGATCGTCGTTGTCATGGGACGCGAGGCGCTGGGTGCTCTCAACGATCTTGACCTGCCTGCGCAGCGTCAACTGCGCCCGGTAGTTGGTGAACTGCAACGCCTCACGCCTTCCATGGAGGCGTTGTACGTCCCAAACATCGACGATTCGCTTGACGAGGAGAGCGCCAAGCGCACCTTCTGGTCGGCTTTCAAGGTGCTTGGCGACTGGTGGTCTGACCTTCCCCCGTACTGAAACCGCCGAGCTGGGCGTGGGCGCCGTGCGGTGAGGCTGTCAATGGCCGCCGCCAAGCGAGATCAAATGCACAAACTGACACCGCGCAAAGCCACTTTGCTCCCAGGCGTGCGATTTTCGATACCAGATGCACAGACTGGCTTTTGGCCGTGCAGTTTATGCATTCTGATTCGGTGGGCTCAGACAGTCAGCACGATCTTGCCGAGCTTGCCGCCCTGGGCAAAGCGCTCGTAGGCAGCCGGCGCTTGCGCCAGCTCGAAGATGGCGGCCAGCGGCACACGCAGCCTGCCGCTGGCAAACAGGGGCAGCACGCTGCGCTCAACGGCGCGTGCGGCTTGCGCCTTGGCTTCAAGCGGCCGGGCGCGAAGAGTCGACCCGTAGACGCGGCCGCGTCGGACCATCAGCAAACCCAGGTTGAACTGCGCCATGGCGCCGGCACCGGTCCCGATCACGCAGATCCGCCCGCCAATGTTCAGCGACTGGAGGTTTTCAGGCATGTTCGGCGCGCCCACCAGCTCAAGGATCACGTCATATGGGCCCGCGTCGGCAAACCCCGCTGGCGCTATCACCGTCGCGCCCAGTGCCGCAACCGCAGCGTGATGCTCAGCGTTGCGCACCGTCGCGGTGACACGTGCTCCGGCAGCCACGCCAAGCTGCACGGCCGCCGTCCCAACACCACCGGCGGCACCGTGGACGAGCAGATGCTCGCCGGGCTGCAACCCGCACTGACTGAACAGCGCGTCATGGGCGGTGGTGAACACCTCCGGAAGGCCGCCCGCGCTCGGCCAGTCAAGCGCGTCGGGGACCGGCATCAGGATCCGCTCGTGAACCACCGCCAGCTCAGCTTGAGCCGCACCCGCCATCAGGCTCATCACGCGGTCTTTGGGTTTGAAGCGTGTGGCACCGTAACCGAGTTCAACCACCTCGCCGGCCATCTCCAGGCCAAGCATGTCTTCAGGAGTCCCGGCGGGCGGCGGATAGTGCCCCTTAACCTGCATCAGATCGGCGCCGTTTATGCCTGCGGCCCGGACCCTGACCAGCACCTCACCGACACCCGGCACAGGGTCCGGCCGCTGCGCAACCACTGCGCGACCAGCATCGATCACAACCGCACGCATGGCTGCTCAACCCTCACCGGCCGGTGACACTGAAGGGCGAGCGCGCTCCAGTTGGGCCACGCACTCCACGTGTGGGGTCTGCGGGAACATGTCCAGCGGCCTGACCTTCACCAGCCGGTAACCGGCCGCGACCAGCTGCGCAGCGTTTGGCGCAAGCGTGGTGGGGTTACATGAGACGTACACGATCCGCTTGGGTGCGGCCTCGATGACCCGCCTCACAACCTTTTCGGAGAGACCGGCGCGCGGCGGGTCAACGACCAGCACATCAGGTCGTCCGGCCCGTGCGACAAGCTCTCGCAGCGCGAGTCGCACGTCACCGGCGAAAAAGTGGGCGTTGTCAATCTCATTGCGGCGCGCGTTTGCGATCGCGTCGGCAATCGCTTCCGGCACGATCTCAAGCCCCCACAGCTCTGCTGCGCGTGGCGCCAACAACAGTCCAAGCGTCCCGACCCCGCAGTACAGGTCGTATACGCGCTCAAAACCACGAAGCTCCGCATACTCGCGTGCAACCGCGTATAGGAGCTCAGCCATCTCAGTGTTGGTCTGGAAGAACGCCTCCGCGGAGATGCCCAGCGACAGCCCGCCAAGCGACTCATACATGCGATCGCTGCCGTGCAGCAGCTCGGTCCTGCCGCCAGCGGTCGTTTCAGCCAGGCTCTCGGTTTGCGTCCACAGCAAACCGTCGGCGCTCGGCGTCGCACGGGCAAGCGCCTCACCGTCGAGCTTTCCCGGAGAGGTGACAAGGCGAACCTGCATCTCACCGCCACGGCGAGACTCACGAACCACCAGGTTGCGCAGAAAGCCCGTTCCTGCCGCGCGGTCATACGGCCCCAAGCCCTGCTCGCGACACCACCTGACAACCTCTTCGCGGGCCAGGTTGCCGCGCGGCGAGGCTAGCATGCAATCGTCCATCTCGACGATCTCACTCCACCGGCCCGGCGCGTGGAACCCACAGATCAGCCGTCCCTGCGGATCGGCGCCGAACGAGTACTCAAGTTTGTTGCGGTAGCGCCACGGCTCGAGCGCCCCGACGATCGGCTCAAGCTCGTAACCGTCAAGCTTGCCGAGCCGGCGCAGCGCGTCGTCAACCTGATCCTGCTTAACCTGAAGCTGTCGCTCATAGGGCATGACCTGCCACGGCGCGCCGGGGTGGTCTGCCACGGGAGCGATACGGTCTGGACTCGGCTCGATCACCTCAAGCACATGTGCCTCGGCATAGGCCCGCTTGGCCTTGCCAACCTCGACACGTACACGGTCTCCGGGGATCGCGCCGCTGACGAACAGGACGTATCCGTCGTGTCTGGCGACACCTGCGCCACCGTGAGCCAGGCTGTCAACGGTCACCTCGAGCTGGTCGCCGCGGTGCGGGTGAGCAGATAATGATACGGTGCCTTCCATTCCCGTTAGCGTAGTGGGCGCAGGCACGCTTTGAGTGCGGGCCGCTCCTCAGACCCCGCAGCAGGCCCGGGCGGACATGCACACCGCCGGGCGGCCCAGAGTGCCGACATCCCATAAACTCCCTGGACTTGGCAGACCGGCCCACAGATCTACTCACAGGCGAGGAGCTTGACCCTAGTCAGGCCGCCGAGCTGATTGAACGCGCACTCTGGCTGAAGGCCAACCCGGCTGGCTCCGCCGTCCTTGAAGGACGGACCGTTGCACTGATCTTCCAGCGTCCCTCAACCCGCACGCGAGTGAGCTTTGAGACCGGCATCGTCGAGCTTGGCGGGCACCCGATGGTGCTGCGCACCGAGGAGACGCAGCTGGCTCGCGGCGAGTCGATCCGCGACACCGCCCACGTGCTGTCGCGCCACGTCGCGGCGATCGGGATCCGGACGGGACCGGACGAGCTCGTGGCGGAGCTAGCGCAGTGGGCGACCGTACCGGTCATCAACATGCTCACCGCGCTGCACCACCCGTGCCAGGCGTACGCCGATCTGCTCACGCTGCGCGAGGAGTTCGGCTCGCTTGACGGTTTGAAGCTGGCCTACGTTGGTGATGGCAACAACGTGGCACGGTCGTTGGCGCTCGTTGGTGCGCTGGCTGGTGTCACGGTGGCGATCGCAGCGCCCACGGGCTACCAGCTTGAGCCGATCGCTGGGGCCGAGCTCACCGATGATCCGCTGCTGGCGGTGCGCGGCGCCAATGCCGTGTACACCGACGTGTGGGTGAGCATGAACGATTCACCCGACGCTGCTCAAACACGGGTTGCGGCGTTGCGCCCGTACCAGCTCAACGACGAGCTGCTCGCCGCTGCCGCCCCCGGCGCGATCGCCATGCACTGCCTGCCGGCCCACCCTGGCGAGGAGATCACCGAGTCGGTGCTCTACGGCGAGCGGCAGCGGATCTGGAATCAGGCTGAGAACCGCCGGCACGCCCAAAAGGCGTTGCTTGAGCTGCTCTGCGGCTGAGCCGCCAGCCAGAAGGCGCCGCCAGCCAGAAGGCGCCGCCAGCCAGAAGGCGCCGCCAGCCGCCGCCCAGAGGGTGACGCTCGGATCAACGCCCAGCGCGCATCCCAAAGCCACGCACCAGCAACAGCGCCTTCTCGCCGAGCGTGCCGCGCGCCGGGAGCACGCCCAGCTGGACGGCCGCCCCGTACAGGTCATAAAACGCTCGCACCCGCCACAGCAGCCCGCGCTCAAGTTCGCAGTAGAAGACGATCGGCACGATCACAAAACGGTTGGTTGCGGGCAGCGCCCCCAGAGGCTCGCGGTTGGTGGCTAACAGCTTGCAGGGCGCAGCGACCATCTGACCGTCGTGCAGTCGCGGGCCGAGCCGTTCAAGCCGGGCGTCCGGGAACGCGTCCCAGAGCCGCTCAGCGTGCCGGATCAGCGCGGCCACACCCTCCAGCGGCTCCGGCGTGAGCGGATCCTCGTAATGGACCTGTGCGGAGCAGATCGCATGAAAGGCGTGCGGCTCGCCACCGGACCAAGCCGCCTCCCACGCGTCAAAAAGCGGATCGACCCCGTGGGCCGGATTTGACCCCTCCACAACCTGTTCCCGTTCAGGCTCCGCGTCTGACGCTTTCATCACTCACGATCGTAATGGCTATGCGGCTGGCACACTGGGGTTCATGTTGACGACACGACACGAGCGCCTTGCGGCCGCGCATCTTTACCTGCTTTGTGAGGACATTGACGGCGCCCGGCTGCATGCCGCGCTGCGTGGCGGCGTGGACATGGTGGAGCTGCTTGAGCCGGCCGCTTTAGCACAGCGGCCCCATGCCGCCGCGGACACTCCCGACGGTTCACCGTCTGCCGCTTTGCCTGAGGTCGTTGCACAAGCCCTAAACACACCGGCCGCCGGTCAGGAGAGCCCAGAGGACCGTCTGCTGGCCGCAGCCGCACGGCTGCTGCCGATCTGTCGCAGTCACAACGCGCTGCTGATGCTCAACAACCGGCCCGAGCTGGTGCGCGCAGCGGAAGCGGACGGCGTGCACATCGACCGCCCCGGGATAGACATTCAAGCCGCCCGCGCCATGATCGGCCCCGACCGGCTGCTCGGCGTGTCGGCCACGACCCCGCAACAGGTTGACGCCGCCCAACGGCTGCCGATCGACTATTTCAGCGTCGGGCTGGTGCACCGCAGTGCCACCCGCCCTAATCTGCCGGTCGCTGGTCACGCGATCATCACCTACGCTGCGAGCCACTCACAGCTGCCGTTCTTTGCCGTCGGCGGCGTAAAGCCGCACAACACCAGTGCCATCGCTGCCGCCGGCGGGCGCCGGATCGCGGTTTCGCAGGCGATCACCGAGGCTACCGACCCGGAACGCCAAGCAACGCTGTTGCGCGGGTCAATCTGCTCGGAGTGATCGTGCCGATCATGTTTATCGGCGCTGGAGCTACCTGTTCTGGAAACTGGTGCGCGTCCTGGAACGGATTCAGGGACCCGTCCACGACTGACACAGCCGGCGGCCCGCTGGCCGCCGGCAACCCGCCACGACGCGCGCCGCTGACCTGATGATCTAGCCTGATCACCGTGCCAGACATTGCTTATGACCTCATCGTGATCGGATCAGGCCCGGGCGGTTATGTCGCCGCGATCAGGGCCGCACAGCTGGGTTTCAAGACCGCCGTGGTGGAGAAGGACAGGATCGGCGGCCGCTGCCTGAACTACGCGTGCATTCCAGCCAAGGCGGTGCTGCGCACCGCCGACGTGCTCACGGAAGTGCGCGAAGCCGCCGACTTCGGAATCAAGGTCGGCGAGCCGAGTGTCAATTACGACGCTGTGGCGCAACGGCGTGAGCGGGTCGTCAAGACGCTGACGAGCGGGGTGGCAGGGCTTTTCAAGAAGAACAAGGTCGTGACCATCGAGGGTGTCGGCCGCCTGAGCGGTGACGGTGGCGTGGCGGTCGGCGAGAGCACTTACCACGCCAGGTTCATCCTGCTGGCAACGGGGTCCGTCAAGCGACCAATCCCGGGCACAGAGTTTGGCGGACGTGTGATTGGGACTGAGGAGGCGTGGTCGCTTGAGGCGCTTCCTCAGTCAATGGCGGTGATTGGCTCGGGAGCATCTGGCGCTGAGATCGCGTCTGCCTACGTGCGCCTGGGCGTGAAGGTCGCGCTGTTTGAGGCACTGGAGCGTCTGCTGCCCACCGAGGACGCAGACATCTCCAGGCTCGCCGAGCGTGGATTGAAAAAGCAGGGCATCGAGGTTCACACAGGCACGCTCGTGAGTGACGTCGTAAGTGGCGATCACGGTGTCACGTTCAAGTTCGGCGAGCAGACCGGTCAGGCGGACTGGGTCGTGATCGCCGCCGGTCGCGGACCGGACATTGAGGCGCTCGGACTGGATGGCGCCGGCGTCGAGCTTGACGAGCGCGGCCAGATCCGGGTGGACGGTGCGATGCGCACAAGCGCGCCCGGCATCTACGCGATCGGTGATCTGGTGCTCGGTCCGGCGCTGGCACACAAGGCCTCTGACGAGGGCATCATCGCCGTTGAGGATGCCGCCGGCCTGCAGACCCATCCGCTCAGCTACGTGGATATTCCCCGCGCAACCTTCTGCACTCCCAACGTCGCGAGCTTCGGGCTGACCGAGGAGCAGGCACGGGCCCGGGGGCATGACGTGGTGGTCGGCAAGGTTCCCTATGGTGCGGTTGGCGCCGGCACCGTCTACGGTGACCGGGCCGGCCTGGTTAAGGTGGTCGGCGACAAGCAGTTCGGGGAGTTGCTTGGCGCACACATTGTGGGGGCCAAGGCTACAGACCTGATCCAGGAGCTGGTCAACACCAAGTTGCTGGAGGGCGGATACCCCGAACTCGCACGCATCATTCACGGACACCCGACGCTCTCAGAGGCCGTGATGGAGGCGGCCCGTGCAGCAGATGGATGGCTTATCCACGGCTGACGCGCACACCTTGATCGGGCGACTGTGAACGTCTGGCCAGGCGGGTATTGTGAGCGTCATGAGCGGTATCCAAAGCCAAACGCAAGACCCAGGGATCAAGGGTGAGGTAACAGTCGTTGAGCCCGACCGTTTTGAGCGCCAGGTAGCCCGCCGTAGCGCCGAGAGCAGAGCCACCGTCCCTGCCCTTGAGTTTACCCAGGTGGTCGACGCCGAAACGTACCTTGCCCAGATTTCCAATCTTCAGGCAGGACTGGCCGCTGCCGTTGTGAGCGCCACCGGACGAGCGCTGCGCGACGTTCCCCGACTCAACGCTGCTTACCGTGACGCCCGTTACGAGCTGTACTCCCGGGTGAACATTGGCTTGGCGATGACGTCTCAGGACGCCGTGAGCACACCAACGATCTTTGACGCTGACACCCGGCCGGTAGAGGAGATCCGACAGGAGATCGTCTCGCTGCGGACACGCGCAGGCGGAGCGTTGCACGCGTCGCAGCTGGCCGGCGCAACCTTCACCGTGCTCGACGCAAGCTCGTTTCAGATAACCGCTGCGGCACCTTTAATTCAGCCGCCACAGGCTGGCGCATTGTCGTTTGGTCCCCTCGGGGCTGGAGCGGTCTTGCGCAACGGCGAGCCCGCTCTTGGCCATGTCATACACCTTGGTTTGGCAGTCGATCACAGAATCGTTTTTGGGCATCACGCCGCCCATTTTCTGGCTTTGGTCAGGCAGTATCTGGAGCAGGAGCCGTCGTGACCGACGCGAGCACAGCCAGCGCTGAGGATCTCAGCCAGCGCCTTGCAGAACACGGCCGTGAAGCTCTTCTGGAACGTCTACGGCTCGCCTACCGGGCGGCGGCAGCCGCTCACTCAGACATTGTCAGCATTGAACCCGAGCGTCTGGAAGCGATGGTTCAGAACGCCGGTGACCACGCCGACGGGATCCAGTGGCGCCGAGCGCTCGCCGGCTTGGCGGCCGATGAGCTGGGCGTCAGCGTCGCTGAGGCGTTGTCACATCCAGCGGTCGCACAAGCCCAGGCGTTGGTTGGCGCGCCCAGCTACGAACAGAGCCTGGCGGAGACAGTCGCACGCCCGGTACCGTCGCCGCTTCCCACGCCGATGCTGGGTGATGAGCGCTACCGGCCGCAAACCGGCCAGCCACAGGCAGAGACCAGGCTGCCTGAGCAGACGCTGGCCGGGGGCACTCCCGGCGACGAGCCGGCGGTGGCGCCCGCTGTACCGGATGCTCCTGGCGACGAGCCGACGGTGGCATCCGCCGTGCTGGACACCGCCGGCGACCAGGGGCGGGGGTGGAGCTGGGGTGACGCTCCCACGGTGACGGCCCCCCAGGACAGCGGCGACGCTGCTAACGACAGCGACGCCAGCAGCGCATCGGCCGCTGACCACGAGAGCCCACCCCACCAGGGTCTGGACGCCGCCACTGAGCGGTACGAGCTTCCCGTAGAGGACGATGCCGCCGGAACCGAACCTGACGCCATCCTGCAGGGCGGGTGGGCCGAGTCTCAGACGCCCGGAGACAACACTTCGACGCTACCTGCCGCCGCCGCGCCACTTGCCGCCGCCACGCCACTTGCCGCCGCTGAGACGGACGCCCCCGCGGGCGACGACGCCACGCTCAAGGATGAGGAACTGCGTGTGAGAGCCATACATCTCGGCGGCGTGGCCAGCCTTCCGATCGGCGGTGAGGGCTTTGACCTGAGGGCCTGGCAACCGGGGCTGGACATCATGGGCCTTGACGACCATGTCATCGGCCGGCTTCCATGGAGTGAGATCGACACGCTTGAGGTGCCGACGCCAAAGAGGCACAGGCGCGCCGGCAACGCGAAGGCACGGCTGGTAGTCCGCACCCCCCAGGGCGATGCAAGCTTTGAGATCCCCGGCATGACGCCGCAGGAGCTATCCGTTCACGTCCAGCGTCTGCTGCAGGCCCACCGGTAGGCTGGCACCATCCTCGGCGCCGAGACGCGCCCGCATGATGCTGACGGCCGCCGGGTTGGAGTCGATCAGCACAAAACGTCGCCCCAGCGGCCGGCAGACGGCGCCAAGCGTGCCGGAGCCCGCAAAGGGGTCAAGACACCAACCCCCCGGCCGTGAAGACGCCGACACGAACCTGCGCAACACGCCCTCCGGCTTCTGCGTCGGATATCCAGTCTTCTCGCGTCCGTTTGTCGGCACGATCGTGTGAAACCAGACGTCGGTGGGCCGCTTACCACGAGCAGCCTTCTCCGCACCCACAAGCCCGGGCGCCATGTACGGTTCGCGCTCAACCGCGTCCGCATCAAAATGGTGCGCCCCCGGCTGGCGCACGTAAACGAGGATCGTGTCGTGCTTGGCAGGCCAGCGGCGCTTTGGCTTGCCACCGTAGTCGTAAGCCCAGATGATCTCGTTGAGAAACGCGTCGCGCCCGAAGATCTCGTCGAGCAGCAGCTTGCAGTAGTGGGCCTCTCGGTAGTCAATGTGGAAGTAGAGGGTGCCGTGCTGCGCCAGCAACTCACGGGCACGTGATAGACGCGGCTCCAGAAACTGGAGATAGTCGGCGAACTCATCCTCGTAGCTGAGCGTCTGCAGCAGCGTGCTTTTGTAGCGGCGGCCACCAAAGCCCACGCGGCTCCCTGGCGCCCGCGGATCCTCGCTGCGGGCCACAGACAGCTGGGTGCGGGTCTGGACCCGACCGGTGTTAAACGGCGGATCCATGTAGATCAGGTCAAAGACACCTGCCGGCAGAGCCCCCAGCAGCGGCAGGTTGTCCCCCTCGATGATCAGATCATCATCCAGCGTCACCGGATCGCAACTGCCCTGAATGCGCATGGGCTTGACGATACCCACCCGCGGCGGTCTGCTTGAGCTGCTTGACCTCAGCGATGCCGGAGCGGCGGCCGGGCAACTTGGCGGGCGCCGTCTCACTGGGCATGAAGGTAACGGCGCCCTCGATCTCAAGCTCGCGCCACTCGTCCCATACGCCGGCCACACCGCGATTGAAACTGAACTGCGGCGACCAGCCGGAGGCATGTGCCCTCGTCGGGTCGACGATCACGGCGGGCATCTCGCCCGAACGCGGCGGGCCATGCGTGATCTGCAAATCAGCGCCTGTCACCGCGCGCACCTCATCAATCACCTCAAGCACCGACAGCGAGGTCCCGGCGCCAATCACCATCGGACCGGTCCAGTTGGCATTGGTGAGCGCGAGCGTCATCGCACTGACGACATCCGCAACGTGTGCGTAATCTCTAACCTGACGACCGTCTCCGTAGATCTCAAAGCTCTGGTGCAGGCGGACGGCTCGCATCAAACGCGCAATGATGCTGTCCTTGGCCTGCATCCCGGGCCCGTAGACGTTGGTCAGCCGCAGCGGGCAGCAGCGGACCCCGTAAACCGCTGTGTAGGCTGACATGAGCATCTCGCCGGCAGCCTTGGTCGCTCCGTAGGGGGTCAACGGATGCAATGCCGACCGCTCGGTGATCGCCGGCTCCAGCATCGGGCCGGCGACCGCGTTGGTGGACGCAAACACAACGGCCTTCACGCCACTGGCGCGAGCGCCCTCAAGCACCCTGTGGGTGCCGGCGACGTTGGTCTGGTAGGTCAGCTCGGGAAGCTGCACCGAACGCAGCACGGAGGTGACCGCCGCCAGATGAACCACACCGTCGAAGCCGCCGTCAAAGGCGGCTTCGATCACGTCCGGATCGACGATGTCACCGCGCACCACGTCCACGTCAGGGTCCGGATGGGCCTGAAGGTCGACCACCCGGACCTGCGCGCCGGCAGCAGCGAGCGTGGACACCACATGTCGGCCTATGAAGCCAGAGCCGCCGGTCACCAGGACCCGCTGCCCCTCCAGCGCGTTCGCCGGGCTCACGCGTGTGCCATAGCGGCGGTCTTGGGCAGTTCGCTGGCGGTGGCCGTCCACTTGACGGTGGAGGTTCCCAGCGCGGCCAGATCGACGCGATCCTTGTGACGCTCAACCACCTCGAACATATGTTCGTCAAGCGCCGCCGCCCAGAGGGTGGGCTTCAGGCCCAGATCGTCCAGAGCGGAGTGCACCACCTCATAGAAGTGGTCGTATTTCTCGACACGCGGGTTGTCCGCATGCTCGATCGTCACTTCACCCGGGTAGACCCGCTTGATGCTCTCAGCTATGTCGTTGAGAGACATCCACTCCGTGGTCTGGTTAAAGACGCGGAACTCCCCGCGGCCGGCAGGGTTCTCCGACGCCAAACGAATGCATTCCACTGTGTCATTGATGTTGATCGTGCCGCGGGTCTGCGAGCCGTTCCCGTAAACGGTGAGCGGATGGCCAAGAACAGCCTGGATCACAAACCTGTTCAGCGCCGTGCCAAACACGCCGTCATAGTCAAAACGGGTCGCCAGCCGTGGATCGAGCCGCGTCTGCGCGGTCTCAGCGCCGTAAACCACACCCTGGTTGAGATCGGTCACACGCAGGCCCCAGACACGGCACCCGAACTCAAGGTTCGTGCTGTCGTGCACCTTGCTGCAGTGGTAGAAGGAGCCGGGCTGCTTGGGGTAGAGCATGCGGTCCTTGCGACCCTTATGCTCGATCTCAATCCAGCCTTCCTCAATGGCGATGTTCGGCTGGCCGTACTCACCCATCGTGCCCAACTTGACGATCTGGATGTCACGGTTGTGGTCGGCGACCGCGTACATCACGTTCAGGTTGCCGATCACATTGTTGGTCTGCGTGTAGACGGCGTGGGCCTGGTCGATCATCGAGTACGGAGCGGCCCGCTGCTCACCGTAGTGAACGATCGTGTCAGGGTTGAAATCGCGGACCATCTGGTGCGTGAAAGCCGCATCGGTGAGATCGCCGACATAAGACTTGATCGTCTTGCCCGAAATTTCCTTCCAGGCAGCGATCCGCTCTTCCAGTGGATAGATCGGCACGAGGCTCTGTACGCCCATCTCCTCGTCATAGCCCCGGCGGGCAAAGTTGTCGTTGACCGCCACCTCGTGACCCAGGTTTGAGAGGTGAAGGGCGGTCGGCCAGCCAAGATAGCCGTCGCCACCGAGAACAAGGATTCTCATTCAGGTACTCCTAGCAAATTTTTTGACTTCGAGGTTTTCTGCTCCCGGCGCCAGCTGAGGCTGGCCGCCCCAACCGACAGGTAAGCCGAGAGATGCTTTCCTAAGTCCTACAGCGCTTCGTGGGAGGATAGCCGATGTATATTTACAACCCCGGTCCCATCACCAAGCGTTGATGTCGGACCTTAGCGCAAGCTCCACGCCCGGCGCGTGCTCACGAGCGTGGGCGTGCTGGAACACCGGTGACGGTCACCCCGGCCGGCACTTCGCGGGTGAGCACCGCTCCCGCCCCAACCACCGCGCCCGTACCGATCCTCAGCGGCGCCCCGGCACGGCCATTGACCGTCACCGCGCCGGTGCCCATAAACACGCGTGGCTCCAGCACGACGTTTCCGGAGATGTGCACACCAGGACTGAGCGTGCTGTAAGCACCGATCACTGCGTCGTGGCCAACAGTGCAGTCCAGGTTGATCTGCGCGTGCGCCTGGACCTCAATGTTGACGGTCAGGATGGAGCCGGCACAGATCACCACGCCGTCGGCTATTTGCACAAACTCGCGGTCATACTCAACGTTTGGGTGGATCACAGGCGCAGTGGGACCCAGTCCTGCCGCCAAAGCGCTGGCGGCCAAGCGTTCCCGCAGCGCGGGATCACCGACCGTCACCAGCACGCCCGCCCCCGGATGGCGCCGAGCGGCATCCGCCAACGTCAGCACAGGCCGACCGTTGAGCGACTGGCCCTCGATGGCGGCGTCATCCACAAAGGCAGCCACGCGAAACCCTCGCTGCCGCCAATGCGCACGATCCGCCCATGATGCGACCTCGCGGCCAAATCCGCCAGCACCGAAAATGAGAAGCTCACGTGGCTCCACGGGTCAGATCCTATCCGTGCGGCTCGTCAGAGCCCAAGTCCACACCGCCGCTTGTGTCCGAGTGGTACAGACCGTGTCCGCGCAGCACCATGCGCACTGTCATGGCCATGATCCGCAGATCCAAAAGCAGCGAGCGGTGCTCCACATACCAGATGTCCAGCTCAATGCGCTGCGACCACGGCAGTGAGGTTCGCCCATTGACCTGCGCCCAACCGGTGATCCCCGGACGGACCAGCAGCCGCCTGCGCTGGTGCTCGGTGTAAAGCCGCACCTGCGCAGGGAGCGTCGGCCGGGGTCCGACAATAGCCATCTCCCCGCGCAGGACGTTCCAGAGGTTCGGCAGCTCATCCAGTGAGTAGCGGCGCAGGAACGCACCCGTGCGGGTGATCCTGGCGTCGCCCTCAAGCACGGCAAGGCCAGGGCCGATGTGTTCGGCGCCCGCGACCATCGTACGCAGCTTGTAAATCTCAAACGGCCGGCCATCGCGCCCCGACCGGACCTGTTTGAACAGGGCGCCTCCGCGGGATTCCAGACCAACCAGCAGTGCCAGCAGCGCCAGCAGCGGCGCGGTGAGAATCGTCGCCGGGATCGCAACAGCCAGGTCAAGCGCCCGGTGCAGCGTGTCAGATCTGCCGGTGGCCAGCGGGCCACCGGCGGCGCGGGCCGCTCTCACCGGGTCCCCTCCACCGTCTCCCAGGTGGCCGAGCGCTCGCCGCGCAGCCAGTCCCAGAGCCCGGCTGCAAGCGCCGCGTTGGTGACCACGTAGTAACGGGCGATCAACAACGGTCGCGCGGGAAGCCGCCGTGCCAGCGCCGCGGACGCCAACAGCGCGAGCTGAACGGCGAGCGTGAAGTAGTACAGCGGGTTGCCGGTGCGCAAAAGGACGAGGTTCACGGTGAGTGCCAGCACGTGCAGAAACGGTACGAGGTAGCGAAGGATCCGGTGGGAAAAGATCATCAGCGCGTAGCGCGGCGGGTAGCCGCGAGGTGAGACCAGACCGCCGCGCCACATTGACGGCCAGGTGCGACGGGCCATCCTGCGTTTGCGGGCGAACTCACCCTCAAGCGTGGGCGCCATCTTCTCGGTCGCGTGCGCCTGCGGCACATAGACAGCACGCAGGCCGCGTTTGACCATGCGAAATGGGAAGCTGAGATCGTGGCCGGCGATTGGATCGACGTGAATGTAGGTGTCGCGGCGGGTTGCGTAGATCGCACCGTTGCCGGAGGTGACCGAATACAAGCGCGACTCCATCGCCCGCAGCCACATCTCATAGCGCCAGTACAGGCCCTCCTGGTTGGTTCCGTGCGCATCGGTGAAGGTGACCTGGCCGCAAACGTATCCGACCCGTGTATCCGCTGCAAACGCGGCGAGGATCTTTGCCAGCGCATCCGGCTGCCACTGCGCGTTGGCGTCGCTGAAAACCAGGATCTCCCCGGCGGCGTGGCCGACGGCAGCGTCCTGGGCGCAGATCTTGCCGGCGCGGGGGAGGTCAAGCACCAGATCCGCGCCGGCGGCCCGTGCGCGGGCGACCGTCTGATCGCTGGAGCCGTCAGAGGCCACGATCACCTGCAGGCGCCCACCCGGATCCTCCAGCGCGCGGAGGTTGGCGATCCGTTGCGCGATCAGGTCCTGTTCGTTGTAAGCGGCGATAATCGCAGTGACCGGTGGTGGAAGCTGGTGGGTGGCATCTGGCCGGGCAGCGGCATCCGGCCCGGGCAAACCGTCAGGGACCGACCGGGCCCTGCCAGCGGGCAGTCGACACAACAGCGCCAACAGCACTCCATAACCAACCTGCGTGTAGACAAGCAGGCCGACCGCCAGCCAGAAGATCGCCTGAAGTGCCGTCATCAAGCGGTGATCCTGGCGTAAAGCTCAAGCGTACGGCTGGCGATCCGCTCCCACGAGTAGGTCGTGGCAGCAGCGGTCAGGGCGCCGTGTTCCAGGCGCTGGCGCGCCGCCGGATCGGCGAGCAGCTCCCGCAGCGACAGCCCCAGCGCCTCCGGATCGCCCGGTGGGACAAGTTGGGCGGCAGGCTCGGAGCTCCCGTAGGGCTGCTGGTCAGGCTGGGCAACCTCTGAAAGCCCGTCAACCGCGGAGAGCACGATCGCACGGCCGTAGCCCAGGGCGGTTGCGAGCACTCCGGAGAACCCAAAGCGGTCACTGCGTTCATATGGCAGCACAACAATGTCCGCCCGGCTGAACAGCGCGTGCTCCTCCGCGCGTGAAACAAAACGGTCAACCAACTGAACGCCCCGGGGCATCGCCGCGCGCAGCGCCGTCAGATCCATCATCGGCCGCCCAACGATCCAGAGCTGGGCGGCCTCCACCTCGCGCCAGGCGCTCAGTAGCGTCTGGACCCCCTTATACGGACGCAGCAGACCGAAGCAAAGGACCGCGGGCGTGCCGTTGTCATGAAGTTCGTGCGGCAGCCGGGCCGTACCGTGGCCTTGTGGTGGATCGGTGCCGTCGGGGCCATGAGCGCCGTGCGGGATGACGTGAACGCGGCTGGGGTCAAGGCCGTGTGCAGCTATCACCTGCTCACGCGCATAGCGGGTCAACACGATCACAGCGTCCACGCGCCTGAACGCGTCACGGTTGATCGGCTTGCGCCGGCCGCCCCGCTCGAGCGGATCGTGGATGGTCAGAACCGTCGGGATATCCGGCAGTAGGCGCAGATCGACACGGGGCAAGGTCAGCCATTGGAAATGGCTGACGTCCGCCTGCTTGGCCGGACCACGACGGTACGCCAGCAGGTCGGGCACGTCTTGCGCGCGTTTGGCAAGGGCGCGCAGACGGGACCCGGCGGGGCCGCGGGCATGCCGGTAGAAGGAGGGCAGCACGGTGTAGCCACGGGCGTCGGGCGGCTCCCCGTAGGCGAACTTACTGGTTATCAGGCGAACCTGCGCGCCCAGCGCGCCCAGCGCCCCGGCGAGCGCGGCATCGTAGGACAGCGAGTAGGCCGGCGGGTCAAGCAGGTCAACGCGCATCAGCGACGCTCCCCGGCGGGCGGCTCCGGCGCGGCAGGCGCCGGTGATTGCCCCGCTGTGGGTGCTTGCGGCGGGGCAGACTTGGGGGCCGGGGCCTGGGCTGGGGTGGGAGCACGGCCGTGTGACGACACAGGGCCAACCGAGTTGGACATCCGCAGACCGATCTGCTCTTGCACCGCCAGATAGCACTGGATCAGGAAAAACAGCAGGCGTTCAAGGGCAGAGTAGTTAGCGGAGGCCTGGCTGGTTCGTCCGTCGGCCCGGAATTCAACACCCGGCCCGATCCCGATGCGCTTGAGGATCAGCCGCAGCCCGCGGTTCCAGCCCGGATCGGGTTTGAAGTCCGGATAGCGCTCGGACAGCCACCTCGCGCCCGCCGCATAGGAACGCCACTGACGACCCAGTTCGCGCACGGTGCGCCGGTAGGCGTGGGCGACGACCGCATCAGGGTTGAATCCGAGCCGCCAGCCGGCCTCCTGAAGCCGCCAGGTGAAATCCGTGTCCTCAGCCGTCCGGATCCCTTCCGTGTAACCACCGATCTGCTCAAACGCAGCCCTGCGAACCAGCAGGTTCGCCGACGAGGCGCGTGGACGAACCGGGTTGTTGACATGGGAGCGCTGCCCAAGAAAGTTGCGCGCGGCCCCGTACCGTTCCGCCAACGTGCGCGCATCGGTAAGGCCGCGCAAATCACCTGTAACAGCCCCCACAGCCGGGTCGATCGGCGCAAGGAAGAAGTCGTCAAGCAGGGTGGCGGGAGCAACCACGTCAGCGTCAAGGAAGAGGATCCACTCACGCGTGGCGGCCCGCGCGCCACAGTTACGTGAGTGCGCCGGCGTCGGCTCACCGTCTGCGTCAACCACACGCATACGCCCAGCTGGCGGGACGGTCCCGCTGTTGTCAGCGATGATCAGCTCATCCTCAGTGGTGGTGTGCAGGCCGCCGAGCATCGCAATCACTGCGTACGCCTGCTGCGCGGTTCCGGCAAACGGGACAACCACGCTCACCGCCGGTCGGGCGCCTCCGTCGGGGGCGGGCGCGGACCCCGGCTGGGAGCCCAGGCCAGGTGCAGGCCGGCCCGCCGCCGGGATCTGCTGGCGGGGCTCGGGATTCAAGCGGCCCCCATCCTGCTACGCACCTGTCTGACGAACTCCAGCCCGTGGGTGAGTTCCTCACCGTGCAGAAAACCGGTGGCCAGCAGCAGCAACGGTATCGCTGCAAACACGGCCGCCCGCAACAGGAAGCCCTCGACGCCAGCGGTTGGCAACAGCAGGTCACCGGCGGTGGCCACGCCACCAATCACCACCACCAGCTGAGCGAGCCGGCGCCACTCGAAGCTGACGTGGAAGGCGCGACGCACAAGCAGGTGCATGACGGTCAGCATCGCCACGTAGGCGCCGCACAACGCCACCCCGGCCCCGGCGATCCCGTAGTGTGGCACCAGCAAAATCAGCAGCACGATGTTTGCCGCCAGACCCACCAGCGCGGCCGGGAAATTGCGCCGCGTGACCCGGGCTCGGCCGGCGATAACCAGAAGCACCACCCACAGGCCGTAGAGCGCCCAGCCCAGCGAGACCCACGGGATCGCGGTGAACGCCTGAAAGTAGCCGGGGTGTGGCGCCAGGAAGCGGATCACGTAGCGGCCCTCCAGCGCCAGCCCGGCGACGACCCAGCCGACGATGACCGCGTAGTAGGTGGCCACCAGCGCGTACAGCCGCGCGGCCTGCGCGTCGTCTCTGACCGAGTAGGCAAGCGGCGGCCACGCATACTGAAACGCCATCACGATGAACACGATCGCGCCGGCTACCTTGATGGCGATCGCGTAACGGCCCGCTGCGGCGGCGCCCTGAGTGTGCACGATGTACTGGCGGTCAAGCACGCTGAGCGCGTACACCGACGCCTCAGCGGGCACGGTCGGCAGCCCGAAGTGAAGCAACGTGCGCCAGCTGTCCGCTGCGGACGCCACGCCACTGGGCGCCAGCCGCCGGCGCAGCGTCCACCACAACCCAAAAAGCACGATCGTCGAAGCTCCGTAGTTGGCGATCAGCAAGCCCAGGTAGCCGTCGCCGACGCCCACGACCAACACCACCGACCCGGCCACCGTGATGCCCACATTGACCAGCTGCGCGGTGGCATAGGCGCGCAACCGCATGTCCACGCGCAACAGCGCCTGCGCCAACTCCAGGTTGGTGAACGCCCACACTCCGAGCACGGAGACGCGGAAGGCGACCGGCACAGTGCGGGTTGTGATCAGCTGTGCCAGCGGTGCCGCCGGAACCACCAGGATCAGGCACACGACCGTGGTGCTCACCAGCAGAAAGAGCGTCGTGCGCCGCACCAGCGTGTCACGGCGTGCACCGTCCTCGTCTGTGTAGTAGAAGCGCAGAAACGACTCGATCATCCCGAAGCGGACGACGATGCTGACGAAAATAACAAACGTGGCCAGGGTCTCCACCACCCCGTATCCAGCAGGGGCGATACGGCCCGTATAAACCGGCAGCAGAAGCACGGCCAGCACCTTGGACACAAAGTTCGCGGCCTGGTAGGCGCCGAGCGAGCTGAGCAGGCGTTTCAGCAGTGCGGCCATCAGAGCTATGGTGGCGCGCTAACCCTGCTTGGCCAGCAGCGGCCAGGCTGAGTCCAGCAGATCCTGCGAGTCAACGTTGGCTGCCAGCGTCGCGCCGAAGTCCGGCAGGCCGAACTCCATCACAATCCCCTTGCCGTCGGTGAAGGCCGCCACGGCCACTGAGCCGTCTGCCACCCCGGCAGCCGAGACCGGCACCCCGGCGGGCGGCTCGGTCGGCTGGTAGCTGGAAAAGCCGGTGATCGCGGGCAGCGTATCCAGCAGGTTCAGCTGGTCCGCCAGCTCGACGATCAGAGCGCCGTCAGTGGAGGTGAGCGGGCCGTGCTGAACGCCAAAGATGTCGGTCCGGCGCAAAACCGGTGCGGACGCTGCCGGATCAGACGGGTAGCCCGTTATCTGGCTGGTCCCGGCCAGTACGCCGGTCCCCAGCACCAGCACGCGCGCGCCGCCACGGACAAACGCTGCGAGCATCGGCCCGAGCTGCCCCGGCAGGTAGTAGGAGCCGTCGGGCAAAAGCACCCCCCAACGGTCCACCAATGAGGGCCCGCGACCCACGGCCAGCGCGATGTCAGTGGTCAGCTGGTAGCTGCGGTGGTGTTCGTTCAGATATGTCAGCAGGGCCGCGTCATCACCGAAGGTGCGCTGCGACCAGTCGACCAGCGGGCGGCGCAGCGGTACGGGATCCCCGGCGACCAGCGTGCTGGGCAATCCGTCGCCAGTGTCATCAACGGCGCTCTGGCCTACCCAGCTGAGCATCGGCAGGACAACCAGGACGCGCGCCCGGGACGCGGCGCGGCCCGTGGCCGAGGCAACCAGCGGCACCGACACCAGGTGCGAACCGGCCTTGACGCTCAGCAGGTACATCCCGGCCAGCCGTTCCGGCAGCCGAACCGCCAACGACGTGACGCCAACCGGCCCGCGGCCGTGGGCGATCACCCGTCTGCCGCGTGCATCACGTAGCTTCCAGGTGAAGCCGTAAAGCGGTGATTCAACCTCAACCCGCGCACGTGAGCCGGCGTCGGTGGGTGTCAGCGGCGGCACAACCGACAGGTAGCGGACGGTCAACCCCGTGTGGGCGGTGTCCGGCTGCGCAGCCCCGGCAAGCGCCGCACGCATGCTGGTACTGAGATCCGCAGACTCCCCGTTGGGAACCGCCCCAGCGGCAACCCCGATGATGGAGATGGGGTAGCTGACCTGGTCGCAGGCTGCGTCCTGAGCGGTGATCCCCACCAGGTAGGTGCCGGCCCGGACCGGCACACCGTTGATCTGGCCATCCCATGTGTACTCGGTGCGGTTCGGTTTGACCGGCAGTCTGGCGATCAGCGGCGCCTTCCCAGCCACGTCGGTGCGGTAAATGTCCAGCCAGATCCGCCGGGGCGTGCCGGTTGCTCCCGCACCGGCGGTGAAATGTATGCGAACCGCCCCGTGCGGCGGACTGATCACCGGGGCCACGCTGGCCGTCAAAGCGGTTTGACTGCTCTGGTTGGTGGTGGTGACCCCGGCCGTCCCGGTGGCACCGGCCAGCCGCACGCTGAGCACGCGCGGGTGCGGGGGATGCGTAATCACCTCGATCGGAGCGTCGGTGAGGTTCGCGGAACGGCCCTGGTTCTCAAACACGATCCTGAAGTAGTACGTGCCGTCCGGAGCCAGCCGCCCGTCTGAAAGGCGCCCGTTCCACGTGAAGGTGCGCACATGCGTGGCTCCCCCGCCCATCTGTACCCCGGAGGAGACGGTGGCGACCGCATCGCCACCAAGGTTGCCGGCGGCCACAACGTACACCCCAACCGTGCCGGAGTAGCCGACGCTGAAGGTCAGCGTCGTTTTACGGTAGTCCAATGGCACCCCCTTCTTGCTCAGGCACACGCGGCCCGAAACAGGGTTGAACGCCGCGGGAATCGGTCCTGGGTTGCCGAACACCAGCGGGTTACCCACCTTGATCGCATCGATCACAAAGAACGCCGCGACGGTCGCCGCCGCGAGCAGCACAAACGCGATCGCGGGTAGGCGTCTCACCACCTCACCGTCCGTCCCTGTCCAGCGGCAACACGTCTCACAACCTCACCGCTCGGTTGTTGCCAACGGCCACAATGCCGGTGTTGGCGACGTCATAGGTGTGAAACGCGTGCAACCCGCGCGGGTCAAAGCGACAAAGCACAGTGCGGATCGACCCGCGGTGGCAGACGATCAGCGCGGGCAGCGGCCCGATCGAACGGATCTCCTGGAGTGCTGCCCACACGCGATCTGCGTGCTCCTGTAAGGACTCTCCCCCCGGGAAGCGAAAGTTGGGATCTGCACGCAACCATGCCGCGTAGCCGTCGGGGTCCTGCCGCTCAATGTCAATGAAGCGCTGTCCCTCCCACTCGCCGCGATTCCCCTCCCGCAGACGTGGGTCCGGACGCGGCTTTACACCGATCCGCTCGCCAACGATGCTGGCGGTGGTCCAGGCGCGTGCCAGATCAGATGACCACAATGAGGCGACCGTGAACTCGGCGACGACATGATCCGCAAGCGCGTGCGCCTGTGCAACGCCTGTCACGTTCAGCGGCGTATCCGTGAAACCCTGGGCCTTGATCGGTTCGATGTTGTCATCTGTTTGCCCGTGGCGGGCAAGGAGCAAAGCGATGTCGGCCGCGAGCGCCTGATCCATACGTGCAAGTTCCCGTCAGCCCAGCCCGTGCGTCAGCCTGCGGCGCTGGGCGCGAGGTTCGCCCGGTTTGCGCCCACCGACACGATCACGTTCGCCTTACAGGATCCGAGCGCCACACCGGTCGCGCTCGTGCTGCACGCCTGGATCGCGTTTGCGGTTGCGGGGGTGACAACGCTGGCGGCAAGCTTCAGCGCCGACGCGACATGCCGTGCGGCGATCTTGTTGGCCGCCGCGCCGGCTCCTGTCCGGTAGTACACGATGGATGTGCTCTGCGTCTGGATGGTCGCGTTGGTGACGTTGCCCTTCGCGTAACCGTCGCCGGTCAGGACCTTGCAGACGTCCGCCGCAAGCCCGGTGACAGTCGTGCCGTTCAGCACCGCCACCTTGAACTTCGCGGGGCTGAACGGCACCGGCTTGCTGGTGCCGCGGGTCCCGGTTGGCGAGGAGGATGGCGTCTTAGCGTGGTTCTGCGGGGCTGAGCCGCCCGAGCTGCTGCTTGAGCCGAGAATCACAATCACCGCAACCACGATCACCACGGCGGCAATACCGCTGATCAAAATCGGCATCAGGCGTCCGCGCCAGCGCCCCTCCCCGTATCCCCGAGCAAAGTCGGCATCCAGAATCGGACGCCCAGCGCTAAAGGGATGCTCACCCTGCTCGGAAGTTCGGTCAAAAAGCTGAACGCGTGGCGGGACAAGCTCTGGTTCGCCGGGGCCCGCCGGCGGCCGCGGTGCAGTAAAAGCGCTCGCCGCACTGCCGGTGCCTGCGCGAGCCGCCACACCGGGCGGCATCTGGGTGCTGGCTGACGGCACAAACGGTGCCACCAGCGGCCCGACGGATGCCACGGGCCCCACCGGCCCCGGCCCCACCGGCCCCAACGGCCCCAACGGCCCCACCGGCCCCACCGGCCCGCTGATCAGCTTGGTGGCCGAAGCCAACGCGGGTGCGCCGACACCAAGCGGCGCTGCTGGAGCAGCCGCAGGCGTCGGCCCGCGCCACCCCGTCGACGCCGTGGTTGCGCCCGCCGCGGTTGCGGCGGCGCTGGGGATGCGGCGCACCGACGGGATGGAGCTTCCACCCGGGCGTGCCGGGGCACCCGGCGTCACGCCTGGCACCGGTGACCCGCTTGCCGGCGTCAGCCCGGCAGGAGGCGCAACGACCGGCGGCTGGCCGTTGCCAGGCCGACCGGCGGCTGGCGCCTGGGGCCGCGCCCGTGTGGCCGCCTGGGCGGTCAGCAACGGGGCAAGCCTCGCCTCCAGTCCGGCGTCGCGGGCTTGCGCCTCCTCCAGCCGCTCACGCAACGTGGCGGTCTCCCGTGCTTGGGCGAAGTACAGGAGCACCAGTAGCGCCACGGCGATCAGCGACGCGAAACCGACATCAGCTCCAATCGAACTGATGAACTTGTGGATTGAGAGTGCCAGGGGGAACTGTTGCATGGCAGGCGGATGAGTCTACGGTGCGTCGATGTTGCTTGAGGTTTCGAGCAGCGCGCTGCGGTGCGCATCAAGCTTGCAAACCTGCTGCGCCAGCGCGGCGGCGTCCCCTTCCAACACCAGCAGGTTGACGTGGTCGAAAGTCTCCTTGACCCACCGTGAATCGAGTTTGGGTCGAGCCGCACGGATGATCTTCTGGGCGGCGGTGGGCTGGGCACGCTCGTAAGGGTTGAACAGCTCCTCGTCAAACTTCTCGCCCGGGCGGGCGCCGATCTCCTCAATGACGATGTCACGTCCCGGCTCAAGGCCTGACAAGCGAATCATCGTCTCCGCGAGGCTCATGATTGAGATCGGCTCGCCCATCTCCAGCACGAACACCTCCCCGCTCTGCTCTCGCAGCGACCCTACGCGGATCACAAGCTGCACAGCCTCCGGGATCGTCATGAAATACCTGGTCATGCGCCTGTCAGTGACCGTCACGGGACCACCGGCGGCGATCTGCCGGCGGAAGATCGGCACAACCGAGCCAGACGAGCCGAGCACATTGCCGAACCGCACGGTTGCGTAGCGTGTGGCAGGGTGACGGCTCACCTGTGCCTCCACCGCCCACTCGGCCAACGCTTTGGAGGCGCCCATCACGGTCGCGGGGCTGACCGCCTTGTCGGTGGAGATCAGAACAAAGGTCTCAACACCAAACTCGCCGGACAGCTTTGCCATCAACATGGTGGCCAGCGAGTTGTTGCGCACCGCCTCCACGGGGTTGAGCTCCATCATCGTGACGTGCTTGTAGGCGGCGGCGTGAAAGACGACCGCTGGGCGGTGCTCGGCGAAAACCTCGCGCATGCGCTCGTCCTCCTTGCAGTCAGCCAGCACCGACACCGAAACGTTCACATGGCGTTGCTCGGTGAGTTCACGGGAAATCTCAAAAAGGTTGTCCTCGGCATGGTCGACCAGCACCAGCCTGCGCGGCCCGACACGGGCGATCTGGCGAGAAAGCTCCGAACCGATTGAGCCGCCAGCACCGGTGACCATCACAACCTTGCCCGACAGGTAGGCGCCTACGCGGTCAAGCTCCATGCGCACGGGCTCACGACCGAGAATGTCCTCCACCTGCACCTCGCGCAGTTGCCGCGCCAGCCGCGGCCGGCCGCCGTCACCTGCTTGCAGCATCTCAAACACGGTGGGCATCGTGCGAACCGGGATGCTGCGCTGCCGGCACGCACTCACCACCGTGGCTCGAAGCTCACCCGGAGCGGAGGGGATAGCGATCAGCACCTCGTCCGGCTCAACCTCGTCCAGCACACGCGCCAGGTCCTCATGGGTCGTCCCCAGCACGCGCAGACCGTACTCATCTTTGAGTTTGCGCTTGCGCGGGTCGTCGTCCAGAAAGCCGACCGGCCGCAGCCGTAGCGCCGGGTTGCGCATCAGCTCGCGAGCCACCAGGCGTCCGCCCTCGCCGGCGCCGATGATCAGCACGTTACGCGTACCCTTGGCGAAGCGAACCGTGCCGACCCGACCCTCCGCGATCAGGTGTCGGACGAACCTCGCCCCTGACAGCAGCGCCGCCATCAACAGCAAGAACATGACCAGCACGCTTCCTGGCAGGCCGACGCCGACGCGGACGTGCTCCCCACGGGTGACCGGGTGCAGCAGCTCAACCAGGCCGAGCACGAGCAGTGCCGTGACCGCAGAGGCCTTGCCCACCTGCTCGAAGTCCCGTTGACCAACGTAGGTCCACAGGCGCTCGTAGACACCGAACCCTGCCAGTACCACCAGCGACAGTGGCACAACCCACCAGAGGGTGTGCATTAAAAGCAGCTCGTAGCGCCAGTCAGGACCGTGCGGCGGTCCGTCAAACCGCAGCCAAAAAGAGGTGATATAGGAGATTGCGACCAGAACACCGTCGAGAACAAGCTGCAGCAGCGAATGTCGATGGACGGGCAGGTCCGCGGTCCGAAGCCGTCGGTGCATCTGGCCGCATTCTATTCCCCGCCGCATAAAGGGAACCGAATCCGCCTCTATCCAGCCGGCCTGACAAGCGGAGGTCAGGCACTCGCGACCGCTCAGCTAACGGGCGCCAACAGCAGGTCAGCCAGGATCTGCGGGTTGCGCCGGATCCGCGCCAGGCCCTGACCTCCATCCCCACGCTTGCTCAGCTGCAGCTGGTCGACACTGGTCAGCTGTCTTAGGCGACCCTGTGCGATCAGCTGCTCGTCGACCGCGCCCAGACGGCCCGAGAACACGGTGTACACCGGGGTGCCCAGCGCCACCGCCTCCCGGTTCATGGTGCCACCCGCCGAGATCACCAGATCCGCGTAGGCGATCAGCGACTGGGCGTCAATGGCGTGCTCAGGCACGATGAAGCCGCCTGCCGCCACCAGCTCTCGACGCTGCTCGGGAGTGCGTGGCAACACCACCGCCTGGGTGCCGCGCAGGCGCTCAAGGACCAGGCTGAAGAGGTCGTTCTCAAAACGGTGGTAGAGCGAGACGGCAGGCGGGGTACGAACCACCGCGATCATCTGCTCCCGGTCAAGTCCCAACTGGGCAAGCACTGTGGGGTCGGGCTCGAAGTCATACAGGTAGTACTCCTCCTTGAGCCCGCGGTAGCGGTGCAGCTTGCCGGCCGCGCCGTAACGGGCGAGACGCTCAACAGGGATCACATCAGGCACCACCACGCCCTGCGCCAGCCGGCAGTTGACAGTGTGCTGGACGGTCGCCCACTCGTAGTCAAACATCGTGGAGCTGGGAATCCCGAGCGCCCGGGCTGCGACGGTGATGTCGTTTGAGCCGTGGCCCAAAGCGAGGTCAAACCGCCGCGGTCTGGCAAAGCGCCAGAGCTGGAAGGACCGGTCCGCAAGGCCTTTAGCCTTGGCCGACAGGGAGGCGCCACGGTGGTGGCCAATAGCGTAATACCCCAGGCCCAGCCGACCACACAGCTCAAGCGTTTGCGCAAAGTCACGGGCCGTGACCTGCACCTCATGTCCCTGTCGCCGAAGACGTCTGATGACCGGCGCCATCACCAGCACGTGAGGCGAGTTGGTGAGATCGACCCAGATCCTCATCGGACGCTAGCCTGCCACGTTGATCCGGCCGACGGCAGGCTCAGGCCGCGGCCAGGGCCGCCACAACCTCGTCAGCCTGAGCGCGTGTGAACACCGGGCTGATCGGCAACGCCAAGCCGGTGCGGGCGAGTTCATCGGTGACCGGCAGATCTGGCATCCCATCGGCCATCTCAAGGTAAGGCGCCATGGCCGGCTGGCGGTGAAGCGGCACGCGGTAGTAGGCACGCGCCTGGACACCGGCATCGTTGAGGACCTTCAGCTTGGTGTCAGCCTCAGGGTGGGTAGCCACGTACAGGTGCCAGGCGGGGGTGGCGCCCAGCGGGGCGCCACCCAGCTGAAGGTGGTCCCCAAGACCGGCCTCGACGTAGGCGCGCGCGCCGGCGCGCCGCCCGTCGCACCACTGGTCGATGTGCGGCAGAAGGACACGCAGAACAGCGGCCTGGACCTCGTCCAGACGGGAGTTGTACCCCACCTGCTCAAAGGTCTGCTTGTCCCGCGAGCCGTGGAAGCGCAAGGAACGCACGCGCTCGGCCAGGACCGCGTCGTCGGTCGTGACCGCGCCACCGTCGCCAAAGGCGCCGAGATTCTTGGACGGGTAGAAGGAGAAGGTGGCTATGTCACCCAGCGCCCCCGCCTTGACGCCGGCCAGACTGGCGCCGAGCGCCTGGGCGGCATCCTCAATCACCGGCAGCCCGGTGGCGTCTCTGATGGCGCCGATCTCGGCGGGCATGCCGAACAAATCAACAGCGAGGATCGCCTTGGTGTTAGTGGTGAGCGCCGCCCTGACGGTGTCGGCGGTGATGTTGCGGGTGTCGTGATCCACGTCACAGAAGACGGGCCGGGCGCCTGCCGCAGCGATCGCCTCCGCGCTTGCGTAGAAGGTGTAGGAGGGAACGACCACCTCGTCACCCGGTCCGATGCCCAGCGCCCTGGTGGCAATCGTGATCGCGTCGGTGCCGTTGGCCACGCCGATCGCGTGCTCAACCCCAACGTAGGCGGCGAGCTCCTGCTCAAAGGCGCTCACCTCAGGGCCGAGAATGAAGCGGCCGCCCTGGATCACGTCGGTCACGCGCTGGATGATCGTGGCCCGCAGCGGGGCCAACGGGGTGGCGGTGTCAAACAGGGGTACCGACATTCTTGATCCACAACCGTACACTCAACGCGTGCTTTACGACGCTTCCATCACTGCATCGCTCGTTACCCTGGCCACCCACGCCATCCAGCACATGGGTCTTGCCGGGGTTGTGTTGATGATGACCATGTCCCAGCTGGTCATCGTTCCAGGCACCGAACTCACCCTCCTTTTTGCGGGTTTCAGCGTGGACACCCACCATCTGACGTTGCTGGGCATCATCATCTTCGGGGTGGTCGGTGACGTGCTCGGCGCCAGCATCGCCTACTGGATCGCGCGCGCGGGGCTGCATGAGGCGCTTTCCCGGCACGGGCCGTTACATGTCGACGAACGCAAGATTGCGCGCGTGACCGTCTGGTTTGAGCGCTTCGGCTCACCGGTCGTGGCCGTTTCAAGGTGCATACCGGTGTTCCGCTCCGCGCCACCGTACGCAGCCGGGATCGCCCGCATGCCGTTCTGGCGGTTTCTGCTCATGGCAACCGCTGGATCGGCGGTCTGGGTGACCGCATGGACACTCGTCGGCAAAGCCGTCGGCAGCCAGTGGTCGCAGTGGAAGAACCACCTTGACTACGTCGACTATGCGGTGGTTGCGCTGATCGTGATCGCGCTTGCATGGTGGGTGCTGCGCCTGGTGCGTGCACGTCGCACCGTGGCTGGATGACGGGCAGGCTCAGCCGAGCGCTGGCCCTCGGGCTGATGCACGGGCCCGCTGAGCTGTTGCCGATCTCTTCCTCCGGCCACGTTGAGCTGGTGCCCTGGCTGCTGGGCTGGGAGGGGGTTTCACCCGACCCCGAGGTGCGCAAAGCGTTTGAGGTAGCGCTGCACGCCGGCACCGCCCTAGCGCTGATGGTCGTACTGCGTGATGAGGTGCTCGACGCGGCACACCAGCGCAGC
>JBMFHK010000008.1:0-43060 GCA_049976865.1 Solirubrobacteraceae bacterium | reverse complement strand
ACGGGAGCGACGGGACTCGAACCCGCGACCTCCGGCGTGACAGGCCGGCGCTCTAACCAACTGAGCTACGCCCCCAGGGGTCTTTGCAGTATGGCAAGCGAATTTTTTTTTCGCCGTGCGCAACTGTAGAGCCGTTGGCGTGCTTGAAGATGCGAATCGAACCTCCGGGTGCTCAAACCCAACCCGGCCGTGGCGAGAGCGCCCTGGGGTCCGATCGCGGGGGTCCTTCGGGACCCCCGCTGTGCTTGTGGTTGGCACGCGTTCGGCCGCCCCGGTCGGCCAGCGGGCCGACCGGGGCGGGAGTCACAGGCGCGGCGGCGTCCAGCCGCCAAAGACGGCTTCGAGCTCGACGGCGACAGCGATACTGACATGGTCGGCACCGGGTGAGGCGGCGACCTGAACACCAAGCGGCAGGCCGCTTCGGCTGAAGCCGAGCGGCGCCTCGGTAACCGGTACGCCGGCAAGGTTGAAGGCGGCGGCCTGGGCCAACAGCCACGGGCGGCCGTAGGTGTGATGGTGCCGGGGCGCCACGGTGGGATAAGCGGGGTGCAGCAGCACACCGTCACCGATCGCGTCCTGAAGCTCGTTGGCAAAGACCTCGGCGCGCCGCAGCAGCGTTGAGCGCCCGCCGAACAGGCTGCTTGGCAGCGCATCGGCCAGCAGCGCAAGCCTGGTCGGAATAGTGTGGCCGCCCGCACCGCCGAGCAGAAGGCGCGTGAGCCCCGTGTCAGGTTCACCGGCCTGGGCCAGCAGCGCGCGCACAGCGCTGCTGGGGTTGCCCGTGTCCTTTAGCGCCGCGATAAACGGCATCACCATACCCTTCCAGCTCGGCAGGTCGATCCTACGCACCTGCGCACCAGAGGCTGCGAGCGCTCCGGCGGCCCGTTCGCGCGCGTCACGCAGTTCGCGGCCCATGGCGCGCAGACCGCCGCCTTCCACGAGCGTCACGGTCAGCCCCTCAAGCTGCACTTCAGCGGGGTCGCGCAGTTGTGCCGCGACCATGGACGGATCATTTCCGTGCAGCCCAGCCATGATCTGCAAAAGCGGCATCAGGTCGCTGGCGCGGCGCGCGATCGGACCCACCGACAGGAGCTTCACCGCCCCGCCTGGCGGAGCTGGCCACATACCGGTGCTCGGCACAAGGCCGCTGGTCGGCTTGTGCCCGAAGACACCACAAAACAGCGCGGGGATTCTGATGGAACCGGCGAGGTCGGCGGCCACACCAAACGGCGAGCCTCCCACGGCGACGGCAGCGCCATCACCACCCGAGGAGCCACCGGCGGTCCTCGTCAGGTCATAGGGGTTGTTGGTCCGCCCGTAGACACGGTTCTCGGACTCGATCCACAGGGTCAGCTCCGAGGTGTTGGTCACCGCGACCGGGATCGCGCCAGCCTCGATCAGACGCGCAACGACGGTGGCTGTCCCGCCTGCAAGATGTCCGGCGCGTGCAAGCACGCCGGCCGTGTTTGGCATCCCCTCAACCGCAAACGACTCCTTGACAGTGAACGGAACGCCTGTCAAGAGAGGGAGCAGAGCCAGAGCGTCGATCTCCTTCATGGCCATCCGGCCGATCTGAGAGTCGATCTCATCCGCGCGAGCTTGGGCTTGTTGGTAGCGGTCGGCGGCAACAGCGTTGATCTGGGCCTGAGTCGCCGACAGACGGCTGATGTGGGCATCAACGACCTGGCGTGCCGTCAGTTGCCTGCGGCGGATCGCGTCGGCGAGTTCAAAAGCGCTGAGGATGGTCGGATCGAGCATGTGTCTGGACGGTAACTGCGTGTGTGCAAGACGGGTGCGAACCGCGCACCTGTCTCAGCCTATCCCCAACAGAAAGTCCAAGCCCGTCCCGACAGCGCACGCACCTGGCAAACGAGAAGCCGCCCGCGGCCAGCTGCCGCAGGCGAGCGTTGTTTTGATCCCAGCCGCGGTTGAGATGGCGGCCAATCACCACCGCGACAACCTGACCGGCGCCCGCAGCCCGCAACGCGGCGGCGGCGCTCTGCGCGCTGGCGCCGGTCGTCCACATGTCGTCGATCAGCAGGACGGACTCGCCGTTTAGCCGGCAGGTCGCCGTGTAGCGACCCGGATCAAAGCGCCTGGACGCCGGCCGTTGGTCACTTGCTGGTCGGGCCCTGAGGGGATGGTCCTCGGGCGGCGTGCTGACCAGAAGACGCGCATACCGGTCCGCTGTGGCAGGCGTCAGACGCCCGACGACGCTGCGCAGCGGATGCCACTGATCACGGAACCAGTCGCTCGACGGAACCGTGGTGACCAGCGTAAAGCGCTCCAGGCCAACGGCTTGAGCGGCACAACGCTCATGCAGAGAGAGAAAACTGTCCAGAACGTAAGCCAGCTGGGCGGCTGCGTCCGGTACCGACGGATCGGCTTCACGTTTGTAGGCGACGATCAAATGGTGCAGCCACTCGCCGCCAACGCTGTATGAGATCGGCATGATCAGGTCGAGGTGATGCTCGCCCGCCTGGCAAGCCCGGCACAGCCCAACCTCCGTGGCAGTCAGATTCAGGCAGCGAGGACACACTCCCGGACCGAGACGGGGCGCGAGCAGATGCTCAGCGAGGTAAGACGTCGAGCAATGCTGCGGCATCCTCAATCACCCTGGTCTCAGGCCGCTGTGCGAGTTCCCGTGCCCAGGCGTTCCCCATTGCGCCAGGCATGAGCACCACCATCCTTCCCTGGGACAGCGCGTGCTTTGCCTGAATGCGGGTGCCGCTGTGCTCGGACGCCTCAACGATCACACTGCCCAGTGTCAGACCGGACATCAGCGCGTTGCGGAGCGGAAAGTTGTGTCTGCTCGCCCGCGTGTCCGGCCAGAACTGGGAGACCACCGCCCCATTGCGGACAATGTCGCGCTGCAAGGCGGCGTTCTGGGCTGGGTAGACGTGGTCAAGCCCGGTGCCGATCACAGCTACCGTGCGCGGGCGGGCGTGGGCGGCGAACGTGCCGCGGTCGTACTGCTGCTGGAGTTTCAGCACCGTCTGGTGAGCGCGCGCGTCGATGCCGGCGGCAAGCCCGGAGAAGACCGTAAAGCCGCTACCGGCAAGAACGGTTGCGACCTCCCCGGCGAGCAGCGATCCGTCAGGAGAGGGGGCTCGCCCCCCGATCACTGCGACACCCCGCCGGTCGGTGGCGGCAAGCTCGCCGGCGATGAACAACAGGGGCGGATGATGACCGGTCACCCTCAGGTTCTCCGGGTAGTCGTGGTCAAACATCGGCATGAGCCGGTAACCGCGGGCCTGCCAGTCGCGGATCTCAGCCTCAGCCTGGCTGAGCGCCTCATATGAGAACAGGCCGAGCTCGTGTTCAAGCACCGCCCGCGCTGAAACCAGGTCGGCACCGTCACGCCGAACCGCCAGCATGTAACGGATCCAAGCGCGCCCGCCAGTGCGAAGCAGCGCAACCAAAGCTGCGGTTTCCTCCGCGAGCCACGCCGCCTGGTCGCCAGGCGGGCGACCGAAAGACTCTGGCCGATGCGCGCTCAGTCGGCGTAGTCCGCGGGATCGGGCTCGGTCGCTGGTGCCGCAGCCACGCCTGTTGATGGCAGCGCGGCAGACGGTTCGGCGCCCTGGCCGGAGCTGGGGGAACGCGCCGGGATCACAAAGTGCGGCTCCGGCCGCGGCACCGTCCAGCTTTCTCCCATCAAGCCGACGGCCTTGTCCGTGCCGGCATCTGCGGCCGCGGTGCCTGACGGGCCGGGAGGAGAGGCTGGCGGCTGGTGTGGACTGTCCCCTTGGGGGTTGAACGCCGAGTAAGCCTCGTGCTGGATCCCCTGGATCCCTTCCCGGAAGTCGCGCAACCCGCGTCCAAGCTGGCGGCCAACTTCTGGCAGGCGCTTGGGGCCAAGCACCACCAGCGCCACCACCAAGATGAACAGCAGATGGGTCGGCTCGATGATGTCTCCCAACATCTTTGCTCAGCGTACCGCAGAATGTGGCGCTGCCCATGGGTACCCCTTTGCCCTGCCGCCCCGGCCGGTCACCGGACCAGCCTTGAGACCGGCGCCGTGGTGGCGCTCAGATACGGCCAGCCGGGCTGCGCAGGCACCCGCGACCAGACCAGGTAGGTCAGGCCTTCAGCCGTGCGCGCAAATGGCTGAACGAAGCTGAAGCGCCCCGCCGCTGAGGTCCGCACCACACCCAGAACGCCTTGACCCGGCGCACCGGCCTGCCGGTAGGCGATCGTCACGCTCACGCCGCCTCTGGGGATATGACCGCCCAACACCCGTCCGCTGATGCGCATCACACCACCCGCGTGCACCTGGCTGACCGACAGGGCAAGCCGCCCCTTTGACAGTTCGGAAAGGCTTGCCACAGCAGGGCGCAGACGCCTTGAGCCGGGATAGAGGATGAACAGGCGACGACTGGCTCCCGGCCGGACTTTGAAAAAGTATCCGCCAGCCGCATTGGTCACGGTCACACCGAGCAGCTGGTAGCCGCTGGCGCCTGCCACCTGCTCATATACCTTCACGCGAGCTCCGCGCACCGGACGGTGGTTGCGGGCGACGCTGAAAACAACCCCGTGCAGGGTGACTCCGCTGCCGTAAGAGACCGTGAGGCTCCGGTCGCCACGCGCCTCTGGGCTGCGCAACATCGGCGTAAACGCCGCCCCCTGCGGCCGCGTTGCCTTCTCAACACCCCCTCCGCGGGTGAACGACCGGGCCACGTCTGCTCCGACAAGGCTGCCACCACGGCCACCGTCGGGCGTGGTTTCAGGGGCGCCAGGGTAGATGCCGGCTGCCCGGGCAATGAAATCTGGCACCGTCGCGCTCATCACCGCGTGTACGTCACGCACCTGAGCGGTGAGCGCCGTGGGGTCCAGCAGCGGCAGCACCAGCGTCTCGGTCCCGCCGGTCTGGTTGGAAACGATCTGCCGGCTGTTGCCGGCCACGTCCACCGCGTTGACAAAGAACACCCACGCCCCCGCGGTGAACGGCGCCACCCCATCCGGAACGGTCGCCTGGTAATAACCGGTCAAACGGTTGTATGTCATCTCGCCAAGAGGCTGGGGCATCCCGTTCTGCACCGCGCTGTTGGTGGCGTACAGGCGCATGTAGGCAATCCCCGAGCCACCGTTGTCCGTTGCTGCCACCTCAACCACGTTGGGGGCTGGCCAGCGTGACTGGTCCACGAAATGACCGGTCGGCGCGGTCGCATCGATCTGGAACAGGTAGGCGCCCAGCGGGTAGCTGTTGCCGGCCGCGTCCTGCGCCGTGCAGGACAGCTCGCCACCGGGTGGCTGCACTGTGACGGTGATCTGCTCGCCACCGGAGGGATCAGCGTTGTAGCCCCCGTTCGCCCAGCTGCCAACCAGGGCGCCCTTGCACTGAATCGCTACGATCGGCGCGCCGCCACCAGTATCGTTAGCGGTGATCGTCACGCTCTGTGGCGTCCGGTACCAGGTGGTGGGCGAAGGACCGTTGCTGTAGGGGTCATGCCCGTTGTCAATATCCGGCGAGCTGCCGTAAATAGTGGTCAGCTCACCCTGCCCGGTGAGCAGCGGGTTATCAACGTTGACGACAACGCTCGACGCCACCGTCTGCACGGTGCCGGCGTTGTTGGTAGCCACACAGCTGACGGTGTCCTGGCCGTTGGTGGTGAGTTCAAACGAGCCGGTGTTGTTGACAAGCCCGCCGTCAGCGGTGCTGAGCGTTATCGGACTGTCTGCACCAGGCTGACCATTGGTTGTGACCGTGCAGAGGATCTGTGACAGGCCTGACAGCACGCCGCCGCTCTCAGACCCGAGCACCTGGACGGTGGGCGTGCCCGAAAGCCAGGAGCCTGACGGCGTTTGCCCGTTGACCAGGAACGAGACGGTGGGCTGCTCAGCGTCGATCCAGACGGTGTAGCTGGAGATGCCTACCAGCCCCGTAAACGATGTAGCCAAACAGGTCAGGGTGTGCTTGCCGTTGCCGCTGATCACCACCTGGTGTGCGCTGTTGGGTGCGGCCGCCAGACCATCGATGTTGCAGCTCAGAGCGCTCAGGCCGCTCGGTCCGGTGCTCACGTCAACCGTCACCGTTTGCGCCGAGGTGGTCCAGCTTCCGGGTGTGTAGCCAGGGTCAGAGAAGGTCGTGACCGGGCTGACATCGTCCACGTTGAAGGTCTGCGTCGCAGACCCGGTAAGCGCGCCGTTGGCGTCATTGTTGACAGCCGTACAATTCAGTTGGTTGGTGCCGGTGTCCGGTGTTGGCACGGTCCACTCGCTGGTCCCAGCCCCGGTCTGCGAGCCTGAGACAAGCGTTGGGGCAACCTGCTGCTGGTTATCCGTGCAGACCAGCGACCCAAGGCCGGACGGGCCCACCGTGACGTAAAGCTCTTCGCTGGTGGCGGCGGTCCAGCTTGGCGGCACGCTAGCCCAGCTGACCGTCGGCACGGTGTCATCGACTTTGATGGCAGAACCGATCGAGGCGACCGCAGGGGCGCCGGCCTCGCTCATGCCCTGGTCCTGATAGTCGCCGGGGTTTGACGCATACTCGGTGACCTGGTAGGCGCCGGAGCTCATCCCGGCGGGCAGGGCATAGTCAGCCGTGGCAGCGGCGCTACCACACGGCGAGGTCGTGGTGAACTCCGTGCCGATCACGGCGTTTGGGGTGATGGTGGCCGGCTGCGGCAGCAGGTCGCCTGAGCTGTAGCCTGCCGGGCCGTTGACTGCCACCCCCAGGCCGCACACGCCGGCTGGATCTGAAGCCGAGAGGCTCAGCACAGGGGTGTTGCTGTCTGTCTGATACCAGTCCTGTGAGCTCACCGCTGATGCCCACGCCGCCTGCCCGGTCGGCTGGCTGTTGGGGTCCTCAACCTTCGCGGACAGGTCGCTGACATCGGCGTAGGCGGCGTCATCAGGCGCGCAGGTTGCGGCCTGACAGAACATCGTCAGCCACAGCGTCTGGTAGCTCTGACCCGGGTGAACCGAGGGACCGGTGTTCAGGATCTCAGAGTTGGTGTCGTTCCAGCCACCGGTTTCACCGGTTGTGTCGCAGAGAGGTGACGCGGAGCCCGCCTGTGGGCCGCCGCCGTTGTTGCGGGCCCACAGGTGTTTGCTGTTGGTGATCGCGCAGTCCTGTGTGAACGGGAACAGGATGGTGGGCTGATTGTCACTGCCGCCGGCGCCGAAACCAGCGGAGATGCCCCCGACCGACTCCGTTGTCGATGAGTCAAAACCGGCGTGCGTGTAGGCAAACCCCTCAAACGCGGTGCCTGAAGGCGCCGTCCAGCTCGCGTCCCCGTAGACCCAGCCACCAGGCTCGCTGACCCCGTTTGAGCCCAGGCCCACAAACGGCGACAGCAGCGCCGTGTAGCTGTTGGCCGCCGCGCTGGCGGCCAGCGGTCCCGCAAAAGCCACTGCGCTGAGCAGCGCTACAAAGCCAAACACTATGCGGTTAGGAAGGATGCTTTTCTGTGCCCAGGTGTGTGACACAGATGCTTTCAATGTGCACAACATTGCGCCTCTTTGGTCGGTGCCATAAAACTTGTGTTCGTACCAGGTCGCTTAACAAGTCACGCTGAAGGCAAAGTCAGAGGTGACAGTCTGCCCGGTGGCTGGGCTGACTGTCACCACGGTGAACGCGAGCTCAGGAGAAGCAGCAGCCGATGCGGTGCTTTGTTTCCAGCCCGTGACGTCGGCCACGGCTACCGGCGTGCCGTGCGCTCCAGGCAAGCCGTCATTGGGATCATCGCTCGCGGTCACCTGAATGACGGGTTCGGCAAGGCCAGCGGCCGAGCAGCCGGTCACTTCCACCACGGCTGTGCCATCACCGCCCGCGACGACAGCCACGTTCTGGCTGTTTTGACCCGGCGCAAGCTGAGCAGCGCTGGCGCCCATCCAAACGTCTCCCCAGGCCGACAGTCCTGGCCCGGTGGCGCCGTTACTGCCGTTGGCGCCCGGTGAGCCTGCAGGACCCGCCGCACCGGTGGCACCTGTTGCACCGGTGGCGCCCCTTGCACCGCTGGCGCCTCTTGCACCGTTGGCGCCGCGTGGCCCGCGCGGGCCGACCCGGCTCCAGCCGATGGGAGTTGATCCCCGTGCGCAGGAACCGTGCCCCGGGATGGTGAGCACCCGGGTTTTGTTGTTGATACACGCGTGGACGGTCTGGCTGCTTGACGCGGCCAGAGCGAGCGTGCCACCCCCCAGCCCGACGCCCACCACGAGCCCGAGGATCAGATGAGAGAGCTTGGCCGAGTGTTTCATGATCTGTCCTGGTGGTGGTTGGGTTTGTTCGACATTGGTGCGGTCATGGGAGGCGCCCCCGGTGGATGAAGCCGGCGCGGTCCTGGCCGGAGCGCCCTGAAGCGACTGAATCGAGTGAGTTCATGGGACACAACCGCTGTCAGGGCTTTGCACGCAGGAGCTGGTGCTTGACCCAGTGCCGGCAGCCACCTGGTGCTGATCACCCGTCGGGAGGGAGGCGACCGCGGGTGCGTTTTGGCGGGTTGAGACAGCGCCGCCTGCAGCGTGCGTGCCGGAGGCTGACAGCTGCGCTGGCGTCCGTGTTGCTCCCGCACCCGCCAGCTTCGCGTGACGGTTGGCATGGTGGCGGACACGCCTGCTTACGGCGACGCCGGCGTGACGCCCGGAGTGGCGCGCTTTGCTGCTTCTGGTGGTGATCTTGGCGGTGGTTCTGGCGCTGGCACGGACCGTCCCACGCGCCGCCGTCGAGTTGAGCCCCGCCTGGGCCCCGCGGCTCACTGCGCCGCTACCGGCATGGACTGCGGCCCTGCTGAGCGGGGCGCCTGCCGCGCCGAGCTGATGCCGGTGAGCCACCGGTTGCCAGTGCAGAAGCATGGCGGCCCCTGCGATACCCATGATCAGCAGGCCCGCACCCACGGCCGCTGGCCAGTGCCGGAGGTGAGCGTGCCGCCGCACGCCGCCTGCGGACCGGTCACGGAGCTTGCGGCCCCATGTTGCCGTACTTGGCCACTCACCGTCCAAACCGGTCGAAGCGTGCAGCGGCTCACCGGAGCTTTCTGCAAGCTCCTCAGGCGTGCCAAACGCAGGCGCCTGAGCCTCCAACAAGGGTTCGCCTGTCTGGACAACCTGGTGCAACGCGTCAGCGTCCTCACCCCAGAACGACGCCGCGCTGACCATGCCCGTGCCTGACGCGTCCGTGCCCGTGCCTTCATCGCCTGGGCCTTCACTCCATGTGCCCTCAACACCTGAGCCCTGCGGTTGACCATGCCTGGCCGACTGCGCAGCGTGTAGCGCAGCGGACGAGTCAGACGGAGGATCCGGGAACACTGAGACCAGCTCGTCAAGTGGCCCAAACCAGTCACGCGGAAACGGCAGGATCTTCGCCGTGGTCGGTAAATCCGCATCAGCAGCCTGACCGGACCCCTGCGGTTCCGGACCCACAGACTCCTTCCCAAGCTGCGCGGCGTCAAATCGCCCCTGCAGCGCGTCGGCTGGGCCTGGCAGTTTGGTGGTGTGATCCTCGTCAGCCATTTACGGACGTCTCCCAAACTTGCGTCGTCGTCCAAAACTTTCGTCGTCGTCCGGGAGGGTCGATATGCTTGTTGAAGAGCATTATATTTAATTAGGCTCAATTAGACAACTGAATCTAACGATATTTTTGATGTTCATGACGATCGGTGATTTTGAAGATCCTTTTCTGACGGTCGCGGAGGTGGCGGAGTTGCTGCGCCTGAACCAGCAGACCGTGAGAAACTGGATTGACGCGGGCTCGCTGCCGGCGGTGCGCGTTGGGCGGCGCGTGCGGATCCGACGCTCGGACCTGGACCGGGTGCTCGTTGAGGGTTACCGCGGCGCGCCTGCGACCGGCCGGATGGACGAGAGGCCAAACGCGGCAGATTTCTGGGGCGGAGAGCCGGTCGGAGATGCCGAGCTGCAGCCCGACGGTGGGACTTCCCAACCGCCAGCGAGTCAGCACGCCGCCACGCAAGCGACAGATCAGGCAGCGACCCGTGACGCAGGAGCCGCCGAGACCGCTCGGGCCGCTCCGGAAACGGACTCATGAGCACTCGAGGGGGTTAGCCGATGAGCTTTGGTGACGATCTGGAACGCGAACGCGAGCGGATCTTGCGGCTGGTCAAGCACGCCGGTGCAGGGTGGGCTGAGGCGATGCGCGCACACAAGCTGGCCCCGCCAAACGAAGACTTCGCCGACCGCCTGCAACAACTGTCGGAGGCGGCTGCCGCCGAGCAGCTCGCCTGGCAACAGGCGCATGAGGCGGGCATGAGCTGGCGTCCGATACCCGGTGCCGAGCAGGCTGAGCCACCATATGAGCTGCGCCCAGCCAGCGGACGCCGCGGGCCCGACGACATCTGGGAGCGCTTTGACCACGCGGTCGGCGAACTCAACCGGGCGATCAGCCGGTCAAGCGCCGAACGGGTGGCCGACGCGTTTGGAGCGCTGGCGACCGTAGCCGCCGAACTGTCGGCCGCGGTGGCGCAGGAGGATGACATCAAGCGCCAAGCGCGTGCAATGTCCAAGGCGGCAAGGACCTCGGCAGCGTAAACGGCGCCGCAACTGGTTAAACCACCACCTTGACTAAACCCCTGCGCACCAAAGGGCGCGGCAGGATTCACCTGCCGCGCCCAGACAATCAGGAGGGCCGGATAGGTCCTGCCGCACCCGGACAATCAGGAGGGCCGGATCGGTCCTGCCACGCCCTCGCGACCCACAGAGCCACATTGGCCCTGTGGGTCGACTCCCGACCAGGGTTACAGTGAATCCACCACCTTCGCGTCCGCCGCTGAGACCGAGGCTGGCAGGGGTGCGAACTGAATCGACGGACCCTTCGCCTGCTCCTTCGCGCTGATCGCAAACTTGATGAATTGCTGAAGCAGCGGGATGTCCTTGGCACTGGGCCGGATGAGCACGTAGGTGAAGGTCGAGAGCGGATAGGCGTTCGCCTCCTCCCTCTGAAGGGGCGTCAGCTTGGGCATGACCGTCACCGTCTTCTTGCCCTTCTTGACCTTCGTGGCCTTTGGCCCGGTGTAGGGGCAATCAACCACAGCGAGCGCATTGGCGATCGTGTCGGCTGTACCGGAGTTGAGGTTGCGGAAGTTCGGCACCGCCCGCAGCATCGCTGAAGCCGCATCGGCGACGTTCTTCACGTACGGGTAGATGAACCTGCCGGCCTTGTTCTCAACGGCAACCGCCTTCAGGTGGTCGTCGTGGATGTAAAACCATGAGTTGTTGCCGATGGCGCCCACGGTGGAGCTGACCACCTCAGCGACGCCGCTGTTTCCGTCGCCGCCCGTACCGGTCGGCCAGTTGACAGACGTGGCATAGCCGACGTTCGTTGCCCACTCCTTGCTGACATCAGAGAGGTAGTGCGTGAAAGCGTAGGTGTCACCCGAGCCGTCGCTGCGGTGCACGGGCGTGATCTTCAGGTTCGGCAGCTTCTCACCGGGGTTGAGCTTCTTGATCGCCTGGTCATCCCAGTTCGTGATCCGGCCAAGGAAGATATCGGCGATCAGCGGCCCGCTGAGGCGTAGCGTTTTAACACCGGGAAGGTTGTATGACAGCCCCGTGGAAGCAAGCGCCCAGGGAATCTCGATGCAGCCCGTGCAGGAGCTGGCTTGCGAGGAGGTCAGTGGTGCGTCGGAGGCGCCAAAATCCACGGTGTTCGCCGTGATCTGGGAGATCCCGGCGCCGGAGCCAACCGCACCGTAGGTGACAGTGTTGCCGGTGGCGGCGTGAAAGTCGGGTGCCCAGATGTTTTCCACCGCCGGTGCGACGAGCGTCGATCCAGCACCGGTCAGCGAGCCGGCAAATGCGTTTGCGCCCGTAGCGAGCGCACCCATCCCAACGGCCGCCGCAGCGGCCATGAAGCTAAGCAAGCGACGTCTCATTTTGCGTTGTTTCCTTTTTGTGGGAACGGCTTACGCCCCGCAGTGTCGTGGGTAACCGCACTGTGCACGTGACCAAACAGTGAACACGCCGTGACCATCCTGTGACTATCCGGCAGCCACCTCCAGCTCAGGTCAGGGCTGCTCTTATGATTCGGCCAGATGAGCACCCAAGACGCCGTTTCCGGATCTGCACTTTCACCTGCCGGCCGGATCCGAGGACAGTTCGGCGACCGGGTCCTTGTCGCTGTCACAGCCGGTGCCGCGCTGGTGGCTGTGGTTGTACTCGCGCTGATCATCGAGCAGGTCGTGCACGGCTCGATCCCCTCGATCTCCGCGTTCGGCCCTGGCTTTCTGTGGCACTCCACATGGAACCCGACACTGTCAGCCGGCGCCGTCGATTCAAACGTTTATGGTGCCGCTGTCCTGATCTACGGAACTGTCGTAACCTCGGTTATCGCGCTTGTGATCGCGGTACCACTGGGGGTCGCCATAGCCGTCTACCTCAGCGTGCTGGCACACGGACGTGTGGGTGCTCTGATCGGTCCGCTCGTTGAGCTGCTCGCCGCGGTTCCCAGTGTGATCCTTGGCCTGTGGGGGATCGTCGTCTTGGCGCCGTTTTTGCGCTCGACAATCGAACCGGCGCTGCACGACGTACTGGGCTGGATTCCCATCTTCGGACCGCCGAACGTGACTGGACTGGGCGTCTTCACCGCAGGTGTTGTTTTGGCGATCATGGTCCTGCCGATCGTCGCAGCTGTCTGCCGGGACCTGTTTGCCAACGTGCCGCGCGACCTCAAGGACGGCGCGCTGGCGCTCGGCATGACACGCTGGGAGATGATCCGCGGCGTGGTGCTGGACTCATCACGGGCCGGCATCGGTGCCGCCACGATCCTCGGCCTCAGCCGCGCTCTCGGTGAGGCGATCGCCGTGACCCAGGTGATCGGCACCGGGTCGACCATCACCAAAAGCCTTTTTGAGAATGGCGACACGTTGGCGAGCCGGATCGCCGAGCAGTTCATCGGAACCGTCAGCCAGCTGCAGACGGCGTCCTTGTTCTACTGCGCACTGGTGCTGCTGGCCATGGAACTGGTCGCAAACGTTGCCGCGCAGCTGATCATCCGGCGCTTTCAAAAGCAGAGGGGGTTGCTGGCGTGAGCACGACAGCAACCTCTTCCTCACCGTTTTCAGGCGGCGACACGCACAACCTGCGACACCGGCGGTTGACCGACAGGTTCATGCGCTTTGCCGCAACCGCCGCCGCGGCGTGTGCGGTCCTGATCCTGGGGATCGTCGTCGTCTCGGTCGTGCTACGCGGCGCCAGCGCACTGTCGATTTCGTTTCTCACCGAGAACCCCGCCGTGGGGCTCGGCGCCGTCGGCGGAGGCATCGCCAACGCGATATTGGGTAGCGCGCTGATTGTGGCGGTCGGCACCGCCATGGCGCTCCCGCTCGGCATCATGATCGCCCTGTACCTGACTGAGTTCGCAACGCCACGCACGGCAGCGATCATCCGGCTCGCGCTCGATCTGCTGAACGGCACACCGACGATCGTGGTCGGCGTCTTCATCTTCGGCTTGCTGGTCGTCTCACATAGCCAGACCGGCTTTGCAGCCTCGATCGCGCTGGCCATCGTCATGCTCCCGCTCATGGCGCGGACAACCCAGGAAATGCTGCTGCTCGTTCCCGCTGACCTGCGTGACGCCGCACACGCGCTGGGTGTCAGGCGCTGGCGCATGGTTCTCGGGATCGTTTTGCCGACGGCGCTGGGCGGCATTCTCACCGGCGCGATCCTGGCGGTCGCCCGCGCTTTTGGCGAGACCGCGCCGCTGCTTTTGTGCGACTCGGTGTTCGGCAACGGCACCAGCCTGAACGTGTTTGGGACCGCGATCCCGAACATCCCAATTGACATCTACCGCTACTCAGAGTCCGGATTTCCCACCGACCACGCGCGCGCCTGGGGTGCGGCACTGGTGCTGATCGCCCTGATTCTCGTGGGCAACCTCTCCGCTCGCGCGATGCTCGCAAGACAGCGCCGGCGGATGACCGCGCGATGATCGCAGCCAACAGACAAGGAGATCCACGCAGATGAGCCTCAGCCCGCCCGAAGGTACAACCGAGCAGGAGTTCCCGCATCTGAACGTGCAGGTCGCAACCGGCGCCGCGTCAGCCGCGAGCACTGAGGTCGTCTACGACCTGCGGGATGTCGCCGTGCATTACGGCCGGACGCTCGCGGTCGGCGGCGTGAACATGCAGATTCACAAAAACATGATCACCGCCATGATCGGGCCGTCCGGCTGTGGCAAGAGCACGATGCTGCGGACCTTGAACCGCATGAACGATGGGATACCCGGCTTCAGGCTGGCTGGCGAGGTGCTCTACCACGACCACAGCATTTACCACCGCGACGTTGATCCGGTCGAAGTCCGACGACGCATCGGCATGGTGTTCCAGCGTCCCAACCCGTTTCCAAAGTCGATCTTTGAGAACGTGGCGTGGGCGCCGCGGATCCTCGGGCTGCGCGCCGAACTGGATAGCCGGGTCGAGAACGCGCTGCGCGGCGCCGCGCTGTGGGACGAGGTGAAAGACCGCCTCAAGCAGAGCGCGCTGGGTCTCTCTGGCGGACAGCAGCAGCGCCTCTGCATCGCACGAGCCATCGCGATTGAACCTGACGTGCTGTTGCTTGACGAACCGTGTTCAGCGCTTGACCCGATCGCAACAGCCTCCGTGGAGGAGCTGATGCGTGAGCTCAAACGCGACTACACGCTGGTCATCGTCACCCACAACATGCAGCAGGCCGCACGCGTCGCCGACCGCACAGCCTTCTTTAGCCTCAACGTTGAGAACGGTGCTCGCAACGGCGTGCTGGTCGAATACGACAGCACCAAGCAGATCTTCGAAAGTCCCGGTGACCGGCGCACGGCCGACTACATCACCGGCCGGTTCGGATGAGCCGGTGAGCCGAGCGACATCTCCGGCCGGTTCGGATGAGCCAGCGAGCCGAGCGACTTCACCGGCCGGTTCGGATCAACGAGTGTGGGGCCAGCGACTTCACCAGCCGGTCCCGGTGAACCAGAGACACGAGCGGCTTTATTGGCCGCGCTCTTGCGCCAGAGTGGTGATCACCGCCTCATACACGCCGCAGCCAAAGCCCTCAGCGCTGGTCCGGACGTTCGGCCAAGCCTGGAGGTCCGCGGCGATGCTCGGGTCGCTCACCAAGCCGTTGCCCATCATCCAGAAGCTGCCAACCACCGCGGCAGTCTCCAGGTCTTCACGTGAATCGCCGCAGGCGATCACCTCGTCACGAGCGTAGCCGCGGTTCTGCATGTGGCGAGCAACGGCTCTCGCCTTTGAAGCAGCCGCCGGGATCAGGTGGTAGGCGTGCACGCGGTCAACCTGGATCCCCCATGTGGACCGGTCGACCGGCTGGCCGTCCAGCGCGGGAAGCACACCGTTGTCCACCAGCCGCAACCAGCCGTGGCCCGCGTCCCGCAACAGGCGGTTGGCGTCCGCCGGCGAAACCAGTCCTCTGAACAGGTGTGAGACGTCGCGCCCATCAGACCACGGCCGGTGGTATTCAAAACGTCCGGCGAACGCCTCAAGAAGCACCTGCGGAGCGCCTGAGGCGGCGATCTGGTCAAAGATGGTCCCGCTTTTGGCAGACGGTATGCACCCACCGGTGAGCCACTCAAGCTCACCGTCAACCACCAGACCGCAGCCAAGCTCGAATATGTAGGCACGCTGACCGATCAGCCGCATCAGCTCCCACACGCCGGGCTGCTTACGACCGGTGGTAGCCACCACCTCCACGCCGGCGCGATCACACGCCTGAAGCGCACGGGCGCCGTCCAGTGAGAAACCGTCTGGGGAGCTGAACAGCGAGCCGCCGGGGCCCAGCAGCGTCCCGTCAAGATCCACGTAAAGAGCGCGAAGCACCAGGCGACCGTAGCAGCGTCGGCCGCGCACCCTCAGGCGTCACAGCCATACTGGACACGCCATGCCGCGAGCCCGGGCAAACAACACTCTTCACAATGTGCGCGCCAGCCAGCCAGCCAGCCCCGCGGACCCCACGCCTGCCGACCAGCCGGCCAGCCCCGCGAACCCCACGCGTGCCAGCCCGCCGGCCCGCACCCCCAAGGCCAGGCGGGGCGCTGGTAAAGCCGCCCCGCGCCCCGCACGCCGGACCGATGCCAGCGAGCCGTGGGAGGCGATGTTGCAGCAGGCCACGCAGGACGGGCGCCTGGTGCACGAGCAACTGACGCTCGCGCAGCAGCCGTACTTTCAGCCGATCCCGGATGAGCTTGACCCGCGCGTCCACGACGCACTGCAGCGTGCGGGCATAACCGCACTGTACAACCACCAACGCGACGCCCTGCTATCCGCGTTCCAGGCGCCAACGATCGTCACCACCGGCACCGCGTCAGGCAAGTCGTTGTGTTTCCAGCTGCCGACATTGCAGATGCTGGTCACCGAGCCGACCGCCCGGGCGCTGTACCTCTACCCGACCAAGGCGCTGGCCCAGGATCAAGCCCGCGCCATCGCCAGCTTCGGACTGACCACACAGATCCGGCCGGCGATCTATGACGGTGACACCCCCTCCCGGGAACGTACCGCTGTGCGCCGGCGCTCCAACCTGGTGATCACAAACCCGGACATGCTGCATGTCGGGATCCTTCCTCACCACCACAACTGGGCGGAGCTGTTCTCCAACCTGGCGTTTGTGGTGGTGGACGAGGCTCACGTCTACCGTGGCGTCTTTGGCTCACACGTCGCCAACGTGCTGCGTCGCGTGCGCCGGATCGCAGCCATCCACGGCTCCGCTCCCCGTTTCCTGCTCGCCTCGGCGACAATCGCAAACCCAGTACAGCTGGCCGAGCAACTGACCGGTCTTGACGGTTTTCGCCTGATTGACAACGACTCAGCGCCGCTGCCGCAACGGCGCATCGCCGTCTGGAATCCGCCCCTGCTTGACAAGCAGCTTGGCGTGCGGGCGTCGGCCCTGGGTGAGGCGGCGGCGCTGCTGGCGCATCTGGTCCAGTCCGGCGCGCGCACGATCTGCTTTATGAGATCACGCCGCGGTGTTGAGCTGATCCTGCGCATGGCCGCCGACCAGTTGCCGCCGGAGCGGGCGGAGCGGATCGCCCCCTACCGCGCCGGCTACACCCCCCAGCAGCGCCACGAGATCGAGGCACGGCTGGTCAGCGGCGAGTTGCTGGCCGTGGTTTCCACCGACGCGCTTGAGCTGGGCATCGACATCGGCCAGCTCGACGCGGCGATCTGCGTCACGTTTCCCGGCACGGTCGCCTCGCTACGCCAGATGTGGGGGCGGGCGGGGCGGCGGGGACGCGGCCTGGCGGTCTACGTGGCTGGCGAGGATGCCCTGGACCAGTTCTTTGCGCGCCACCCACAGGAGTTCCTGGCCAGGCCTGTTGAAGCGGCGATCATCGATCCGGCGAGCCCTGAGATCCTCGCCCAGCACCTTCTCTGTGCCGCCTACGAGGCGCCGTTGACCGAGCTTGACGCCGACCTCTTCGGCTCCGACGTGGTCGGGCGGGCCGACGCGCTGGTTGCCGCGGGCCTTTTGCGTGAACGCGCCAGCGGCTTCATCCCCGCCCGCCCGGAGGACTATCCGGCCGGCAGTGTCGCGCTGCGCTCCGCAAGCCCCGACAACTTCGCGCTCGTCGACGTGACCAGCGGCGAGATCATCGGCACGGTTGAGTCGGCGCGCGCCTTTTCAACCGTGCACGCCGGCGCCGTCTACCTGCACCTCGGGCGCGCCTACTTGGTGCTGGAACTTGACGTGCCCGCACGGCGCGCGATCATGGAGCCGTTCAACGGCAACTACTACACCCAGACCAAGACCGAGGTGATGACCTACATTCAGCAAGCCCACGCGGCCCGCGTAACCCGCGGCGTCACGCTGCACTACGGTCAGGTCATCTACTCCGAGACGGTCCTGGGGTTCCAGCGCAAAGGCATCCAGGACCAGGCGGTGATCGACTTCCAGAGCCTTGATCTGCCGACCACCGAGTTTATGACGCGGGCACTCTGGTATGAGCTGGGCGAGCTGGTGGGCGGGGTCGGCGGGCTTGTGCGCCGCGGCGCCGAACGTGGCATTGGGGCTACCGGCCCGCTGGCCGGTAGCCCCACCGTAGCGATCCCCACCGCCTCTGGCCCTGGTGGACAGCCGCACGGTGCGGCGCCCCCCGCCGAAGCTTTCCCGGCCGACCAGCTGCTGGGCTCGCTTCACGCGCTTGAGCACGCCCAGATCGCGGTGTTGCCGCTGATCGCGATGTGCGACCGCTGGGACATCGGCGGACTGTCAACCAACGCCCATCCACAGACCGGCGGGCCAACCATCTTCATCTATGACGGCCACCCCGGTGGGATCGGGATCACCCGCCGAGGCTTTGCCGCCTTTGAACGCCTGACCGACGACGCGGGCCGGCTGATCGGCGAATGCGGCTGCAAGGACGGCTGCCCGTCATGCGTGCAGTCGCCCAAATGCGGGAACCTGAACGAGCCGCTGTCCAAACGCGGCGCGCTTGAGCTGATCCAGCGGATGCAGAGGGCAGGCTGACGTGATCTTCCCGGTCAGCTAGATTCCCAGCTGCGTGACCAGCATCAGCTTCGGACTCCAGCTGCCCACTTTCGACCCGTTCAGGGTTGGTGGCGGGCCGACCTTCCTGCAGGCTGCACGACTTGCGGAACAGGCCGGTTTTGACGCGGTCTGGGCTGGCGACCACCTGGCGGCGCCGGCGTCGAACTATGAGCCGACAGTGGTGCTCGCCGCGGTCGCAGCGATGACCGGACGGCTCAGCCTTGGTTTTGGGGTGCTGCTGCTGGGTTTACGCAACGCTGCCTGGGCCGCAAAGCAGATGCAGGCGATTGACGCGATGGCACCGGGCCGGCTGCGTCTCGGCGTGGGTGTCGGCGGCGAGTTCCCACAAGAGTTTGAGGCTGTCGGCCTGAGCACCCGGCAACGCGGCGCGCTGCTTGACCGTGCGCTTGAGGCGATGCCGGCTCTGCTGCAGGGCCGGGAGACGGACATGCGGGCTTTGGACGGCATCGCCCCTGTCCATGTGCCGGCCCTGCGGCCACCGGTTCATGCGCTGCCACCGGTCTACGTCGGCGGGCGCGGCGAACCGTCGATGAACCGTGCGGCCAGGTTCGGTGACTGGTGGATGCCAACCTGGCTGAGCGCCGAACAGCTCGCCAAGCGGGCCCTGCGGCTGGGCGAGCTGGCAGACCAGCACGGCCGTGCCCAAACGCCGCGCATCGCCCTTGTGCTGGGCGCACACATTGACGAGGACAAGACAAGGGCCCGGGCCCACGCCACCGCTTACACCCGGGGAATGTACGGGCTGCCGTTCGAGCGAGTTGAAAAGTGGACCGCCTACGGCCCGGCGTCGCGGGTGGCTGAGCTCGTCAGCGAAGTGGTCGAAGCCGGCGTCGAGGAGATCGTCTTTACGCTCATGAGTGACGATCCCCTCACCCAGGTGGAGCGTCTTGAGACGGTCGTGAGGTTATGCTGCCGGCAATGAAAGCGCTCCGCGACGCAGGCTGCGCGGGTGCAGCTGAGCGCTTGTACCCCGCTGCGTCTTGCTGGCGTGGCCCACGTGTGGTGTCGGACCGTGAGCAGCCGGCCGGCGGTGGCAGGCCGGTTGGCAGTGGCAGGCCGGTTGGCAGTGGGAGGGTCCACTGATGCGGATGCTGGTCGTCGGCACGCCCGGGCCACTGCAGGGCGAGCTTTTCATCCCACCGTCCAAATACCACGCGCACCGTGCGCTGATGCTGGCGGCACTCGCGCGCGGACAGACCACGATCCGTGACCGCACGGACGCACGTCACGTGGTCTTCACCATCCAGGCGCTCCGCGGGCTGGGCGTGGATGTGCGTGCAAACGGTGCACACTGGGTGGTCAACGGCACCGGCGGGTTCTCCCCACAACATGACGAGGTGTCGGTCGGCAGCTCCGGCACCACCCTGTATTTTTTGCTCGGCCTGGCGGCGCTCGGCGACCGTCCGGTGAGAATCGTCGGTCAGCGCTACTTCAGGCGCCGCCCGATCGGGCCGCTTTTGCGAGCGTTGCAACGGCTCGGCCTGCACCTTGAATACGAGCATCAGATGCTCCCTGTCACCGTGTACCCGCAGCCGCCGCGCGGCGGACATGTGCGGATTGACGGCACGCTCTCACAGTGGGTCTCCGGACTGCTGATGGTTGCACCGTTTGCCACCGAAAAGGCCACCGAGATCGAGGTGGTGGGCGAGCTCAACGAGCGCACTTACCTGGAACTGACCGTCAACATGATGCGTGACTTCGGGCTGCAGGTGCAGGTCAGTGAAGACTGGCGGCATTTCACCCTGCCACCTAACCAGACGGTGCTGCCCAGAGATGACTACCTGCTGCCGCCCGACATCGGCTCAGCCGCGTTTGGCCTGGCTGCCTGCGCACTGCACCCGTCGAAGGTCACCTTCCGCAGCCATGTGCCGATCCACGGTCACCCGGAGGCGGCGGTCTTACGCGAGCTTCAGGGTGTGGGCGTGCCAATGGCATTCTCTGACGACGGGCTGTCCATAACTGTCGACCATGACGGCACCCCGCCGGTAGCCGGCCGGCTTGACTGCCGTGACATCCCGGACATGGTCCCGATCCTCTCGACGCTGGCCAGCCGCGCACGCGGCACCACCGTGCTCTCACACATCTCCCACGTCCGCCTGAAGGAGTCTGACCGCGTGGCGTCCATGCTGCAACTTCGCAAGATGGGCGCGCGCGTGGATTTTGACGGCACCGACATGGTGTTTGAGGGTGTCAGACGCCTCCACGCCGCCTCGCTGTCCTCACACAACGACCACCGCGTGCTGATGGCGTTGGCGGTCGCCGGCTCCACGACAGTCAACGCCGGCGTCACAGAGCTGTCATACCCCCACGCCTACCGCATCTCCTACCCAGAGTTTGCCGCTCACATGAACTCGATCGGCATCCCGGTGTCCACAGCCGGACGGGTACCGGAGTCGTTGGGCGACCCCGCCTAGCAGACCGCTGGGCTTCAATTAACTGCCAGCGTGAGCACCGCCACATCACCTGATCCGCTCGCCGTGCACCCCGGTCCACCGGCAGTGCCGCAGACTTTGCACAGACCGTTTAGCCAACCTTGGTGGCAGCGGGACGATGACGGTGAAAGCTGAACCTCGGCAGCTGATCACCGACCTGACTCGTCACTGGGCGCTCGTTCACCCTGACAAGCCGGCGGTCATCGAGGTCGGTGAACACGGGACGGTGCGACAGCTGACATATGCACAGCTCGCCGAGCAGGCCGACGCGTGGGCGGCTTGGCTTGTTAACGCCGGGGTCAAACCCGGTGAACCGGTCGCCTACCAGCTCCCCAACGTGCGCCAGTTCGTGGCGCTGTCGCTCGGGACCATGCAGACCGGAGCCGTGTGTGAGCCGCTCATGCCGATCTTCCGTGAACGCGAACTTGAGTTCATGCTGGCCGCCAGTCAGGCCCGGGTTCTGGTCGTGCCGGAGAGGTTTCGGGGGCACGACCACGGGGCCAGCGCTCGCGGCATTCAGGGTCGGCTCCACAGCCTGCGCAGCGTGCTGTCGATCGGGCTGGAGGACCCGCTGCTGGCTGCCGTCCGCCCGCCGGCCACCGTGGCCGTGACCCCGGATATGACCGTCCAGCTGCTGTTCACCTCCGGCTCGACAGGTGAGCCCAAGGGGGTCCTGCACAACCACGTCTCACTTAACACGGCCGCACAGATCCACATCCGTCACTTCGGACTGACGGTTGATGACGTCATCTACGTCCCCTCCCCGCTTGCCCACCAGACCGGATTTCTCTACGGCATGTGGATCGCTGTGACGCTCGGCGCGACAGAAGTGATCCAGACCAGCTGGGATGCGGACATCGCCTTTGACGCGGTCAACGCCCACGGGGTCACCTTTGTCCAGGCGGCAACACCGTTTCTTGCAGACCTGGTGAGGGTCGCACGCCAGCGCGGCCGCAGAGCCGACCCGCTGCGGATCTTTGTTGCGACCGGCGCGGCGGTCCCTCGTGAGCTGGCACGCGACGCCAGCGAGCTTCTGGGCGCCGAGGTCGGAGGCGCGTTTGGCACGACCGAGAGCTGTCTGGGAGCGGCGTTCGTGCCAGGAGCCGGGGATCCGCGCGCCTGGCTGACCGACGGGCGCGTGCTTGAGGGGATCAAGCTGCGTGTCACCGATGACGACAGCAACGTGCTTGAAGCAAACCGGGAGGGGAACTTTGAGGTGCTCACACCCACGCTCTTTGAGGGCTACCTGGACCGGCCCGAGTTGACCGCCGCGGCGATGACCGCAGACGGTTACTACCGCACCGGCGACCTTGCCAGAATCGATGCGGACGGGTACGTGAAAATCACTGGCCGCGTCAAAGATGTGATCAATCGCGGCGGTGAAAAGGTCCCGGTGGTGGAGGTTGAACAGGTGCTCTACGCACACCCTGCGATCCGCGAGGTCGCGATCGTCGCGATGCCCGACGCGCGTCTGGGCGAGCGTGCCTGCGCGTTTGTGGTGCTCGAGCCCGGGGCCTCATTGGACCTCGCGGCTCTGCAGCAACACCTGGACTTTAACCGTGTGGCCAAGCCGTACTGGCCGGAACGGCTCCAGCTCGTCTCCGCGCTGCCACATACCCCATCCGGCAAGATTCAGAAGTTCCTGTTGCGCGAGCGCATCAGCGACCTGATGGAAAGAGAGGCATCACCCCAATGACCACCACCACCAAACCCACACCCCTCCTGGACGCACAGCCAAGCCCGCTTGACGAGGCGCAGTTCGCCGCGCTCAAGGCGGAGGTCCGCAGCTACGTAGAGAACGAGGGGGAGCGCTGGACCGAGCTGATTGAGGCCGAGCGGCGAGTTCCGCGCGAGCTGTGGCACGAGCTGCGCGAGCGCGGCTACCTGAAGCTGGCGGCGCCGGAATCAATCGGCGGGCGTGGACTGCCGTTCGCTCGCTACCTGGAGCTCATTGAGCTCTTTTCACGCCCACACGCGTCACTGCGGATGATCGTCCACGTTTCAAACGGCATCTGGCGGGCGATGCTGCCGTTTGCAAACCAGGAACAGCTGGAGCGGTTCGTCAAACCGCAGGTCGCCACTGACATCCGTGTGGCGTTCACCCTGACCGAGCCGAACGCCGGCACTGGTGCGGACATCAAAAGCTCGGTGACACGCGAGGGCGACACCTACTACCTGAGCGGCGAGAAGCATCTGATCACGTTCGGCCGCACGGCGGACTACCTGCTGCTGACCGCCCGGGTGGCAGGCAGCCGCGGCGCCGACGGCACGGTCGCACTCATGGTTCCAGCCCACGGTGAAGGCGTTGACAACCGGGCGATGCCAGACTCGATGGGCGTGGTGGGAACAGACCACGCCCACCTTATTTTTGACCGGGCCCCAGTTCCGGTGGCTAACCGTCTGGGCCAGGAAGGGCAGGGCCTTGAGGTCGCGCTGGGCGGCTTTCTGGTGCCAAGCCGTATCTCAGTGGCGATGACCTGCGTCGGGCTGGCCGGCCATGCGCTTGACCTGGCGGTTGAACACGCCAAGCAGCGCGAAACGTTTGGCAAGCCGATCGCAACGCGGCAGGCGATCGCGTTCCACCTGGCGGAGATGGCGACCGACCTTCAGGCGGCCCGTCGGCTGACCCTGTATGCCGCCGAGACCTGGGAGCGTGACCCCCAGGCCGGCGCCAAGGAGTCTTCGATGGCCAAGCTGTTCGGCTCGGAGATGCTGCAACGCGTGACCGACGGGGCGCTGCAGGTGTTCGGCGGGATCGGCTTCTTCAAAAGCCCGATCGAGCGCATCTACCGTGACGCGCGCGCGCAGCGCTTTGAGGAGGGCACCTATGAGATCCAGAAGCAGACGATCGCGCGGGAGATCCTGCGCTGAAGCTTCCTGCGGCGTGGCGGAGCGGGTGACCGATGAGCAAAGATAGCCGGTGAGCACACTTCAGCACCTCTGGCAAGCCGGCTGGATCGGGCCTCTGAAACTGCCCCACCGGATCGTGATGGGCTCCATGCACCTGGGGCTTGAGCCCTACGATCCCACCGGTAAAGCGATCGCCGCCTTTTATCGTGAGCGAGCCGCGGGCGGCGCAGCGCTGATTGTGACCGGCGGCAGCGCGGTCAGCAGGGCCGGCGCCGGTGGCGCAAGTTACAGCCTCATCAACGAGGACGCCCATCGGCGTGCGCTGGCGAAGATCCCTGTAGCCGTGCACGCTGAGGGCGGCCGGGTTTTGCTGCAGCTCTTCCACGCGGGCCGTTACGCGCACGAACGGGACTTTGGTTTGCAGCCTGTCGCGCCGTCGGCTGTCTACTCGGCGTTCAGCCGCTCTGAGCCGCGGGCCTTGGGCGACGAGGAGGTCCAGGCGACGATCGCCGACTTTGCGCGTGGCGCAGCGCACGCCCGTGAGCTCGGTTTTGACGGCGTGGAGCTGATGGGCTCTGAGGGCTATCTGCTCAGTCAGTTCATGGCGCCGCTGACCAACCTGCGCGATGACGACTGGGGCGGCGATCTGGAGCGGCGTATGCGCTTCCCGCTGGCCGTTGCGGATGCGGTGAGAGAAGCCTGTGGCCCGCAGCTTGCGGTCATCTACCGGATCTCAGGCGCGGACCTGGTGGCAGGCGGAGCCAGCGACGAGGATGTCCGGGCGCTGGCCAGCCGGCTCGCCGCCGGGCCAGTCGATGCGATCAACGTCGGCATCGGCTGGCACGAGTCGCGTGTACCGACCGTTCAGGGAGTGGTGCCCAAGGGCGCCTGGGCGCCGTGGGCAAAGGCTTTACGCGAAACGGTTGCAGGGCGTGTCCCGGTGATCGCATCAAACCGGGTGAACACTGCCGCGCTGGCCGACACGTTGATCGCCGACGGCTACGCGGACTTTGTGTCGATGGCTCGAGCGCTGCTCGCCGACCCGCAGTTTGTGAACCGCAGCCGCGACCCGCGCAACGGGCGTGTCAACACCTGCATCGCCTGCAACCAGTGCATTGACAGCTCAATCTTTGACCGCCGCGTGTCATGTGTGGTCAACCCACGTGCCGGGTTTGAGAGCATCACGCCCGCCGCAAACAGCACCGCCAGGACCCCGTCGGCCGACGCACCACAAACCCCAGCGGGTCCTGCGCACCGCGCGCGAGTGGCCGTGGTGGGCGGCGGACCGGCCGGCATGCAAGCCGCCCTGGCGCTGGCGCTCGCCGGCCACGCGGTTGAACTGTTTGAGGCAAGCAGCGAACTGGGCGGCCAGTTCCGGATGGCTCGCAGAATCCCCGGCAAGCAGGACTTTGCGCTCACACCGCTGTACTTCGCCGAGCAGCTCGCCCGCCACGGTGTGGCCGTCCGGGTAGGGTCCGAGATCAGATCAGCGCAGCAGCTGGCCGGCTTTGACGCAGTCGTGGTCGCAGCGGGAGTGGCGCCGCGCGCACTGTCGCTGGCGGGCGCTGACCTGCCCCACGTGCTGACCTACGCGCAACTGCTCCTGGCCGACGAGCCGGACGCGCTGGTCGGTGAACGGGTCGCGATCATCGGCGCGGGCGGCATCGGCACAGACGTCGCCCATCTGCTGTGCGGCACGCAGGACTTTTACAAGCGCTACGGGCTCCTGCCGCCAGCGCCACCACCGGTCGTTGACGGCCCGGGGCCGGCGATGGTTGACAGCCCGGGGCGGCCAAGCGGGCCGCCCCGGAGGGTCACGTTGCTGCGACGCGGCGGGCGGATCGGGGATGGGATCGGTCCGTCAACACGGTGGGTGGTCACCCAGGAGCTGAAGGCCGCGGGCGTGGAGATGCTGACCGGCGTGCGCTATCAGCGGATCGAGCCACACGCGGTTGTGATCCGCGATCAGCAGGATGTCGAGCGGCGCATCACTGCCGACACGGTGATCGTCGCGGCCGGACAGGAACCACGCCGGGCGCTGGCGGACCAGCTGCTGGCCGCGGGGATGCCGTGCGTGCTGGTGGGCGGAGCGGCCAACGCGACCGGCCTTGACGCCGCACGCGCGTTCCGGGAAGGGTTCCAGGCGCCCGCGGCCGTTGCACGATTGCTGGGCTGGTGAGCGCAGAGCACAGCACAAGTGGCCGATATGGTGGCTCAGTCCGCCGTCAGGCTCGCCGGCCGGATGTAATCAAGCAGGACCGCCCCGCCAACCGCAAGATCCCGCCACTCTGTGCAAACAGCGAGCGTCACCAGGCTGCCGGTGGCGAGCTTGCGGCGAAGCTCGGCCATGCTCTCGCTGCTGGCGGACCGGTCCGGCGCCGCACCACCGGCCAGTGCCAGCGCCAGCTCCTGCAGCGTCGGGTTGTGCCCGACCACCATCACCGATTGCACATCGGCGGAGAGCCGTTGCAGTCGCTTCAAAAGCTGGGTGGCGTCCGCGCTGTAGAGCTCGTGCTCAACACGCGCGGCTGTACGCGCGTCCGCACCGTCCAGGCGGCCTGGCAGCACGGCCTGCAGGGTGCTGAGCGCGCGCACAGCGGTTGAGCAGAGCACCATCTCCGGGTTTATGGCGTGAGCCGCCACATAGTCAGCCATAAGCGCGGCGGCGCGGCGGCCACGGTCTGACAGCGGTCGGTCGTGATCGGCAACACCCTCCATTTCCCAGCTTGACTTTGCATGACGCAGCAGATAGAGACGGCGATCGCAACTCATGTGCACCATTGTGCCCTGCCGTGTGTCGCGCGGCTGGTATCTGCTGTGTGAACGCGCAGCGCTTTCGCTAGGATCGGGCCACACGGCGGGATAGCTCAGCTGGTAGAGCACGCGACTGAAAATCGCGGTGTCCCCGGTTCAAGTCCGGGTCTCGCCATACGACGAAACCCCTGGTAGTTGGGTTCTTTTGTGGGTGAACTCGACGGGGCTCGAAGCCTCTAATTGGGCCAGTAAATGCCGGAATCGGCTTTTACTGGCCCAATTGACCAGACAACCGGGCGCATTCTGGACGCTGACTCGCGGTCCGGAGACGCTCATAGCGCTAGCTCCAGGCGTCTGTGCAGCCGCGCATGAGCCGCCGCGCTCGCGGTCAGCTCGCCCGGTCGGGACTCGGCCAGATAGGCGTCGAGCAGCTCGCGGATCTCGGGGTCGACGCTGCGATGGCTCTGCTGCGTGTAGATCTCGAGCGTCGTCTTCCAGTCCGCGTGCCCGACCTGGCTTTGCACGAACACGAGGTCCTTGCCGGCCTGGAAGGAGAGCGTCACGAAGGTTCGGCGGAACGTGTGCGGCGTTATCCGCTTGGGCAGGGGCGCGAGTCCCTGTTCGCTGCGCAGATCGTTGGCGATGGCGACGATGTGCCGCAGCCGCCGGCCGAGGTTGTGCCGGTCGCCGTGCCCGCCACCACGGACGGGGAAGACGGGATCATCGGCTAGCGGCGTCTGCGCGAGCGATTCGCGGTACAAGCTCACTTCCTCACGGACGAACGGTGACATCTGGATCTCTCGCACGCCGGCCGGAGTCTTAGCGTCATCGAGAATGATCCGCCCATGCGTCTGATCGACCCCTGTCCAAGCGAGCTCGGTGTGTTCGCCGGCGCGCGTGCCCGTCAGTGACAGCAGCACGATCATCGCCCGGCGCCGACGCGGCGCGTCGCGCTTGGGCTTGATCCGCGAGCGGTAGATCGCGGTTGCCTCCGAGCAGCCCATCGCCTCGCCGACCTGCGCCCACGTCTTGCCCTCGGCGCGGAGCTCGCGAGCGAGCTGCGCGTGTCGGATACTCGTTGGCGTTACGCCTTGGTCGACGAGATCGGCGGCTTGGATGAGGCTCAGCACCTCGTCGGCTTCGAGGTGGTTGCGCGGTGGCCGTGGCGGGGTCTTCATGCGCAGCCCTGACCGCCCTTTGGCGGGGTTGCGGTCGATCAGGTAGTGCTCGCTCTCAACCGCGCGATCGAGGATCTGTCCGAGCAGGCGCACTGCCTGGTTGATCGTTTGCGGGCCGAACGGACGTTTTGGTCGGCCTTGGCGGTCGATCAGCTTGAGGTTGTTGGCCTGGGCGAGCTTGAGCTGCTCGGACTCGGCGCGCAGGCGGTCGCGCCATTGCCTGACCGTCTCGTACGTGATCTCGGTGAGACGGTGATCCTTGAACGTGGGCAGGATGTAGCGGCTGAGCACGTGGCCGTAGCCCGCGCGTGTGCTGTCGTCGAGGTCCGCCCCGTGCTGCTCCAGCCAGACGGTCGCGAACTCGTGAAAGATCGGGTCGTGTTCCTCAGCGTCGAGCTCCGGAGCCGGCGGCTGCCAAGTGCCGGCGCTGATCGCTGCAACTGTCTCAGCCAGCTTCAGGTCGGCCAGCGCTCGGTTCCAGCCCTCGAGCTCGTTGCCGAGCCTGACGCTGATCCGTTCACCGTGCCAGCGGACCCGCAGTGAGTAGGTGACGATCCCCGACTTCGCCTGGTGCTCTCGCACCTGGCCGGTCTGCTGTGGCCCCCGTCCGGGGGACTTCGTGAGCTGTCGGGAGGGGCTAGCCATCGTAGACCGGGTGTAGGTGCTTGCGGCGCGTGCGACGAGGCATCGGTTGACGGGCCCCGGTGGTGGCGGTGAGATCAGGCCGGCCCAGCGGGCTCATTGCGGCGGCCACGCGCTTGGCTTCAAACCGCAGCGGTGCGCGCTGACTCGGACCGAGCTTCACCCCACCAAGCCGCGCGGCGTTCTCGTACACCCAGGCCCGACTGACCTGAAACGTGGCGCAGACGTCCTCGACCGTCAGCATCGCCGGTGTGGCGGGCTTGACGTGCGCCAGCTTCAGCGCCAGCAGGTCGGCGAGCCGGTTCAGCTGCTCGTCGCTCAGCGTCAGAGCATCGTCGGCGTTCATCGCAGGATCTCCTTCCCGAGGCGTGGGTGATCGAGCAGCAGGTCGGTGAGGTCGTAGCCGTCGCGGCGGTCCGGTGCGATGTCCAACACTCGTGCGGCCGCAAGTCCGTGGAGGTCCTGGGCGATGCGTTCTGCGGCGCGGCGTCCTTCCGGGTCGCAGTCCATGATGATCGTAACCTCGCGTCCGCTGAAGAGGGACGCCCATTCGGGTCGCCACGTTTCCACGCCGGGAACGGCGATCGCCGGTATGTCGCGTGAGCGGGCGGCGATCATGTCGGGTTCGCCCTCGACGAGCAGTATCTCCTTGGAGGGCTCGGCGGCGGGGTGTGGGAGCAACGCGCGGCGTGACCCGGGGGCGGCCAGCATTTTCGCTTGCCCGAGCTTCGGCCAGGGCTGGTAGCGCAGCAGTCCCACGAGCCGGCGGTCACGGTCACGAACGGGGATCGTGACGCGCCCGGCATCGCAGCCGAGTCCGAGCTCGTGCATGGTGCTGTACAGCCAGCCGCGACCACGGGTGAGTTTGGCGATCAGCTGCGTCTGCTCGGTGAGCGCGGCCTGCCAGTGACGCAAGTCGAGTTCGGCGATGGCGAGCCTCGGTCGGTGCGCTCGCTGCTCAGCCGGATTCGCGCGCCGGGCGAGTGGTCTTCCCGCCGCGGTGCGAGCGTTCAGGGGCTTGGCACGACGCTCGATCAGGCCGTGGCTGACCATCAGGTCGATCGCGGCCCGTGAGGTCAAGCCGCGGGCTGTGGCTGCGTCGTAGGCACCGCCGGCCGCACCGCAGCCGTGGCAGTACCAGGCGCCGTGTTGGAGGTTGATGCTGCAGGAGGGGTCGCGGTCGCCGCGATGGTGGGCGTCGGGGTCGGCAAAGCAGCTGACCGACGCGTTGGTGCCCGCCCACACCGGGATGCTGATCCCGAGCGCGTCGTAGTAGCCGCGGACGTCAGCGCCGGCAAGAGTCTGGGTCATCGCACACCCCGGTTGGTGATGGTGAGCGTCAGCGCGGTGCGCTTGTAGAGATGGGAGGCGTTGACCCAGCGGCGGAAATGGAAGTGACCGAACTCGGACGGGGACCCGGGTCCTGAATGCCTGAGATCCCAGAAGTGCGCGGCCCAGCGGATCGCGGCCTCCTCGCCCGGGGACCACGAGCGCTGCGGCTGGTGGCGCTCGTCGACGGCCGCCTGTAGCGAGCGCTCGGCCAGCACGCAGCCGCCGAGCTGCAACCAGACCGGCTCGCAGCCGGTGAGCAGGTAGACGCCGGCCTGCCACTCACCCATCTCATCCGGATGGAGCGTCGAGGCCTCGGCGAAGCTCAGATCACAGGCACGGAGCTGGTCAAGCCAGACGCTGAACCGCCGTGCCTGGGTGCTGGCCTGCACGGTGTGTACGTGAACCGGGTGGTCCTCATGCGGCGGCACGGTGCTCACCCCTTTCAGGGAGGTGGATGACGTTGTCGCCCTGGCGCTGGGCGGGCTCGGCCCACTCGGGTGTGCGCATCACGATCCAGGCGAACTCGCCGCCGAGCCGCGGGACCTGGCCTGGTCGCCGCGAGCTCCATTCCGTCAGCTGCGAGAGGCTGAGCTGTCCGGCCCACATCGCATCGATCCGCTCCGGCACGCTCATCGCCCACAGCGCCGCGATCTCCGCCGGGTCTTCGCGGACCGTCAGCTCAAGCGGCAGCTCGGCCTCGGTCCGCCGGCTCGGGCAGGCCGCGTGCTGGACGTCAATGGTGGTAGTTGTGTGCTGTTGCATGTCGCTCTCCTGGTTGAGGGCGGCCGTCTGAACCGGCTCCCGGCCGGGCTCTGCGTCAACGTCGGTGTGGCGGTCTTGTGGCTTTGAGCCGTACTCGAGGTCAACGCCGTGCACCTCGAGCGTCGCGCCGGGCTCGCCGTTGTTGCGCTTGTAGGACCGGATGTCCGGGCGGCCGCTGAACGCGACCGCCTGGCCCTTTACCAGGTACTTGACGGCCGCCTCGGCCTGCGCCTCCCAGAGGATCAGGTCGACGTAGGCTGGCTCGTCGTCGGCCTTGCGCTGCTGGCAGGCGACCGACACGGTGGTCACGGCCTTGCCTGAGGTGGTGTTACGCAGCTCGGGCGCGCGCGTGATGTTGCCGTTGCCGTTGATGGTGAGCATCTGGCCCTCCTTGTGGGGGTCGGTGGTTGATGTAGCGCGGTCAGCGCCGGCCAGACGGCCGAGCGGAACCGAACCTGGTGAGGGGAAGGGAGCGGGCGACCTTGAAGCGACCTGGTCGTTGCCGGCGCAAACTCCGTGGCGAAAGCAACCACCGGCACCCACAAGTGCCTGAGGTCCACAGACGATCGGAGCGGTAGCCTCGTGTGCGGCCGAGCGGGCTGACCGCCGCCGACTTCGCGGCGCGCAGGCGTCGCCTGCCGGGCTGGTCGACAGCGTCGCGCCGCGATGGCACGGCTGACGCTCGGCGACACAAGACTCGTGGTCTATGAGATCGACGAAGGGACCGAGCTTGAGCTGTTCCGGATCGAGCACGGCGACCGTGTGAAGCAGCCCGCTCTGGTTGACAGCTTCCGTTCGCACTACGAGCTGGGTCTGCCGCCTCGCCGCACAGAGCGACGCGCAGCCGTGATCCAAATGGGGCTCTCGGCCTATCGCACGGTGTCCCAGGCGCGTGGCACCGCCGTCAGGTTCCCAGCGATCGGCACCCATCTCGCACGGCTGCGACTGCAGGCCGGCCGCGCCTTGAACTTCGCTGGCACCGGCCACCCGGGCCACGCCACCCTCTGGGGTGACCCGCTCACGCTCGCCGGCAGCGTTATCGATCTTGAGTCTGTGGGCAGGTAACGTGAGCTGACGATGTACTACGTGATCCTCGACAGCACCGGCAACCTTGTCGAGTCCTTCGACAACGCGCGGGAGGCCCGCGCGACGCTTGAGCAGATCGTCGGTGAGGAGCCGCAGACGGCAGAGCACCTCGCCCTGGTGACCTACGACGAGCGCGGCGAGCCGGTCGGCGACGCGATCACGGTCAGCGCGCACGCCGCCACCCGCTGAACGAACCGCCCCGAGACGGGCGGTGAGCGGCCGCTGCTGCTCGTGCTGGTTGTGTGTGCCGGTCGCATGGTGCGGGGTGCACCACGTCTCGAGGCTCGCACCACCGATCAGTAGCACTGCCGTGGTCGCGCCAAGGACCGCGAGCTCGCGCGCCCGCCCCTCGCCTTGCCGGGCGGCCAGCCACGCGCTGGTCGCGACGGTCAGCGCAGCCCATTCCAGCGGGAGTTGCGGCAGGTACGGCACAAGCCGCTCCTGCCAGCGGCCGAGCGCGATCCCGACAGGGATCGTGCTGGCGGCGACCATGCCGGTGATGATCGCGTCGCCGCTGCGGCGTCCAAGGCGGCTTGCGGGGAACCGCAGTCCCGCCAGCAGAAACGGGACGGCGAGGACCCGCAGGTTGTTTTGGAGGATCCATAGCGCGTCGGTGACCGTGCCGGCAAGTGCCGCGTGCGGCGCTGTGTCTCCGGCGAGCGCCGGGTCGATGAGCGCCATGAGCACACCCAGCACGGTGAGTCCGAGGACGGCGGTTGCGGCCAAGGCGATCCGGTGGCTCGCGGTCATGTGCGTGGCTCCCACTCTGAGACGACCCATCCACCCGGGGTGTGGGTGAGTTGTGCGTAGGTGACGTGCAGCTGCGCAGGGAGCCCCTGGTAGTCACCCTGCCCGGTTGTCTTCTCGCTGGTGACGATCACCCACACCCCGGCCGCGGGTCCCTGGCCGGGCGCGATCGAGACAACCTGGCCGCTGTTGGCCACCTGGCTTCGCGCCAATGTCGCGTCGTGCTGGTAGCTGGCGGCCGCCTGCAGCGCCTGTGCGCGGGCGCCGGCGAGCGAGATCCCGGCAAGCCGCCGCTGGGTTTGTGCGACGGTGCTCGCCCGCCAGTTGATGTAGATCCGCGCGTAGTGCTCGAGCGCCAGCCGCGGTGTCGGCTGGCCGGCACCCGCCGCGAGCACCTTCCCGGCTCGTGCCGCAGGCCGGGGGATCGTGCCGCCACGCTCAGGGGTCGGGTCCGCGTCAGTGAAGGTTGTGGCGCTCGTGCTGCTTGTTCTCGCCGGTCGTGTGCGACCAGGCGCGGCGGCACTGGTGCTGGCGTATGGGTTGGTGATGCCGCAGCCGGCGAGCGTCCCCGCGCTCAGAAGGGCAATCGCGAGCCGGTAGGCCGGGCGACGCATCAGAGGCCCTGTGGGTGGCGTTGCACGAACCCGCCGTTGCCGGCGGTCTGATCACCGGCGTACTGCGCGGTGATGATCGACGCGGGCTGCCACCGCGGCCCGCTGCCGGCCGGCGTGGTGGGCGCGTAGTGCGCGGTGTCCATCACGACCCCGGCGACATCGATGAACGCGTGCGCACTGTTGGCGTAAACGGTGATCCACGCCCCTGGCCCCGGCCGACCGTATGTCTCCAGCTGGGTTGAGTCCTGTGGCCAGTGGCCAAACACACCCGCGCCATAGAGGATGTAACTGGTGCTGCTTGAGCAGTCATAGCTGTCCGCCAGGGTGGTGAGCGGCTGGCCGTGCCCACCCCCGTACCCCGGTACAGGTAGGGCTTGTCGATCAGCTGGTTGCCGGCGGCGATCGCGTCCTTCACGGCGGCTGGAGCGTCCGCCGGGGCGGTCGCCTGACCGTCGGGGAGGATCTGTGCGCTCTGGCCCGCTGTCAGCGTCAGCTGCACGGTGTTGCTGGCGCACCCGCCACCCTGATTTGCGCTGGCCGGGGTCGGGAGCTGGTCGAGTGTCGCGGCGGTCCCGGAGGCTGGCGCCAGCTCGATCTCAACCGGGGTCTTCGTGATCCCGAGTTCTGCGGCGGCCGTGTGCCAGACGTCGATGCGGTAGGGGATCGTCTGGCCGGGTCCCTGGCCGTAGCCGACGTCACGCTTCACCAGCACCTGCTCGCGGACGCCGTTTGCGACACGGATCGAGGTGCCGAAAGGCAGGTTGCCCAGCGCGTTGGCGTCAGCGAACGTGAAAGCACCCGTGTTTGCCGGGTTGCTGTCAAGCAGCGAGAGCTCCGCGAAGCTGTCGGGGTAGGCGGGCAGATAGACCCCGCTCGCCGCGTACTCACCAGAGCCCGGATCAGACGGCCCGCCGTACTCGGTCGCACCGACCCGATACCAGTGGTCAGGCTGCAGCTCGAGCGGCTGGGCGAACATGCCGCCACCCGCGGCCCCGGCCGGCGTGGTGACCGTCTCGGGGCTGACGATCTGGCAGGGTGGGTTGCCGGCGCCGGCCACTAGCACGACCGGCGCCAGCACGACCATGAACACACCCGCGCCGACGGCCGCCAGCCACCGTACCGCGTCCCTGCGACGGCCGCTCATCGTGCCCCTCGGCTGGTCGTGTGGCGTTGGGTGTGCCAGTCGGGGTCGCAGAGCAGCGTCAGCGCCGCCCATGGATCCCCACCGCTGTCGCGCAGCGCGGCGTGGCGGGCGGGCTGGTCTGAGTCCGGGCTTGAGCTGGCGATCCAGTACTCCGGGTCGCTTGGCGCGACCCTGACCGCCCCACGACCCCGCTTTGAGATCATGTACAGCGTCGAGTGCGCGCCCTGCTGGCTCGGCAGCGCGAGGATCTCGCTGATGTCGGTGTCGGTCAGGCTGAGCGTGTCGCGCGCGGACTCGAGGTCCCGCAGCTCGTTTGGCAGACACAGCGCAACCGCATAGTTGCCCAAAAGCGCGCGGCCCTGTTCGCTGCGGAAGTCCGTGAAGAACTGGGTGATGAACGTCAGCCACAGGTCGTAGTGGCGGGCACGGCGCGCGTACTCGTTCAGCCACGCACCCGCCGCCGGTGAGGACAGCGGCTTCCAGCCCTCCTCGATGATCAGCTCCGCGCGCCCCGCCCACGGGCCGTGATCGGCAAGCTCACCGGCCACCTTGCACCGCCGCAGACGATGAACATGCCATTCGACGTAATCGGCGACGGCCAGCGTCAGCGCCGGCGCCAGGCGGTCAGACAGGCCGGTGAAATCAAACAGCACCACTGGCGCGTCGTGCGCGACGGTCGTTTCGCTGTCGGCGATGTGCGCGAGCGTCCCGCCGCTCCCGTACGGGCCAAGGCGCAGCAGCAGCGATTGCAGCTTGTCGGCGTTTGCGCCGACAAGCTCACCGCTCGCCTGGCGCTTGCTGAGCGCGTCGATCAGCAGCTGCTCGCGTGGCCGCTGCCCGCTATCAGCGCAGCGCCGGTACACGGTGTTGATGGCCTCGCGGAGCATCGCTTCCTCGTCGGCGTCGAGTGTGCGGACCTGTCCTTCGGGGTCGTGTGCGTCGCCGATCAGCAGCGCGTGCATCGCCAGCAGAAACTCGATCTTCTGATCTGGGACGCTTGACAGGTCGGGCGCGTCCCAGGGGCAGATCACGTCACCGTGCGCGGTCCCGAGCTGCACCCGCCGCCCGCCCGGGATCAGCGACAGCAGCGTGTCGTAATGACCGCTCCCGCCGGTGTTACCGCGATCATCAGGGGTGGAGCTGCGGTCGGTGACATAAACCCGGCCGCCCTGCGCGATGAACCGAGCGGCCAGCAGGATGCTCGTGACCGTCTTGCCTCCCCCGCCCTTGCCGACGATCAACGTCAGCGTCGTCTGAAACTGCGGGTCGTAAGGGTCCAGCCGCTCGAGCGTGCCGCCGGGGTCAGCGGTCCCGAGGATCAGCCCGCCGGGGCAGCCGCACCGGCTCGAGGTCAAAGCGACACAGTGCGCGATGTTCCGTTGCGCGTAGCGGCGGCGCGCGCGTAGGGTGTCAACACCGAGCGGCAACGTCGACGTGAAGCCCTGAAGCGCAAGATGCCGTCCACGCACGACCCGGGCGTTGGTGAGCGCGTGAAAGTCTGCGCAGGTCTGCCGTACCGTCCGTCCGAACATCTCGGGGTCACCGCGAGGGTCACGGATCGCGCAGTAAATGCCGACCTGGTAGACGGTCGCTCCGACCTCGGCGGCGAGCTCCGCGTCAACGATCGCGGCCTCCTCGAGTGCCTCTTCCTCATCGGAGCCGACCAGTCTTTCGTGTCGGTCTTTGTACCGGACGGCGGCCCGCAGCCGCTGCCAGCGGCGGCGCTGGCGGTGCTTCTCACGCGCCCGGACACCGACCTGAATGTGAACCGCCAATGTCGCCGGCAGCGGACAGGTGAGCAGATGCGCAAGCCATGACGGGTCGGTCGCAAGCGGCGGGGTTGCCAGATGGATGGTTTCCTCAAGCGTCCCATCGCTGTGTCGCAACCATGCGGGGTTCTCGCCGTAGTCAAGCTCCGCCCCGTCGGTGATCGCCTCGAGGATCCGGTGGCGGTCCTCCGCTGCCTCGGCCAGAGTGGTCGCGTCCGCAACCCGACACACCTGGGCGAGTCGGTTGAGTAGCTGCTCGTGATCTTCGACCTCGGCGGCGGGGTGCAGGCGCTCCCACAGCAGCGCCAGCGTCTCGGTGCCGCTGAGCGCCCAGGTCTCGATCCCGGCCCTGCGCAACCCCGCATCCACCTGGTTGCGCAGCCGTAGGCTCTCCTGCGCCGCCTCGCGGTGCGTGTCCCACAACGTCTTACCGCGCGCCCCGGCGAGGATCGCTCGCAGGTGAACGCGAGCGTCATCGACCACCGGACGGTAAGGGACCGCGACCCACCATCTGGCGGCGACCGCCGGCTGCTCGGCCCCCGCGGCGGCGATCACCGTCTGCTGGGTCGCCGCCAAAAGCCGCTCGCGCGCGGACGCAAGCTCAGGGTGGCCGGTTGCGCGATCCTGGTTGGCGGCGACATGGGTGGCGTGCTCGTCTGCGGCGAGCGCCTCGTGAATCGGGACCGGGTCGGTTTGCGCGAGGATGATCAGGCTCTGCCGATCCGGGATGATGCGGCAGAGCGCCGCGAACGCCGCCTCGATCCGCGAGAGCCCGGAGGGTTCGGCGGTGATCGTGTTCGGCACCCGCTCGCACAGGATCAGCCGCACATAGCTGCCGTCGGTGGTGATGACCAAACCGTCCGGCTCGACCAGCGACACGGGCAAAAGCGCCGCGATCGACCCGATGCGAGGCTCGCGCTTGATCACGCCAACACCTCCCCGAACCCCTCGGGCCCGCCTGGCGGGTCAGACCCCGGAGGCCGGCGGTCGAGGACCAGACCACGCTTGTCCGGTACGTCCGGCAGCCGGTAGCGCCTCGCCGCACGGTGGTAGCGGACGATCGCTGCCAGTTGCCGGCCGGGGGAGAGCGCCTGCCCGGACACGCCGGCGATCACCATCCCACTAAACGCAAGGATCAGCACGACCAGCGTGATCGTCGCCTTGACACCCAGCGGAGAGACCCTGACCGCCCCGTACAGCATCCCACCGGCGATCGCGACGGCGATCCACGCGGGCCAGGTGAGACCCCAGTAGCGCTCGCGATCGTTGAGCCTGCGCAAAGTCGGGGTCATCGCTTGCGCCGCTTCGGAAGCCTTAGTGAGCGAGGTGTCCTTGGCGCCGGTGTGGCGGGCCGTCGGCCAGCCGCAGGCTTGCTCTCAGCTGGCGGAGCCGGGACCCTGGGAGGCCGGCTCACCGGACTCTGTGGAGCTGGCGGGCGACCCGAACCCGGGGGCGTTGGCGGCCGCGACGCAGGATGAGCCGGGGTCTTTGGCGCGGCGGGCCGCGCTGCGCTTCCGCTGGACCCAGGTGAGCGAGACGGGTTGTCGCCCTGCCGGGGCGGCCGTCGGCGTGACCCATCCCGGGTGCTTGTAGACGCCTGACCATCACCGGACAGGGCGCGGCCCCGCGAAGCTCCCTGCGGCGTGTCCGAGCCGGGCGCTGGCCGGGTGTAGTTCCCGCCAGGCGCGTCACCACGGCCTTTACCGGTAGCGATCCGCTGTCGAGGTGAGCCGTCGGAGCCTGCGGCCGTCGTCCGGCGGGGCGTCGCGGTCCAGCTCGCAGTCCCCGCACGGGCCATCCTGACCGCGACCGCCCCGGCACGAGAGCGACCCACCCGCACGCCCACGGGCCCGGCCGCGCGCTGAGCGCCGGCGCGTGCGCCCGCCCCAGCGGTCCCGACCAGGCCGCGACGCCCAACATAGCCCGCGGCCCGGCCAGCGCTCACAAGCGCCCCGCCACCCGGGACGGCCGCGGCGAGCTCGCCGCCAGCGGCCGTGCTCGCCCGCGCGAGCCTTGACCCGTAGTCGCGTAGCGACTGCCCGGTCGTTCTCCCACGCACGTCTGCGGCGCCGCCGCGAGTGGTGCTGTGAGAGTGCCCGAGCGTGAGCAGCCCCGCGAGCTGCAGACGCAGCAGCGAGCCCGCTTCCCGCGCCAGCTTGAGACAGAGCCACAGGCTCGCGAGCCCCGCCAGCGCAAGCATCAAGCCGCCCATCAGCGCCCCGAACGTGCTGTCGCCCGCGATCAGCGGTCCCGCGGTGCCTGCGTCACCGATCAGGAGCGCACCCACAGCGAACACGGTCGCCCACCCAATCCCGAGCGCGAACAGCGCCACCACAGCGCTCGACCACGCTCTCGCCAGCGCACCGCCAGCCCTGGTCGGGACCAGACCGATCATCAAAGGCCCCGTCGCGTACAACAGCGCGCCGAGCAGGATCAGCACGACCTTGAGGAAGATCAAGCCGAGCAGCTCGATGCCGATCGCGCCCATGAGCGCGAGGTCGATCAGCTGCCAGCCACCGAGCGCGACCCCGTCAACCGCGTACTCCATCAGCTTGTACAGCCCGCGGCTGACGTCCGGCAAAGTCAGGATCGCGCCTGTGATCTGATCACAGAGCGCCGCCGCCTGCGACCACCAGTACGGGTAGGACGCAACCACCGCGGCGACCGTCACGACCCGCACCACCGGGACGCCGACCGGCTCTGACTCGCCGATCATCGCGCGAGAGGTCGCATACGTAATCGACAGCGGCGCGACCGCCACCCCGAGCCACATGAACAGATCACGCAGCGCGTTGATCCCACCGAACCCGAACTCCTGCCCGCCGCCCGGCGCCGCGACCGTCCCCGCGTAGTTCGGGACCGCGACGATCCACTCCATGACCTGAAGGCCCCTGCTGACCCAGGAGCGCGGGATCAGCAGCCTCACCAACGCGCCGATCGTCGTCAGCACGAACTTCGACGCGAGCCCGATCGTCCACGAGAACGCACCCAGCACCACGTGCCCGATCGTCCCGAAGATCGAACCAAAGATCCCCGCGCTGACCAGCGGCAGATGCGAGCCCGCCGCCCAGGCCGGAGACGGCGCCGCGAGCAGCACAACAAACACGAGCAGGAACGCTTTGCGGGAGATGATCACAGCCGCGTCAAGACCGCTCAGGCAAGAACCGCGGGGATCACGATCAGGATCAGCATGATCCCCGCGATCACCCGAAACAGATGATCAGGCGCACGCTGGGAGCCGAACATCATCAAACCCGCGATCAGCATCAACACCAACCCGACCCCGGTACCGATCAGCCACTCCCAATTGCTGGTCAGCGTCGCGACCAGCTGCACGATCACCGCCGCGCCCTTCGGCGCAACCCCCGTCAAGCCCGCCGCCTTCAACGCAGCTAGACACCCCGCACTTGCGGCGCTGAACAACACCAAGCCAAACAGCCCGCCACCAGCCCGTCGCAACAACATCACTCCGGCTCCCTTCATCGCGTGTGAACAACACAAACCACAACATATGATCTAGCGCTAGATTTGTCAAGCGCTATGGGCTTGGCTTTGGGTGCTACATAACGGCTTCCAGTGGCCGGCCCGGCGGGACCCCGGGCCGCCGTCTCAGCGCCGACGCGCCGCCGTCCCTCGATCAGAGTTCCGGCTCGCGGCCGCGCGGAGCTTGACCGCCCGGGTCCTCAGGCGTATGACTAACGCTGCAGGGAGCGAGCCCGCTGTGGGGTCGGCGGCTGCCTGGGTTGCCTGCGCGGTGGTGAAACTGAAGAACGGGTTGACGGATCGATTGGAGGGGACAGGCATGTCCAGTCAGACGCGCACACGACGCGAGGCTCTGCGAAGGTTCGGCTCAGCAGGGCTCCTGGCGACCGCCGGCGCGGGCGTATCGTCGCTCTTTGGATCAGCGCCGGCGCGCGCCGACACCCCGCCGCTGACGCAGCTGCCGGTGACGATGGTCCTAAACGCGATCCCTGCCGGTGCGCCCACGGGCCTGCGCGAGGCGATCGAGGCGGGGTGCTGCATCACCTACACGCGCGATGAGCACAACTGCGGGCCGGACAGCTGCCCAAGCGGCGAGTGCTGCTACCACATCCAGAGCACCGACTGCGGCATCGACTACGTCACATGCCTGGCGGTCAGCTGCGCGGAGGGGAACTTCAGCACCGGCTGCTGAACCCCCGGGACGCACAACCCTACGAATATTCCCTTGGTCTACCTGCTGTTAGCCGCCCGGTGGATCCTCGCGGTCGTGTTCACAGCCGCAGGGGTGGCGAAACTCAACGCTACCGGTGGACGCGACGAGACCGAACGGGCGATCACACCCTACCGGGCGCTACCGCACCGGCTGGTGGGTCCGGCGGCGAGGGTGCTGCCCTGGCTCGAGGTCACGCTCGCGGTGCTGCTCGCCGCCGGCGTGGCACTGAAACCGGCCGCGGTCGTGGCAGCGACGCTCCTGGCCTCGTTCGCGCTTGCGATTGTGTGGCATGTCGCCCACGGCCGGCGGTTTGGTTGCGGCTGCGGGACCGCCAAGCAGATCAGCTGGCCGCTGGCCGCGCGCGACATCCTGCTGGCCGGGCTGGCGGCCACGGTCGCGGCCGGCCCAAGCGGCGCCCTGGCCGTCTGGCCTACCTGGGGCAATGATCCGGCCTCGCCGTCGTGGCGGGCGCTGCTCGCGGTCCCGCTGACCGTGATCCTCGCGACGACAGGTCTGCGGCTCTACAACACAAGCCGCCCGACACGCGCGCCAAACACCACTCGACAGCACCCAACCGGGAGCGTGTGATGCCTCTTTCCTGGATCGTGCTGCTCGTCGCGCTCTGGACCGCCGTCATCGGTCTCTCAATGCTCGTGCTCGGCCTCAACTCCCGGATGACCGACCTCGAACGCCGCCTACCACACACACACCAGCTACCGACAACACTCACGGGCGGGCCGGCACCAGGCGCACCACCGCCACGCGTCCCGGGCCACGAGCTGCTTGACAGCCTGCCCGAGCGTCAGGCCGGCCGGGTCGTGCTTTTCCTGAGCTCGACCTGCGGGCCATGCCAGAAGCTCGCCGCCGAGCTAGCCGCAGCCCAGGACGGCCCACAGGTTGTGTCGGACACGCTCTCGAGGTTCGAGCTGATCGTGGTCTGCGACGCAGCCGGTGCCAGCGCGTTTGGCGCCCTCGTTGTCTCCATGCTGATCACGCAGCGAGCCAACGAGCTGACCCGTGCCTGGCGTGTTCCCGGCACACCGTTTGCCGTCGCGGTCGACCACACCGGCCTGGTGCGTGCCGCCGGCCTCGTAAGCAACCTCGAGCAGCTGCGCGATCTGGCAGCTATCCTCAGCGGCAGCCCGTTTCACGCAGTCGACCGAGCGGTCTCGGGCGCTGTGAGCTAACCGAACCGTCTGAACACCAGCCCCGGAAAGGTTTTCTGCCTGTCCGGGAACCCGCCCGGGTCCGGTGGCGTTAATGCGGGTTGTGATCGTGGAACGTCCCGAGATCGGTCCCCATGTTGCGGGTAGGCGTTTATCCCAGGATGAGGAGTTCCGGCGGTTTGCCGCTGAGGCTCTGCCTGGCTTGTTGAAGGGCGCCTATCTGCTGGTTGGGGATGTGGATCTTGCCGAGGACGCGGTCCAGGGGACGCTGCTGCGCGTCTTCAAGAACTGGCATCACGCACGTGAGGCACCAGGGCCCTATAGCCGTGCGGTGTTGGTGAGTGTCTGCCGCGACCACTGGCGCTACAAGCGTCGGCGGCCCAGGGAGATCCTCACCGGCGGGGCTGTCAACGAGCCTCACGCCACGGCGTTCAGCGACGCGTTTGATCAGCGTGACGCGCTCGCGCAGGCTTTGCGGGAGCTCCCGCGCGTGCAGCGCGAGATCTTGGTGCTGCGCTTCTACCTCGACCTACCGGTCACAGACACCGCACGGCTGCTTGAGCTGCCGGAGGGGACCGTGAAATCAAACACCTCTCGTGGCCTTGAGCGGCTGCGCGGGCTCCTGTCCCCGCCGGCCGGTGAGGTGAACGCATGTTGAGCGAAGACCAGCTCGGCGAGGCGCTCACCGAACGCCTCGAGGATCTCGTCGCTGCGATCGATCCGAGCGCGGCACTGCACGAGCGGGTGCAGCAGATCCCCGGCCCGCCCCGTGGCCGGCTTGCGCGTCTGGCTGCGCGCCCACACCGGCGGATTCTGGCAATCTCGATCCCAGTTACCGCCGCCGCGGCCGCTGTGGTCGCGCTGCTTCTGGCTGCCGCGGCGCCGCCGTCGTTTGCTGTCACCCAGAGCACCGACGGTGTGATCGTGGTCACGATCCGCCAGATCACCGGCCTGATCGGCGCACAGGCGAAGCTCCGGTCGCTGCACGCACCGGTGGCGATCGTGCCGATCACCAAAACCTGCCAAAGCCGCGTGCCGCTCAGCTACATGGCGGTCGGTGCTGTATCGGCGGGAGCGACGATCCGGATCACACCCTCACAGATCCCCGCGAACACGACACTGGTGCTTGCCGCCAAGCAGATCCCCGACAGCCGGATTGAGATCGCGGTCGGGCGCGTCAGCGGCCCGCCACCCACCTGCGCAGCCCCCGGACAGACCGGCCCCGGGCTTACCAACGCCACACCCACCCCCGCCTCGACGCCCTCGACACCCACGACCGCGTCAACGCCAAACATCTCCGCAACCCCCGCCAGCCAGCAGACGCGATGACGATCACCCAGCGACCCGCACAAGCAACCAGAAACCCGCCAGACGCCGGCCAATACTCTGGTGTGGTGCCGGGAGCCGCAGACACCCGCGATGCTCTCACAAAGCGCCAAGCGGCCCGGGAGAGGACCACGCCCGTCGCGTGGCTCGGACACGCCGAACTGACAGCCGCAGAATGGCAAGCATGCGGCAGGCGGCTCACAATCGTCGCAAACGCAACCAACTGGTGGCTCGGAGACTGGATCCGGTTCGGCAAACGCCACTACAACGACCACCACTACCAGCTCGCAGCCCACATCACCGGCCACGACCAACAGACGCTCGCGAACTACGCCTACGTCGCGGGCAGATACGAAACCTCCCGACGTCGGGAAAATCTCACCTGGAGCCACCACGCCCAACTAGCCGCCCTCACCATCGAAGACCAAGACCACTGGCTCGACCAAGCAACCACACTCAAACTCAGCGTAAGACAGTTACGCGACGCCGTGTGTAAAAAAAATGCGAGGAAGACGCCGCGCTCGCTCGACGGCGCCACGGTTGCACCCCAAATCACATTCACAGAGAGCGCCATACTCTTCGCATGCCATCACTGCGGGGGGGTGACTGAGCTCCC
>JBMFHK010000007.1:0-45426 GCA_049976865.1 Solirubrobacteraceae bacterium | reverse complement strand
AACCAGCTTGGCGCCGGCCACGGATCCGTCCTGCTCTTCCCCGATCGCGTTGATCGTCAGGTCGCGGCGCCGCAGATCCTGCTCGAGCGTGTCCCCGATCAGAGGCGTCATGTCAACCTGCCAGCTCTGGTCGCGGGCCCTGACTCGCCAGGCCCCGAACTGCTCGGAGAGCATGAACGCGTGTCCGTCCGTGGCGCGGCCAAGATCCACTGCCAGGCCCGTGACGTCACCGGACACAGCCAGGTCAAAGTCGCTTGTGTCCCTGCCAAGCAGCCGATCACGGACCGCGCCGCCAACCAGCCAGGCGTGCCCGTGGCGCGGCGCCACCTGCGCCAGCGCGGCCAGCGGGCCGCGCTGGGCGTCATTCACGTCGGCTCCCCGTCGCGGTGGTAGACCCGCGGCACGCGCTTTGAGATCGAACAAAACACCTCGTAGCTGATCGTGCCAAGCCGCTTGGCCATGTCTTCTGCCGTCAGCCGCTGGTCGCCGTCGCTACCGATCAGAGTCGCACGGTCCCCAACCCTGACGAGCAGATCGGGGCCAACCTCGACAGTAATGTTGTCCATGCTGACCATCCCTCTGACCGGATAGCGGTGTCCGCCGATGAGCACATCGCAATTGTTGGCGAGGGCCCTGGAAATCCCGTCGCCATAGCCGATCGGCAGTGTGGCGATATAGCTGTCAGCCCCGGCAACGAAATGACGGCCGTAACCGATACTCTGGCCAGCCCTAATCGGCTTCAGAGCGGCGACATAGGAGCGCAGCGCCAGAGCCGGCTCAAGGCCGTAATCGTCAGGACTGTCATTGAGCGGGTCTGCACCGTAGATGGCGATGCCCGTCCGGACCATATCCAGGTGTGACTCCGGGATCAGCAGCGTGGCTGCGCTGTTGGCGGCGTGCGCGACAATGCTCTCGCGCGCCAGCGCCCGGGCTTCGGCGACAAACGGCCGAAAGCTCTCAAGCTGTCGGTGTGCAAATTCCGGATCGCTGTCAGCGGTCGCCAGATGGGTCATCACGCCGACCAGATCCAGCCGGGGATCCCGCACGGCCAGGCGGGCGACCGCCAGAGCCTGATCCATCGAGCGGGTTCCCAGCCGGCCCAGACCGGTGTCGAGCTTGACGTGGATGCGTACCGGCGCCGACCCGCTGGTCGACGCCGGTCCCACAGCGTCCAGATGGTCCTGCAGCTGCTCCACAAACCCCTCTTCCCAGGCGATCACATCGCCGCCCGCGGCAATCACATCAGGCAATTCCTCTGAACTGAGCGCGCCAAGCACCAGAATCGGCCCTTCAATGCCTGCAGCACGCAGCTCCACCACCTCGGTGGAGGTCGCCACGGCAAGCGTCCGGGCACCACCGGCAAGCGCCGCTCTGGCCGCTGGGACGGCCCCGTGTCCGTACCCGTCAGCCTTGACAACCGCGCAGACGTGAGCGTGGTGGCCGGGTCGGTGATGTGCCACCAGCCGGCGAAGATGGGCGGTGTTGCGCTCGATCGCTGCCAGGTTCACCTCGGCAACCGCCCTGAGCATCGGTGTCACCTACCGCCTCGCGTAGCGGTCATCACCCCAACGGGGTCGGCCAGGGCGGCCTGAAGCCGCGTCCACGCTCGGGGCAGCGCCGCGACCACGTCCCCGGCGAGCACACCTTCGGCGCCGACATCCTCGGCAGCAACAATGCCGGCGTGAAGGTGCAGCGTCACCGCTGCGCAGACTGCGGTGAAAGGCTCGACGCCTTTGGCGAGCATCGCCGCTATAACCCCTGAGAGCACGTCTCCGGTCCCAGCGGTGGCCAACGCAGGCGCACCCCCGGGGCTGACAGCCACGCGTCCGTCCGGCTCGGCAACAAGCGTATCGTCACCTTTGAGAACTACGATCGCCTGAAAGCGACGGGCGGCGTCACTAGCGTAGGCCAGCCGATGGGCATCCACCTCGGCGCTGGTGATCTCAAGCAGATTCGCCAGCTCGCCCGCATGCGGTGTCAGCACCGTCGTGGCACCACGCTCGGCTAGTTGCTGGGCGGCACCACGCTGAGCGTGGGCGTTGAGACCATCGGCATCGAGCACAAGCGGACGGTTGAGATGCGTGGCCACATCTCGCGCAAACTTCGCGGCTGCGGCCAGCCGACCAATGCCCGGACCCAACACGACCGCCTGCACGCGTTGTGCTCGCTCCACAACAAGCCGCGAACCACCCCGGCTCGGTCCGGTCTCGGGGTCGTCCGGCACCTCCAGTGTCATCACCTCGAGCAGCTTGGCGGAGATCGCCGGCGCCACAGACGCGGGCGCCGCAACGGTCACATAACCAGCCCCAGCACGCGCTGCCGCCATTGCCGCAAGGACGGGCGCTCCTGTCAGGCCGCGTGAGCCGCCGACCACCAACACGCTGCCGGCGGTGAACTTGGTGGACCCGGCATGACGGCGTGGCACCTCTCGGAGAACCTCCGGGTGGATCAGCCCGACAGCGGGCGTCACCGGCCGGCCATCCGTGGGAATGCCGATGTCAATCACACGCACCGCGCCCGCGTAACGCTTGCCAGGACTGATCCAGAGACCCGGTTTGGCGCCGTTGAAAGTGACGGTAAGGTTGGCCAGCACGGCCTCAGAGCCAACCACCCCGTTTGACCCGTTGACACCGCTAGGTACATCACAGGCAACGACCAATGGCCCGCGTGGCCCCGCCGAGGCACGGTTGATCGCGGCGATCGCCCCGGCAATCGGCTCTCGTGGCACACCACTAAAACCGGTGCCCAGCATCGCGTCGATGATCACCGCGGCTCCAGCAAACTGCCGCGCGTTGACCGGTCCGTCGTCGGGAAGCCGGGTCACGTGCACCTCGCGGCCCAGTTCGGTCAACACGCGGGCCGCAACCAGACCGTCACCACCGTTGTTGCCCCTGCCACAAACGACCTCCACTCTTCCTTCGGGAGCCAGCTCAGCCACCGCGTGTGCAAGGCCAGTTCCGGCGTGCTCCATCAGCACCTCACCGGAGATTCCACGCTTTTCAATCGCCCAGCTGTCCAGCTCCTGCTGTTGCTGCGCGTCCGGCAGCCCTTCAAGCCAGGCAGGCAGCTCGGTCATGGACCCACCCCCTTCATTCGACCGTGACGGTCTTGGCGAGATTACGCGGCTGATCAACGTCGAGGCCGCGCCCTGTGGCAATGAAATAGGCCAGCAACTGCAAGGGGATGAGCGCCAGGATCGGGTTCAGCATCCAGTCCGTGGTCGGCACCCTGATCAGCTCGTCGCAGTGCTCGCCCATCACGTCGTCTGAGTCGCTGGCAACCGCGATCACCTGAGCACCTCGCGCGCGCACCTCTTGCAGGTTTGAGATCAGCTTCTCACGCACCGGAGAGTCTGTGGCGACCGCTACGACGGGCGTTGATTCATCCAGCAGGGCGATGGGACCATGCTTCATCTCGCCGGCCGGATATGAGTCGGTGGCGATGTAGGAGATCTCCTTGAGCTTGAGTGCCCCTTCCAGCGCGATCGGCAACCCGGCGTTGCGCCCCAGATACATGAAGAAACGTTGCTGGCCCACTGACTGCGCGATCCGCTGCACGTCGGTGGCAACCATATCAAGCGTGGCCGTGATCAGATGGGGCAGCTGTTTCACCTGCCGGATCAGGTCTGCGATCCGCTGCGCGTCGAGCGTGCCGCGCAGCTCCGCGAGATGTAGGGCAAGCAGATAGAAGGCAACGGCCTGGGTTGTGAAGGTTTTGGTGGCGGCCACCCCTATTTCCAGGCCAGCGCGCGTGTAGAGAACACCGTCCGCATCCCTGGTGGCCTGCGCGCCCATCACATTGCAGATCGTCAGCACGTGGGCGCCCGCGCGCTTTGCCGTGCGCATGGCGGCCAGCGTGTCGGCTGTCTCGCCGGACTGGGACACGCCGATCACCAGGTCGCTGGGCCCAACCAACGGGTTGCGGTAACGGTATTCGGAGGCGATCTCAACATCTACCGGAACACGCGCCCATTCCTCGATGGCGTAGCGCCCGATCAAACCCGCGTGATATGAGGTGCCGCAGGCCACGACCACGATGCGCCGCACACCTGCCAGCACAGCGTCATCAATCGTGCCAAGGTCACCCAGCTCGACGCTCCGGTCGCTGGCGGCGCGCTCGCCGATCGTGTCAGCCACCGCGTCGGCCTGCTCGTGGATCTCCTTGAGCATGAACGTCTCGTAGCCGCCCTTCTCGGCGGCCTCAGCGTCCCAGTCGACCTCATCAATCTCACGCTCCAGCGCAGCCCCGCCGACCGTCGTGAACTCCACCCCACCGGGACGCAGGACGACGACCTCATCGTCATTGATGTACTGCACGTGGTTGGTATGCGCCAGAAACGCGGGTACCGCCGACCCGATGAACTGTTCGCCCTCTCCACGCCCAACCACCAGCGGGCATTCCTTGCGCGCACCGACAACCACGCCCGGCTCATCAGCGCTGATCGCCAGAAACGCGTAATGCCCACGCAAATGGGCGTAGGCATCACGGACGGCCTGACCAAGGTCTCCGTGGTAATGGCGGGCGATGAGGTGTGCGATCACCTCCGCATCGGTGTCGGAGGTGAACACGGCCCCGTCTGCGAGCAGCTCGCTTTTCAGGGCCAGGTAGTTCTCAACGATCCCATTGACCGCAATGTGAATACGGCTGTCGGTGCTGTAGTGCGGATGGGCGTTGGACTCGGTGACGGCACCGTGCGTAGCCCAGCGGGTATGACCGATCCCGGTCCCGTGCTGGCCGTCAGCCGTGGACGCCGCAGCCTGCCCGTGCTGGCCGTCAGCCGTCGACGCCACAGCCTGCCCCTGCTCGCGTTCCATGATCGCGGCCTTGAGATTGTCCAGCTTGCCAACCGCCCTGACAAGGTCGATCCGGTCGCCCTCCAGAACGGAGATGCCAGCACTGTCATAGCCACGATACTCGAGTTTCTTGAGTCCGTCGACAAGCAGCGGCCGCACCTTTCGCGGCCCGACATATCCGACGATTCCGCACATGCGCAAGCTGAGTCTACTTGGCGGCGTGCCACACCCTCTGCCCGGCAGCGCGCGGAGGACCCGTACGCCGAGTTCAACGACGGTCGCCGGGCGCGACTTTGGCAAACAGCAGATGGTCTCGCCACGCGCCGCCGACAAACAGGGGCTGGCGAGCAAGGCCGTCCAGCTCTATCGACAGTTGCGGCCGAGCAAAACTCATGCTGTCAAAGCTTCATGCCAGCGCGGCACTTACAACCGCCACCAGCTGGTTGCAGATCTCGTCCGTCTCTCGCTGGTCGGGTGCCTCAACCATCACGCGAATCAGTGGCTCGGTCCCGGACGCCCTGACCAGGACGCGCCCTCGTCCCGCCAGCAAGGCATCAGCGCTGGCGATCGCCTGCGTCACGCTAGAAGTCTGCAGCGCCACGGCCAGCTCCTCGCGTGAAGCGACACGGATGTTGACCAGTTTCTGCGGAAGCTTTCGCATCACGCGACGCTCACACAGGTTTACGCCGTCCAGCGCTTCCATCGTCATCAAAGCGCTTGCGATGCCGTCGCCGCTTGGCCCAAAGCCAAGGTCAATGATGTGCCCGGATTGCTCCCCGCCCAGACGCCATCCGAGGCGGCGCAGCTCCTCATTGACGTAACGATCGCCGACGGCGGTTGTCGCCACATCAATACCGGCCTGTGCCATGGCCGTGTGAAAACCGTAGTTGGTCATCACGGTCACCACAACCCCGCTGCCGCTCAGCAAGCCTGACGCCTTTAGGTGAACGGCTGCGAGCCCCATCAGCTCGTCACCGTCAACGACCTGGCCTTCACGGTCGACCGCCAGCACACGGTCACCGTCACCATCAAAGGCAAAGCCGACGTCGTAGTCTCCCGCTGCCATGACCTGCCTGATCGCGCCGAGGTGTGTCGAGCCGACGCCATCATTGATGTTACGCCCGTCAGGCTGGTCAGCCATCACGTCGACACGCGCACCAAGCCGACGGAAGATCTCAGGTGCGACCTTATATGTCGCACCGTTGGCGCAGTCAAGCAACACCCTGCGGCCTTGTAGATCAAGCCCGCTGAAACGGTCCTGGAGAGCCAGGAGATAGTCTTGCGCGGCGCTGTGCAGCGGGCTGATCGCGCCGATCCGGTCCGAGCCGTGAGCCGGCTTGGCCAACTGCCGCTCAACCTCCAACTCGGTCTCGTCAGAAAGTTTGAAGCCGTCGGCTGCAAAGAACTTGATGCCGTTATCCCCATAGGGGTTGTGGGACGCTGAAATCACCACCGCGAGATCAAAGCCATAGCGGCGCACAAGCAGCGACGCCGCTGGCGTCGGCAGCACCCCGCCGAGCAAGACGGAGCCGCCAGCCTCGGTGACCCCGGCGGCGGTCGCCGCCTCGAGCATCTGGCTGGATTCACGCGTGTCGCGCACCACCAGCACGCTGGGGTACGGCTCGGTCGCCAGCTCTACGGTCGCACGGGCCAGCGCCAGCGCCAGCTCTGCGCTAAGAAAACTGCCAGCCGGGCCGCGGACGCCGTCAGTACCGAACAGGTGGCGCGACATACTCGTCAGCGCGCAACGCGAGGGTCTCTCGGTTAGCGCTTGGAGAACTGCGGCCGCTTACGGGCTTTCTTCAGTCCAGCCTTCTTGCGCTCCTTGACACGCGGGTCACGGGTCAAAAAGCCACGTCGTTTGAGCTCACCGCGAAGATTCGGGTCGGCCTCAAGCAGCGCTTTGGAGATCCCGTGCCGCAGAGCTCCGGCCTGTGAGGAAACACCACCGCCGTGCATCCTGGCAATCACGTCCATACGCGACTCGTAGCCGACTGCCTCAAGTGGCTGTTGGATCATCCGCTGCAACGTGTGCCGAGGAAAGAACTCCTGAAGCGTCTTGCCGTTAATCATGTAGACGCCGGTGCCAGGCTTGAGGATCACGCGGGCCACACCGGTCTTACGCTTGCCGGTGGCCTTGTAGCGTGCCCCAGCCGCCAGATCGATCGCAACCTCGACAATCGGTTCGGGTATCGACTCGGGCTCATCCTGAGCCTGGGCTGCGCGCATTGCGGCCTCTTCAGCCTCAGCCTCCGCAGCGGCACGCTCCTCTGCGTCCATGAACTCGTGACCCTCAATAACGATGTCCGGCACCAGGTCGGCGCCAGGGATCGCAGGCTTCTCCCGCGGCACATCGTCGATGTATTCAACCTCGACGTCCACGTCAGTCTCGACGTCCACGTCGGTCTCGGCGTGAGCGTCAGTCTCGGCGTCAGAAGCAGCCTGAACATCGGCGCTGGTGACCTCGTTAGAAGTCTCAGCATGGTCGGCTGGAAGGTCCGGCTCGGCTAGCCCATCAGCTGCCGTGGTCGTCTCGGACTCCAGCTTGTCTTCTTCGGTCAACGCTCGATCTCCATCGGTTGTGGCTGCTGGGCGGCGTGCGGATGATCGGGCCCTGCATACACCTTGAGTTTGGTCAGCTGTTTGCGAGCAAGGCGGTTGCGCGGCAGCATCCCCTTGACCGCGATCCGGATGACCTCCTCCGGGCGACGCGCGAGCATCTCATTGAGGGTCCGTGTCTTCAAGCCGCCCGGGTACCCGGAGTGGTGGCGGTACAGCTTGTCCTCCAGCTTCTTGCCCGTCACCGAGATCTTCTCGGCATTGACCACCACCACGAAGTCTCCGGTGTCGATGTGGGGCGTGTAGGTGGGTTTGCGCTTGCCGCGCAGTGCGTCGGCGATCTGGGTCGCCAAGCGTCCGAGCGTCTGCCCAGTCGCGTCGACGATCAACCAGTTGCGCTCACGATCAGTTGGTTTGGCTACGTATGTCTTCATGGCAGAGGTGAGTGGCGCGCTTGCTGCGCGGGGAGCGACCATGGTAGACGATCCGAGCCGATCTGGGCGCGCTGGAGACACGAGCACCTGGCCACCAGCACATTGACACGACCATCCATGCCACAAACCACCCGCCGTGCGGGCAGCCTCAGTCGCACGTCACTCCCACTCAATTGTGCCCGGCGGCTTGGAGGTGATGTCCAGGACCACGCGGCCCACCGCAGGAATCTCGTTGATCATGCGGCTGGCGATCTGTTGGAGAAGGTCGTAGGGGAGCCTCGCCCAATCGGCAGTCATCGCGTCATCCGACGTCACAGCACGGATCGCGATCACGTTGCCATAGGTGCGCTTGTCCCCTTGGACACCAACGGCGTGCACATCCGGAAGCACGCAAAAGGATTGCCACAGCTCGCGATAGAGGCCGGCTCTGCGGATCTCATCCTGCAGGATCGCATCCGCTTCGCGCAGGGTATCAAGCTTCTCTCGAGTGACCGCGCCGCCGATGATCCGGATCGCCAGACCAGGTCCAGGGAACGGCTGGCGCCAGACCAACCGCTCAGGCATGCCGAGCTCCGCGCCAACCGCTCGCACCTCATCCTTGAAGAGCGCACGCAAAGGCTCGACAAGCTCAAGCGTAAAGTTCTCCGGCAGCCCGCCAACATTGTGATGTGACTTGATTGTCGCCGTGCCGGCCCCACCACCAGACTCGATCACATCCGAGTAGAGCGTGCCCTGCACAAGAAAGCGGACACCGTCAAGCCGGTCGGCCTGCTCCTCAAAGATGCGTATGAACTCGCGGCCGATGATTTTGCGCTTCTGCTCCGGGTCAGTGACGCCCGCCAGCTTCTCCAGGTACCGCTGCTCGGCGTCAACCGCGATCAGCGGCACGTGGAAGTGGTCGCGGAAAGCCGAGATGACCTGTTCCCCCTCGTTCTTGCGCATCAGCCCATGATCCACAAACACACACGTCAGGCGGTCACCGATCGCCCTGTGGACCAGCAGCGCCGCCACGCTTGAGTCCACGCCGCCAGACAACGCGCACAGCGCCCGGCCGTCACCAACCTGCGCCCTGATGCTCTCAAGCTGTTCCTCAATCACCGAACGCGCGCTCCAGCTGCCAGCAGCACCGCAGATGTCGAAGAGAAAGTTGCGCAGCACCTGCTGCCCGTAAGGCGTATGAACCACCTCGGGATGGAACTGAATGCCATAGATCTGTCGCTCATCAGACTCCATCGCAGCCACCGGCGAGCCGCTTGAGGAGGCGAGTTCCGTGAAGCCGGGTGGCGCTCGGAAAACCGTGTCACGGTGTGACATCCAGCACGGCTGTTCTCTAGGCGTCTCGGCCAGCAGCCGCCCTCGCTGCTGAACGGTCAGCTCGGAGCGCCCGTACTCGCCGACCTCGGCCTCCTCCACGCGGCCACCGAGATCCCGTGCGATCAGCTGCATCCCGTAACAGATACCCAGCACAGGGACGCCCAACTCCAGCAACCCCGGGTCCAACCGTGGCGCATCCTGCGCATACACGGACGCCGGCCCCCCCGACAGGATCAACCCAACCGGACCACGACGCGCGACCTCCTCGGGGCCGACGTGGTATGGAAGCAGGGTCGAGAAGACGCCGCATTCCCTTACCCGCCGCGCAATGAGCTGAGAGTACTGGCCGCCGTAGTCCAGTACGACGACCTGCTGTTCGCGGTCAGTCGGTGACACCGATGGTTGCCTTACCGGTGGCACCCATGCCCACAGCCTGCTCCCGCTGAAGGTGCTTGCCCTCCGTCTGAAGCGCTGGCGCAACCATCAACTCGGCGCGGTTGAACTCGGCGATGTCCCGGTATCCGCAGGTGGCCATGGCCGTGCGCAGCGCTCCCATCAGGTTGAAGGTGCCATCATTCTCGTGAGCGGGACCGCGGAGGATCTCCTCCATGCTGCCGGTCTGCCTGGTCGCCACACGGGTGCCGCGCGGCAGCGTCGGATGAAAGGTCGCCATACCCCAGTTGTAGCCGCGCCCAGGCGCCTCAAATGCGTGCGCCAAGGATGAGCCGAGCATCACTGCGTCGGCCCCGCAGGCGATCGCCTTGGCAATGTCACCGCCGTTGCGCATGCCGCCATCGGCAATCACGCGCACCAGATCACCAGTTTCCAGCATGTGCTGTGCGCGCGCCGCCGCGACGTCCGCAATGGCGGTTGCCTGCGGCACTCCGATACCGAGCACGCCGCGGGTTGTGCAGATCGCACCCGGCCCGACCCCCACCAGCACGCCGGCCGCGCCAGTGCGCATCAGATGCAAGCCGGTGTGATAAGAGGCGCAGCCTCCGACAACAACCGGGATCGGCGCGAGCTCCCGAATGAATTCCTTGAGGTTCAGTGGCGGACGGCTGGTGTCTTGAGAGACGTGCTCAGCGGAGACAACCGTTCCCTGAACGACCAGCACATCAAGCCCAGCTTCGAGCGCGACCTCGTAGTAGTTGCGAACCTTCTGTGGTGTCAGCGACGCCGCTGCGACAACACCCTGATCCTTGATCTGCCTGATTCGCTGGGCGATCAGCTCAGCTTTGACGGGTTCCTGGTAGATCTTTTGCAGCTCACGGGTGGCCACCTCCGGCGGGAAGGTGGCGATCCTGGCGAGTTGCTCGTCCGCGTCCTCGTAGCGGCACTGGATCCCTTCGAGGTTCAGGACGGCAAGGCCACCGAGCTTGCCGATCACACCAGCCGTAGCAGGTGACACGACGCCGTCCAAGGCTGCGCCGAGCAGCGGCAGATCAAAACGGTAGGGACCCAGCGTCCAGCTGATGTCGACGTCATCAGGGTCACGTGTGCGACGTGACGGAACGATGGCCACGTCGTCAAAGCCATAGGCTCGGCGGGCCTTCTTTCCACGTCCAATTTCTACTTCCATCAGCGCATCCTAGAAGGTTGAACGGATGACAAGATGATCCCCTTTTTCGGCTTGGCGGCCCGCCGGGACGGTGGCGGCCGGCGGCGAGATTTCACCTTAGCAGTGGGCCCCTGTCGGTTAATCCGAGAGTTCAACGCGCTCAGCCACCACGCCCTCCAGCAGGCGATACACGGTGGCCGGGTCGATAATCCCGGCACCCATGTGCTGGGTTGATTCCGCCCCGCACGCCACGCCGAAGCGCAGGCAGTCAACCGGGTTGCGGCCCTGGTAGCGCGCGGCCACATAACCGGCCAGGAAGGCGTCTCCGGAGCCGATCGGGGATTGCGCCTCCAGTGGCTCGATCGTCACGCGGTACAGGGCCGGCTCGCCGTCTTCCAGAATCCGTGCGTAGCACCCGTCCGGCACCGTCATGATCGTTTCTGCCGGCCCTTGACGCGCAATCTCAACAACTGCACGCATCCTGTCCTCAGCCCCGCCGAACTCATATCCGACCAGGTCTTCGGCTTCAAGCTCGTTGGGCGAGACGACGTCCGGCTCAGCACGAACCGCCAGCTTGAGCGGCTCACCGTCGGTGTCCACGACCGTCAGCACCCCAAGCTTGCGCACCGCCTTAATCAGCTTGACATAGATGTCGGGCTCAACTCCGGGAGGCAAGCTGCCAGCGAACACACACACACTGGCACCACGCGCAAGGTAGGTCAGCTTCTGCTCAAACAGCCTCATCTCATGCTCGGTCACCGTCGGACCGCGCTCGTTGATCTCAGTGTGAGTCCCGGTGGTGGGGTCGATCACCGCCATGTTGGTGCGAGACTCTTCATGGATCCTGACAAACGCGCTCAGCACCGACTCGTCCGCAAGCGCCTCAACGATCCGGGTGCCGTTTGCTCCGCCGATCAGACCACAAGCGATGACCGGCTGCCCGAGTCTCATCAGCGCTCGCGCAACATTGATGCCCTTGCCTCCCGGAATCGCGTGCTGATCGACACTGCGATGCCGCCGCCCGGGCGTGAAGCTGGGAACCTCCAGTGTGCGGTCCAGTGCAGGGTTGAGAGTTACGGTGACGATCAAAGCTACTGCTCCCACTGACGTTCGGCCCGCCGTCCGGCCCTGCGCTCCCGCTGACGCCGCAAATGGCGCCGTCTACGTCTGATCCCCGTGACCAGCGAGCCCACGCTCACAAGGACGACAAGCAAAAGAAGGGTAGTCGGTCGGGTCAATTTATGCATGATCTTTTTGATTTCGGGAACAGACGGCAGCGCGCGCTGTAAAAGCAGTCTCACCCGCGCCACCCGGTGTCCTGAGACCTCGACCTGCACGTATCCAACGGCGGTGTGAGCGCGCATCGGTGGCAGGAGCTTGCGCAGATGACCGACCACAATCCGCACCTTCACCGTGCGCGGCAGCACGGTCCTGAAACTTCGGGCGGCGACAATCCGCGCGGGTCGCGACTCGTAGGCCACCAGCCGCCGCGCAAACACCTCACCACGCCGCACCGGCGTGGTCTCGTGAAAATTCTTAAAGCCCCAGTCCAGCAAGGTCAGTGCGCTCTGATCACGCTCACCCTGACTGGTGGTGCCCAGCACCGAGGCAAACAGTGTCAGATGGTCGCGCGCCCCCTCTGACACAAGCACATAGCCAGCGTCAGTGGTGTGCCCGGTCTTAACGCCGACGATCCACCTGTATCGGGCAATCAGATCATCGGTGTTGACCAGATGAAACGGCTGAGTGTGCCCCACATTCCATACCGTCAGGCTGTAGGTGTCCACGATCCGGCGGAAGATCCGGTAACGGTGCACGAGGTATGAGGCCAGGCGGACCAGATCGTCTGGGCTTGAATAGTTACCGGGTGTATCCAACCCGATCGGCGTTGAGTAGTGCGTGGCCGCCAGGCCCAGACGGCGAGCGTCAGCGTTCATCCATGCCACAAAGCGCCGGACCGACCCCCCACCGAAGTTGTAAGCGAGATCCTCGGCCGCGTCATCGGCACTTGGCAGCATCATCGCGTAGAGCAGGCTCAGGACCGTCATCTGCTCGCCCGGCTGTAGTCCGATCTGAGAGTCATCCGCTGCCGGCACCCAGTCATTCTGCGTCAGCACCAGGTGCAGGTTGTGCTCGTGCTGCATCACAACCAGGAAAGTCATCAGCTTGGTGGTGCTGGCGATCGCCAGATGCCCGTAGCCGTTTTCACTCCACAGCAGTTGACCGTCCGACGCCAGCAAACTCGCTCCGGTGACCGGCAGCATGGGTGGTGTGACGGTCTGCGCCTGCGCAGCGGCAGACATGCAGCCGCTGATGCAAAGCAGCCCCAGACACAGTGCCAGCGCCGCGATGACCGCGGGCGTCGCGTCAACGGACACCAGCCGCCTCATCGTGAGCGTGATGTCAGAGCGGAGGCCTGCTCGCGCAACCGGGCCGCCTCGCGGCGTGCCGCCTCGGCAGGATCACCGCCGGTCATCCGGTGCGCATACACCAGTCCACGTGAGACCGCGATCAGCCCGCTGGCCGGGTTCGCGCCAAAGGCAGGTGCCAGATCCTGCACACGTCCACCCTGTGCACCCACGCCAGGCAGCAGAAACGGCGTACGGGGCATTAACTCGCGCAGTCCCGCGAGCCGCTCAGGCGCAGTTGCGCCAACAACCGCGCCAACATCGGTCAACGCTCCCTCAACCTGTGCACCAAGCCGGAAGACCATACGTGCCACCGCGTCGCTGACGGTGCCATCGTCCAGCTGCCGCTCCTGCAACTCATCGGCACCAGGATTGGAGTTGCGCACCAGCACAAAAACGCCACGCCCACGCTCGCGAGCGATGTCAACGATCGGCTGCATGGCGTCAGTGCCCAGCCATGGGTTGACGGTGAGCGCATCCGCCCCCAATCCTGGAACCGTGCCAAACGGTGTGGCCGTGTCGCCAACAAACGCTTGACCGTACGCCCTAGCGCTGAGGTCAATGTCGCCACGCTTGGCATCCGCGATCACCAGCAGACCAAGGCCGCGCGCAAACTCGATCACCTCGCCGAGCACCTCCCAACCTGGCGCTCCCAGCCGCTCAAAGCATGCCACCTGCGGCTTGACAGCCACGCACTCCGGCGCGACCGCCTCCATCACCAGCCTGCAGTGCGCCAACACCGCCCGGGCAGCGCGGACCGCCGGCGGCGCGCCGCTGTCCCGCCCCTGCACCTCAAGCAACGCGTGCGGCCACAGAAGCGCAGGGTCCGGGTCAAGGCCGAGCACGATCTGCGACTGTCGTCGCTCAACGTGCTCGGCCAGCCGATACCCAAAGCCATCAGCGAGCGGACCCGCAACGGGGTTCATGCCAGACGCATCAAAGCCACCTGCGTTGCGCTCATCGGCCATCCGGAGCGATTCCGCGCCCGCCACTGCGGCAAAGTGTCAGCCAGCCGCTCAGTTGACCGCCTTCTTCAGCGCAGCGCCAGCGGTGAACTTTGGAACCCTGGTGGCTGGGATCTGGAGCTTCTCGCCGGTGGCCGGATTGCGGCCCTCACGCGCAGCGCGCTCGGACACACTAAACTTCCCGAACCCGGAGAAGACCACGTCGCTGCCGCGCTTTAGCGCTCCCTCGATCGTTTCCAGCACCGCATCGACCGCCTCTGCGGCCTCTCTCTTGCTCAGACCGGCACGATCGGCGACCTGGTCGATGAACTCGGCTTTCGTCACTGCATTTCCCCCTTCGAGGTAGTAGGAGTGCCCGAAACTAACACGGTTTGCGGATGTTGCGGGGTTCCCTGGCCGTAACAACCAGCCACGAACCGCTGATCAGAGGTGGTTTCTGTCAGAAATCCGCGTGTTCAGCGACCCGATGCAGACTAAAAAGCGAGCCAAACTGGCATGCTGGGCGCATGCGACTCGGACAAATCGCCTGGCTGCTGACAACGCTCGCTTGCTTGGTCGCCGCCATCTGGGTGCTCAGTGAAGGCGACAATGGATATGCGGCGGCCGCCTTTGCCGTGGCAGTCTCGGCCGGAATCAACCTCTGGAACTAGTTCTGGCAGCCTGCATCCGGTCGCGAACGTCGGTGTCGCGTCATGGCCCCCGCCCGTCCTCCCGTGCAGGCCCGTGCAGAAGCGCCCGTTGACCGGGACGGAGGCGATCTTCAGGTTCAAGGTGAATCAACACGTCAGCGCCGGACACCGAATCTGAGATCTGGTCTTTGAGTTCGTGGGCGACGCGATGCGCCTGCTCAAGCGAGGTCCCGCTACGGAACTGAACGTGGACATCCACGTAGCGCTTGGAACCGCCACGGCGGGTACGCAGCTCGTGGAAGCCGACCACCGGCCCGCCGCCGAACCCCTCGATCACGCGAGCGATCGCCTCATTTTCAGCGTCCGGCAGTGACTGGTCGACGAGCACCTCGCCGGAGCGGATCAGAAGGCGCACGCCAGTTGTCACGATCGTTGCCGAGACCAGCAGCGCCGCCACCGGATCGATCCACTGTATGCCCGTGGCCTGGACGAGGATCAGGGCGGTCAACACCACCATCGAGCTGGCCGAATCGGTCAGCAGGTGAGCTGAATCGCCCTGCAAGGCCGGTGACTCGGTGACCCTGGCATTGCGGCCGACGACCACACCCACCACCAGATTGGCGACGGCCGAAGCGCCGATCACCGCGATGCCGACACCGAGCGTGTGGGTGGTTCCGCCGATCAGTAGACGGCGGATCGCCTCAAAGGCGATTGCCGCCGAGCCGACCAGGATCAGAATCGCCTCAAACGCCGCCGCCAGGTTCTCCATCTTCTCGTGCCCGTAACGGTGGCGCTCATCGGCCGGCTCATCGGCGATCCGCAAAGACACAAACGCGACCAGTGACGCGACCAGATCGATGCTCGAGTGGACAGCCTCGGTGAGCACCGCGACCGAGCCGGTCAGGGTCCCGGCGATGACCTTCGCGAGGATCAGAATCGAGTTCGACGCCACCGACAAAAGAGCGGTGCGGCTCTTCACGGGACGCCCGCCTCAAGCTGCGCCACATACCAGCGCGCAAACGCCCGCAAAGCTCGCCCGCGGTGGCTGATGCGATCCTTGGCCTCCGGGCCGATCTCGGCCATCGTCAGCCCGGCGGGGCCGTCCTGAGGCAGAAAGGCGGGGTCATAGCCGAACCCTCCTGTCCCGCGCGCCTGCGGCGCGAGCACACCGGCACACTCACCCCTGAACACCCGCTCCTGCAGGCCGGGATCGACAAAAGCAAGCGCACACACGTAGCGCACGCCGCTGCCTGCCGGCGCATGGGCGAGCAGCTTGGCCAGGTTTTCCGCATCGGTCGCATGTTCACCGGCAAAGCGTGCGGAGCGCACCCCCGGGGCACCGCCCAGCGCCACCGCTTCAAGACCGGAGTCATCGGCGATGACCGACCGTTTGAGCACCGCCGCCGCCGCCCGGGCCTTCGGCAGAGCGTTGGCCTCAAACGTCGCACCGAGCTCCGGTGGCAGCTGAACCGACCGGGGTAACGCCAGCACCGTCAAGCCGTAGGGTCGCAGAATGCGCCTGGCCTCAGTCAGCTTGTGAGCGTTGTGGGTTGCCAGGACCAGCTCGGTAGCTTGCACCACCATGCACCCGCGCGATCAGCCAGCCGCCTGGACCGCCTGGCGCTGGGCCACGCGTAGCGCCAAGATGCCTGACTCGGCCAGCGAGAGAAGCTCATCAAGATGCGCGCGGGAGAGCGGCGTGCGCTCAGCTGTAGCCTGCACCTCGATCAAAGCGCCCTCGCCGGTCATCACAACGTTGGCGTCAACCTCGGCGGCCGAGTCCTCAGAGTAATCAAGGTCGAGCATCGGCACGCCGGCAACTACGCCCGCGGAAATAGCCGCGACGGTCCCGGTCAGCGGCGAGCGCGAAATCAAACCCTTGGCAAGCAGTCGCGCCACCGCAAGCTCAAGTGCCACCATGGCGCCGGTGATCGAGGCGCAGCGCGTCCCGCCGTCGGCCTGAAGGACGTCACAATCCAGATAGACCGTCCGTTCACCGAGCGCCTTGAAGTCGACAACACCGCGCAATGAACGGCCGATCAGGCGTTGAATCTCGACCGACCGGCCGTCCGCACGCCCCCTGCTGATGTCACGTTCCTTGCGCTGGCCGGTCGACGCCGGGAGCATCCCGTACTCTGCCGTGACCCAGCCACGCCCGCGTCCCGACAGCCACCGCGGCACGCTCTCTTGCACCGACGCCGTGCAGATCACACGGGTCTCGCCGGCGCTGATCAGCGCCGACCCGGTTGCAGTCCTCACAAATCCCGGCTCAATGGTCACGGGACGGAGATCCGCAGGCCCCCGTCCGTAGCTGCGCTCGCTCATGCAACCGAGCTTATAGCCCGCCGCAGCGGCCCCAGCCGCAGCCGGCACCAGCCGCAGCCGGCCCCAGCCGCAGCCGGCCCCAGCCGCAGCCGGCACCAGCCGCAGCCGGCAGCAGCTGAGTGCGTGACCGTACGCCAATTGGCGTGGCGCAGGACTAGCTCGACAGTCATCTTCCGCAAATTCGCAGTAGTGTTGGTGGTGGACCGGATGTGGAGTGGGGCCGAAAGGAGACCCAGTCGGATGTACCGCTTCAGCCGTGCCATCTACCGCGAGTTCGCCAGTCAGATCGTTGAGGACGACCCCGCGAGACCCAACCTCAACCACGAGCGCGTCCTGCGCGCATGCGAAGCCGCAGTCGAGCGGCTGGCCACAGACCGCCATTATTTTGCCCGTCCGGCACGCTCGCTGTTTCTCGACATTCGCGGGTACTTCCCAGTTGCCGCACAGCGGCGGGTACTGATGGTCGTGCAGCGCTATATGGCGTTTGCTGATGACTTTGTGCGCAACCAACCCAACACGGGGTTTGATCTATACGGCAACCCGCTGCGGTGCCGTGCCAGCACACGCAAAGGGACCCCGTGTCAGCGTCTGCCGCTTGCCCACAACGGTTACTGTCCGTCTCACCAGCACCTGGCTGAAACCGATGATCCGGAGATCCGCGCAGACCGCGCCAACCGCAAGCGCCAAAACCAGCTGGACGAGTTGCGAGCCGCGTAGCCTGGGCCGATCGGCGATCCGCGATCGGCTGGCGCCGCGCCAGGTGTAGCTGGCGACCCGCGCGTGTCAGCATCTCGCGCTCGGTCAAGCCCTGCGCAGGCTCAAACATGGCCCCAGGTGACGGCCGTGGGAGCCGCCCCAGACCCTGTTGACCGGACCGCACCGCTTCCACGGTCCTCACGGAAACATTAAGTTTGCGGCGACATTTGGCGATTTCGCCAATCACCCATAGAATCGAACAGCCTGCTCACTTATCGGGACCCTTCGAGCAGGCAAAGGTCAAACCTGAAACCCACAGATCAAACATGCCGATTGCTTTCAAAGAATGGGCGGTCACCGTCCGGGCGCTCGCTGAAGGCGAGCAGCTGCTGACGCTGCGCAGAGCCTCCTCCTATGACGAGGACAAGCACTTCCAGCTTGAGCATGACCGTTTCTTTCTCTACCCCACGTTCGACCATCAGCGCACCGACCTGGTGCGTGAGTCGCACCGTCCCGAGCTTGCTCGGGCTTTGGAGGAGGGGGTGTGGAGCGAAGGCGAGCCGTCAGCGTCCGCGATGTTGCGGGGTGCGACGATCACCCAGCCCGACCGAGTTCGGATCCGGGCCTGGGCAGAGATCGCAGCCCATTACACCATCATGGACCGGCGGGCCGTCGACGGGCTGTCCCCGTACTACGTCTGGACGACGGATTACGCCGAGCAGCGCTTGAATTGGAAACGCCGTCACCCGCTGCACGTCGTTGTCTTGCGGACCTACCGAATCCCTCGGCCGGTAACCGTCAAGGCACACGATGAGTACGGCGCCAGCCGGTCCTGGCTGGAAATCACCCGCGACCTTCCGTTTGAGGGCACTCCGGTGCTCTCGGATGAGGAGTTTGAGCGGGCGTCAGAAGAGATCGCGGCGATCGCTGGCGGAGATCGCCAACCGTTGCTGGTATGAGCACTCCGCTGGGGGTGTGAGTTGGAGGCCGTCTGGCCTCCAACTCACACCCCCAGCGGGGCCATGCCGCATAGAAGATGTCCTGGATTGAGTCAGCCTCACCGTCGTTTGCATGTCGGCACTCGTCGTTACACGCCGCTGATGCGGCCCGTGTGCTCGCATTGCTTGAGAGCACCCGAAGCCGTCTGAGTGAGGTGCTGCCCCAGAGCGATCACGAACCCACGATCGTTCTGCACGACAGTCCTCACGCGCTGGCGCTGGCAAACCCGATGCTGCCGCTGGTCTGGAAGATGACGGCACGGCCGGCACGACGCTATGTCGCTGGCTGGACCAAGCCCGGTGAGGTGCACGTGCTCTCTCCCAGCGCGTTGCGCGAGCGCGCGTCACGCGTCTCAGGCTCATTTGAGATGCTCGCGCTGGCGCCTGCGACCCTGTATGTGCGCCGCGCGATCATGGACCACAACCGTGACCTGCGCAACGCACACGGACCGGTGGCGATATGGCGGCAGATCAGCTGGGCTTGGCTGCTGGAGGGCGCTTCGCGCTGGCTTTCGAGGGAGAGTGCCTACGGGCGCCTTGTCCTCGGCCGGTTCCTTTTATCCGGCCACCGTCCCCACTTTCCGCCTTCGGTGCGTGAGGCGCCGCTGGTGGCTGCGTCTCTGTTTGAGCTGCTGGCCGAGATGGAGGGCAAGGCTGGCATCGCCCGGCTTATCAGCCGTCTGCACAGCGAAGGCTGGCGCAGCGCGTTGCAGGGCGCCTTCGCCGGACGCGACCTGGGCCTGATAGAGAACGAGTGGCGTTCAAGGCTGATGGTTCTTGAGCAGGCCAGCTGAAGCTGGGAAGAGAGCAAGACCGACCTCCCACGGCGCTCAGACGACGGTGAGATCGACTTCACCGACCAGCTGATCGCGGATCGTGTAGGCACGCACCTGCGGGTTGGCAGCGGACGCCAAGCCGACAATCACATATACAGCGTCCGGATAAGACGCAAGCTTGATGTCTGTCTGTGAGGGATACGGCTCACTGCGCGGGTGAGAGTGGTAGATGATGCCCACCTCCTGCCCGGCCGCGTCAATGGCCAGCATCACCCGCATCTGCTGCGTGGAATCCATCTCGTAGCGCAACGGACTGTAGGCAACGTTCTCAACCGGATACAGGTCAACCGCTTCGCCGTTGAAGCTAGATACGATTCCGCAGCATTCTTCGGGAGCGTCGGCGAGCGCGTGCGCGACCATCGCGTCGAGCAGGCTCTGGGCAATTCTCACGGTCGCCGGAACGGATGATCGCTGCCGACGTCTGGCTCCTGACGGCGGCGTTTCGGTAAGCAATGGCTTGACGGCAAGCACCCCCAGCGCGGTGCGGCGAGGCGACGCGTGCGCGCGGCGGTCAATGCGCTCCCGCGCAGAAGAGCTCGTAGTCAGGAAAGACACCCATCTCCTCGTCACTGATCAGGTCCGGGTCACGCGAGCAGATCGGACAGTCAGGGTCGCGGCGGACCTTCACCTCGGTCATGCTCGCAGCCAGCGCGTCATACATCAGCAGACGTCCTATAGCGGGGTTGCCGATGTCCAAAATCAGCTTGATTACTTCGGTGGCCTGCAACAGGCCCATCGTCCCCGGTAGGACACCAAGCACACCATTGTCCCCACACGAAGGCGCCAGCTCCGCCGGCGGCGGAACCGGGAACAGGCAGCGGTAGCACGGTCCCTCATAGGGCTTGAAGACCGCCAGCTGACCGTCAAAGCCCAGGATCGCGGCCGACACAACCGGGATCCGCAAGCGCACGGACGCGTCATTGAGCAGATACCTGGTGGGGAAGTTGTCAAGCCCGTCAACCACGACATCGTAGTTCGGCAGGATGTCCATGATGTTGCTCGGCCCAAGACGGAGACGGTGTTTTTCAACACGCACGTCCGGGTTTAGTGCATGGATCGTCGCCTCGGCGGAGTCGACCTTGGGCACACCAACGCGCTCAGAGTTGTGGAGCACCTGGCGCTGCAGGTTTGAGAGATCAACCACATCATCATCGACGATGCCCAACGTCCCGATCCCGGCGGCGGCCAGATAGAGCGCGGCCGGCGAGCCCAGTCCACCGGCGCCGAGCAGCAGCACGCGCGCGTCAAGCAGCTTCTGCTGGCCGTCGAACCCCACCTCATTGAGCAGCAGATGGCGTGAGTACCGCTCGCGCTGTTCCGCGCTCATGAAACGCGGCACCTCGATCTCATACCCACGGTCCTTCCACATGCTGAAGCCGCCGATCATCGAACTCACGTTCCGGTAACCGAAGTCTTCCATCAGCGTCCTTGCAGCCCAGACCGAGCGCACGCCGACAGCGCAATACACGATGATCGGCTGGTTACGGTCGGTCGCAACGCTCTCAATGCGTATTTCCAGGTGACTTTTGGCCACGTGGCGAGCCCCGGGAATGTGCCCGTTGGCCCACTCCTCATCCTGACGGACATCAATCACCAGCACACCGATCTGCAGCTGGTCGCGCACAGCCGCCGGATCAACCTCGTCGATCCGGTCCCTGATCTGGCGTAGAGCCTCAGCTCCGGACGGACACACGTTGAAAACTCCTAGAAGCGCTCAGGTTTACAGGCTTGCCGGTGGCATTAAAGCATAAGCCAAAAGGGCGAGTTGCAGTCAACGTCTCAACAGTTGACCAGTCAACCCTACCGGTTGGAATGCCAGAGCGCTACGGGTCGGCTCGGCCCGCCCGCCGCGCATGACGGCCTTCGGTCTCGCCCCAAGGGGCTCTCGGCCTCACCCGACACGCGCATCCCACCAACAAGGAAGTGCCGCTCACCAGAAGATGAGGCCCACACCACACACCGCTATCGAGGCTTGCACCACCACAGACGACTTGACTTTGGGAGAGTCAGGATGCGCAAACTGCACGGCCGAAAGCCAGTCTGTGCATCTGGTACCGCAGATCACACGCCTGGGAGCAAACTGGCTTTGCGCGGTGCCAGTTTGTGCATCCGAGCTCGCTTCCAGACGGGTGTGACGGTTTGCGGCGCGCGTGACGGCTTGCTTGCGGCTCGTGACGGTTTGCGGCGGGCGTGACGGCTTGCTTGCGGCTCGTGACGGCTTGCTTGCAGCTCCGGCGACGGTGCGATCGCGCGCCTGGCTGAGCGCCAACATGTCAAAGCGCATCTTCTTTCAGGTGCGGTCGGCGCTGCCAAAAGCCAGGCTGGCTGGAAAGCGGAATCGTGGCGACCGCCTTGACCAGGGGGCCGTCATACCCGCGCCACGATGATCTCGATGAGCTCAGGCTGGGACCACGTGGCGCACCGGCGCGGGCAGCATGAAGCGTGTGTCCTCGTGGACGACCTCAAGTTCTGCGATCTCGCGGACACCACGCCCACGGAAAACTTCGACCAGCTCCGTGACCAGCTCCTCTGGCGCACTGGCGCCAGAGCTGATCCCCAGCACCGCCACATTCTCAAGCCAGCCGTCCTGCAGCTGGCTGGCATTGTCTATCAGCTGTGCAGCGGTACCGGCCTCACGCACAACCTCAACCAGACGGTTAGAGTTAGAAGAGTTGCGGCTGCCGATCACAATCACCAGATCACACAGGCTGGCGAGCTGCTTGACAGCCGCCTGACGGTTGGTGGTCGCGTAACAGATGTCGTCGGTACGCGGTCCTATGATCGCCGGGAACCGCTTGCGCAGCGCCATGATCACGTCGCGCGTCTCATCAACTGAAAGCGTGGTCTGGGAGATGTAGGCAACCCTGTTTGGGTCGGCGACCTCCAGATCACGAACCTCCTGCTCATGCTCAACCAACACGATCCGGTCAGGCGCCTCCCCGATGGTGCCGTCGACCTCCTCATGTCCAGCATGGCCGATCATCACGATCGTGTAGCCGTCAGCCGCGAATCTGAGCGCCTCGCGGTGGACCTTGGTGACCAGTGGACAGGTGGCGTCAATCACGTTCAATCCTCGCGCCTGCGCGTTGAGACGGACCGCAGGTGCCACACCATGAGCCGAGAAAACAGCGGTCGCACCTTCTGGAATGTCCTGCTCGGACTCAACAAAAACCGCCCCGAGCTCACGCAGCCTGGCAACCACGTGCTGGTTGTGAACTATTTCCTTGCGCACATAAACGGGAGCCCCGTATATGGCCAGTGCACGCTCCACGCTCTGGACGGCACGGTCAACGCCGGCGCAATAGCCGCGAGGCATGGCCAGCAGGATCTTCTCCGGAAGGTTTGGCATGGCCTTTAGCACCAGTGTAGAGACGGTCGTCTTACAGTCTTGTCATGGCCCAAAAGCACCTTGATCGACTGAGCAGCACCGACGCCGGCTTTCTGCACCAGGAAACGTCCTCGGCACACATGCACATCGGCGGGCTGTTGATCTTCCAGGGGCCCCCGCCGCCGCTGGCCGCGGTGCTCGATCACATCCGCAGACGCCTGCACCTGGTGCCGCGCTACCGCCAGAAGCTCACAGTACCGGCGCCCGGCATCGGTCGGCCGCTGTGGGTCGACGATCCAAACTTCAACCTTGAATACCACGTCCACAGCGCCACGCTGCGGAGTCCGGGCGGCGAAGCGGAGCTGCTCGACCTGGCGGCCCAAATACTCTCAACTCAACTGGACCGGACCAAGCCGCTGTGGGAGTTCTGGATCGTGGAGGGTCTTGCGCCAGCAGCCAACTCCGAGGTTGCGCGCTTTGCGCTGATCTCAAAAACCCATCACGCGCTCGTTGACGGAGTCTCAGGGGTCGACCTGGCAACCGTGATGCTCGACTTCAGCCCTGCGCCAACACCGATTGACAGCACGGCGTTACGCCCATGGCAACCACGGCCGGAGCCCGCGCCGCGAGTGCTGGTGCAGGCGCTGGCCCGTGACGGAGTGCGACGAGCGGCACAGCTAGGTCTGCACGGCATGGCAGCCATCACCAAGCCGCGCCGCGCAGCCATGGCCGTACGCGACGCCGCGGAGGGTCTGGGCGAGCTGGCGTGGACCGCGATGGATCCTGCGCCGGCCACACCCTTGAACGTGCCGATCGGCCCGCGGCGTCGGTTCACGATCCTCAGACACCAGCTGAACGACTACAAGACCGTCAAAAACCAGCTCGGTGGGACCGTCAACGACGTGGTGCTGAGCGTCGTGTCGGGTGGCCTGCGCGCCTGGCTGCTGTCGCGAGGCGTATCCACAGACGGCCTCCAGATGCGCGCGCTGGTGCCCGTGTCGGTGCGCCCACCGCAGGAGCGCTACGAGCTCGGCAATCGCCTGACGGCGATCCGCGGCCCGCTGCCGGTCTACATCGCTGACGCCGCCACGCGGCTGCGGACGGTGACGCGCGCGATGGATGATCTCAAACGCTCCAAGCAGGCGATCGGTGCCTCCACGCTCGTGGCGATGAACGATCTGGCGCCACCGGCAGTGCTCGCCCAGGCGTCACGCATACAGTTCTCCACGCGGCTGTTTAACCTGCTGGTAACCAACGTCCCCGGGCCGCAGCTTCCGCTTTACATCCTCGGACGCCGGCTCGATGATTTCTTTCCGCTCGCTTTTTTGCCGCAGAACCATGCGCTCGCCGTGGCAATCATGTCCTATAACGGACGCGTGGAGTACGGGCTGCTGGCAGATTACGATGCGCTCCCCGACCTGGAGACCGTGGCCGATGGCATCGATGGCGCGCTCAGAGAGTTGCTGGCGGCAGCCGCGCAGCTCAGAAGCCCAGCGCAAACTTGGCGTCTTCACTCATCATCTCAGGCGTCCACGGCGGCTCAAAGACCAGCTCCACGTCCACCGAGCTGACACCCTCGATGTCTCCGACGAACTGCTTGATCTGGCCCTCAACCTCGGGGGCGATCGGACACCCCGGCGTGGTCAGCGTGTAGGCCACCTTAACCTCACCGGCCGGGTTTACGTCAACCCCGTAGATCAACCCGAGCTCGACAAAGTCCAACCCAAGCTCAGGGTCGATCACCTCGCGCAAGGCATCGTTGATCTCTTCGACCGTGATCATGCTGGTCCAGTTTAGAAGGTTCCCACCATCCGCCGGGGCGGTCACCGCAGGCTGGGGAAAAGTACGGTGGCGTTGCGGCCGAAGCACCATGTAGGTTTTCACTATCGAGTTCGCCGCTAACCCCGCCGTACTGGTATGTGCTGGAGACGAGAGTCAGAGCACTCAGGGACTTCGACGCCGCGCACTGGTGCTGGCGGCCCGGACACAGGGCGACGTCACCGTTGATTTGCGGAAGCTGTCATTTGCCGACCACTCGCTGGTTCTGGATCTCGCTGTGCTGGCTCAGCGGTCGCGCCGCCACGGGAGCAGTTTGATCCTGACCGGCGCACGCCCCCAGGTGCTTGCGCTCATCAAACACACGGGCCTGAACCGGCTGCCCGCAGTGCACATGGCCCAGGCTGACCGCCAGTCAGCCACAGCAGCTGACTGAGCACCCGGCGCCACCCGGGAAATCTGCGGCGGATGCTCTGCCGAGCCCACCACAAAGGCGGGCCACCCTCGCCCCGGCGCCACCGCCGACGCTACCGCCAAGCCACGGCGGTACTACGCTGCCAACAAGATGTTCTGGTTCATCGTCCTAGTGCTGTGGCCGCTCGCCGAGCTGTACGTGATCGTCAGGCTGTCAGAGTGGATCGGCTTCATCTGGGTGCTCATCTTGATTGTGCTCAGCTGGCCGATCGGCACGCGTCTGATCCGAGCCCAAGGCCGAGCCGCACTGGTCAGGCTGCGCGTCGCGCTGGCATCCGGAAAGCCGCCGGCCGACGAGGTCTTGGACGGTGGGCTGGCGCTGTTCGGCGGGCTGCTGCTGCTGGTTCCGGGGTTCATCACAGACTCGATCGGCATCCTGCTGCTGGTGCGCCCGACACGCGCCGTGGTGCGCCGACTGGTCGCCCGTCATCCGTCAGGCCGATGGCTCAAGCACGCCACGAGCCTGGGAAGCTGGGGAGTACGCAGCACTGGATGGCCGCGCTCTGGTCCCACTGGCCGCGACTACGATGCTGACGGTACCGCGACCGACATGGACGAGCACCGATTGGAGAAGTGAGTGGTTCACACCCCTGAGCTGAAGATTGTGGTGTTTGGCGATGCAACCGGCGAGCACTGGGGGATCGTCGTCACCGGTGATCGCCCATCGCTGGCGATGGGCAGCATGGACGAGGTCGGACCGGCCCTGCCTGTGGCAAAATCGCCGGTCGGCGCGGACGACCTTTTGAGCGTCGCCGGTGCTGACATTCGTTTGCGGGTGCTCCCGGCCCCACGGCCGGCCGCAGAAACCAGCGCGGCCGGCCTGCTGCAGCGTGTCAAGGTCGCCGTCACAACAGAAGTCAAGGAGACTGCACGCCCGCAGGAACTGTCTGGCCTGATGCTTGACGGCCCGTGTGAGCACCAAACGCAGGGTGTTCGACTGGTAGCCATGTGGTTTCCGGACGGCCCCGAACTTGGGCTTGTCAGCATCCGGACGGACCCGCACAGGCGTCATGACCGTGACCGTCGCGAAGCGTTTCTCACAAACGCCGAACACCCGATCGTGGTTGATCCACGGCTGTCCACAACCTATGACGCCGGCGGATCCCCGATCAGGGTCGGCGTAGAACTCTGGCTAGTGGACGCCGAAGACGATGACGACCAGTGGCCGAGCCGGATGGCAGCGTTTGCAGCCGGACCAAAGGCCAGCCTACCTGTTTCCGAACACAGCTTGAGCGCCTACGCGTTGCGCTGCGCTGACCACGGCGAGAAGGGCGTCGGCGTTTACTTGGTACTGGACTGCTCCTGATCTCGGGACCCGGCACGTCAGGCACCAGCCTGACGGCGCCGCAGCCGAAAGTTCCTCAGTTCTCGCCGCCCAGCCGGTCCCAGCAATACAGCTCAAGGCACTCACTGGCTAGCTGCTGGCACCGTGACCGAGACAGCCACGGCAACACGGCGTCAAGCGCTTCCTCGTCACCAACCCCGCCGTCAAAAGCATCCTCGCCACGGAAACCGGCTGCGATCCGGAGCGCCTCGCGGCGGTTATCACCAAGCGACGGGAACACGTTGACGAGGAACTCCTTGTTCGGAACCGGGTGACCAACCTCCAGGGAGGCGTGCCAGGCCGCGAGCATTGACAGGTCATTCTCGTCAAGGTCCGCAACCACCTTGGAGTAGTGCGAAAGCAGGTCAGCATCAGGTATCTCATCCACCCAGGCACACACGATCTGGCCGAGAATCTGAAGTCTGGCCTCACGTCCGACCGAGTCGGCGATCACCCGGATCGCGTCCTGTGGCTCGATGAAGCGAAGTGGCATGAGATGGCTCCGGCTGGAAACTGGCGTCGGCAGAGAACTGATAAGCAAGCTGAAATGTATGTCCCGCACCGGACGTAAACACGATCTGACCGTGAAAACTCGCAGCTACCCGCAGCCATGCTCAGACAATGAGCGCCCAGTCCCGGCAGCGGATTGCTGCGTGCCCGCCCGCTGGCAGGCACGCAGCTGTAGCGGCGCGACCCGGGCCAGCGCGCCAGGGCCAAGGCCTCATAGTCCAAGCGCGGCCATCGACCTCTCCAGCACGGTCGGGTCAACAACGGTTTCAGGGGCCAGATCCCGCACCAGGCGGCTGCTCGCCCCCCAGTTGCGCAAAGCCAGATCAAGCGACTCAAGCGGCACGCCGCAGGCGTCTGCCAGAGCCGCCGCGCGACGTTCCAGCAGCAGCGGGTCACCAATCCCCAGCGCACGCTTGGCCGCCCACGTCGGCTCATTCTCGCCAATCAGAAAGAGCTTGCCGGCGATCAGGTCGAACACGCCGAGCCGACCCAGGATGGTCAGCAGTTCAAAACGGGTGTCACGGCCGAGGCCGCCAAAGCTCAGCCGCTCAAAGATTCGCTCGTGGCGACGCTCAGCCGTCCAGGATGACTCGCCCCTGAACGCCGCCTCATATGAACCCAAGCGGCGCTTCCAGGCATCAAATCCCGCCAGGGCGCGGTCGCGAGCAGACACGTCACTCAGACCGCGTGGCCCCTCGAGCACGTAGATGACAGCGATGCCGCTGCGAGCTTCGGGATCACCCGGCTCGGCGATCCCGCGCCACTGGTCGGGAGCGCCGTCAACCGCGTCCCCGGCAGCAAACCGCTCCATCACACGTAAACGCCCAGCACCGTAGGCGATCTCCTGCACCAGCCGCTCGGCATCCTGGCTTGAGCGCAGCCCCGGCACCAGCCTCGAGCTGAACCCATCCTCAACGCCACGGGCAAGGTGCCGCACCATGACCGCGGAGCCGCCACGGCGGCTCGCGGCAACGCGGCGAGTCTGAGCGTTCCGGGATTGCGTGGCTTTTGACCCAGCCGTCCGGCGCTGGCTGGAACCGCGTTGCGCGCGCGGATCAGGCCGACCACCATCGGTGTCGCGCACCCCGGATCCTGAAGCCTTCGGGGTGCTGGCGGAAACGATCGGGCGCACCTGAAAGTTCTGCTCGCGCGCGCAGATCGTGCAGTTCTGGAGGAGCCGATTATGGCGACAGAAAGTTGGCACTACCAGATCCTGACAGGCTCGCGTGAAAAGCGCTGGGGTGGCCCAGATCCATCTGGGCCACCCCAGCAAAGCCAGGGAAGTGGGGGCGCAGTTCCCCGGCCGGCAACTTCTAGTATGGCTGAGCCAATCTTCAGGAAAGCTAAGGAACCGTGAAGACTACAAATCGCTGCGAGCGCCTGGGCCGGTGAAAAACTCCTCACCAGGACGAACCGTTCCCGCAGCGTCCGCCTCATGTCTGAGCGTCCCGTCGTATTCGCCGCTCCAGGCACCGAGCGCGAGTAGCTCACGGTCCTGATCCATCGGCGTGCCGCCCAGGTCATGGTTGACCACGCGGGCGCAGTTGCGGCCCTCGCTGATGGCCGTTACCACCAGTGACTGACCGATCCTCGCGTCCCCGCAGGCGTAGACAAAATCCGCCGAGGTCTTGTAGGTCTGGTTGGTCATCAGGTTGCCGCGCTCATCAAGATCCAGTTTGAGATCACCGACCAAACCGTCATGTTCAGGGTGCATGAAGCCAACCGCGATCAGCACAAGATCGGCTTCCACCACAAATTCGGTGCCAGGCACCGGCGTCAGATCTCGTGACGAGGGTCCCGTAACCTTGCGAGCGTAAACGTGCGTGACCTGCCCGTTGCCGCCAAATCCGGTCACCTCAGTGCCCCAACGGCGATCCCCGCCCTCCTCGAGCGCATAGGTCATAGCCGTACGCTTGGGCGGCAATGGCCACGGGTGGCGGGGATCTGATTCACGCAGCTCTGCGTACACGTCGATGATCCTGGCGCTCGTAGCACCTTCACGCAGGGCGTTGGACACGCAGTCCATGCCGGTGTCGCCGCCACCGATAACGATCACCCGCTTACCTGCCGCGCTGATCTCGCCCGCCGGCTGGACCGGCCGGAAGCGGCGGCCCTCGTGCTGGGCGACCCAGCGGTTGCGCTGATAGAGGTAGTCCATCGCAAGATGGATGCCGCGCTGCTCGCGCCCTGGAACAGCGATGTCACGCGAAACGCGTGAGCCGATGGCGATCACAACCGCATCGTGGCGGCTGCGCAGATCCGTGACCTGTATGTCTGAACCGACCTCAGTGTCATAGACAAACGTGATCCCCTCCGCTTCCAGCAGGGCAACACGACGGTCGATGACGCTTTTCTCCAGCTTCGCGTCAGGCACGCCAAAGCGCATCAACCCACCCGGGCCCTCGTCACGCTCGTAGACGGTCACCAGATGACCGCAGCGGTTCAGCTCAGCGGCAACCGCAAGCCCGGCGGGGCCGGAGCCCACCACGGCGACGGTCTTGCCAGAGCGTCGAGCAGGCGGCTCCGGCGTCACCCAGCCCTCTGCGAAAGCACGCTCGGCGATCGCCATCTCAACCTGTTCGATGGCCACGGCTTCGTCATTGATCGCCAGCACGCAGGCCGACTCGCAGGGCGCTGGACAGATCCGCCCGGTGAACTCCGGAAAGTTGTTGGTCGCCTGCAGCTGGTCTATCGCTTCACGCCACTTGCCACGGTAGACGAGATCGTTCCAATCCGGGATCAGGTTGCCCAGCGGACAGCCCTCATGGCAGAAGGCCACACCGCAGTCCATGCAGCGCGCACCCTGACGCCGGATCTCCTGCTCCCCTTGAAGGCGGAAGTACGGGTTGTAGTCGGCTACACGCTCACGCGGGTCACGCTTGTCAAAGCCGACCCGTCGCAATTTCAGGAAGGCCCGCAGCTCACCCATGGTGGCGGCCGCCTTCCGCAGCGGCAAGAACCAGCACGTGCTTGTAGTCACGCGGCATCACGCGAACGAACCGCTCTCGTGCACCGTGGTCCCACTGTGCAAGCAGATTGCGGGCAACCAGCGAGCCGGTACGCTGCCCGTGCTCGGCGATCAGTGCACGCAGCTCCTCATCCTCCCCTGCGCCCACCTGCTCCAGGTCCACCAGCTCCGTGTTACAGCGGTTGGCGAAACGGCTGTCAAGGTCATATACGTAGGCGATGCCGCCGCTCATCCCGGCGGCAAAGTTGCGTCCCGTCGGACCAAGCACGACCACCCGACCGCCTGTCATGTACTCGCAGCCGTGGTCCCCCACACCTTCGACAACCGCGTGAGCCCCCGAGTTGCGGACCGCGAACCGCTCACCCGCCAAACCGCGAAAGAACGCGCGGCCCGCAGTGGCGCCGTAAAGGACCGTGTTGCCGACGATCGTGTTCTCCTCGGCACGGAACAGCGCCGACTCAGGTGGCCGGACCACCAGGATGCCGCCGGACATGCCTTTGCCCGCGTAGTCGTTGGTCTCACCGCGCAGTAACAGTGTCACGCCAGACGCCAGCCAGGCTCCGAAGCTCTGACCCGCCGACCCGGTCAACGAGATTTCAATGCTCCCCTCAGGGAGGCCGCCGGCCCCGTGGCGACGGGCGATCTCCCCGGAGAGGATCGCGCCGACCGCCCTGTTGACGTTGCGCACACTCACCGGCCCCAGGCGAACGCGTTGCCCGTGCGCAAGCGCTGGCATAGCTTCACGGATGAGCTCCCAGTCCATCGCATCGTCAAGCACAGGCTCGGGGCCACGCGTGCGGCGCCGGGCAACCCCTGCGGGAACCTCGGGCGAGGCCAGCACCATTGATAGATCCACAGACCGCGCCTTCCAGTGCTCGATCGCCTCGCGCATGTCAAGCAGTTCGGTTCGGCCGATCAGATCCTCAAAGCGGCGTACCCCCAGCTGAGCCATCAGACGGCGCGCCTCTTCGGCCACGTTCATCAGATATTTGATCACGTGGTCCGGCGTGCCCTGAAAGCGCGCACGCAACTCCGGGTCCTGAGTGGCGATGCCGACCGGACAGGTGTTCAGATGACATACACGCATCATCACGCAACCCATCGCGATCAGCGGCGCGGTTGAGAAGCCGAACTCATCAGCGCCGAGCAGCGCGGCCACAACCACATCCCGTCCCGTCTTCATCTGCCCGTCGACCTCAACCGTGACACGGCTGCGAAGACCGTTGCGCGTCAGCGTCTGCTGGGTTTCGGCCAAACCGATCTCCCACGGTATGCCAGCCCCATGGATCGACGACTGTGGTGAGGCGCCCGTGCCGCCGTCGCCGCCGGAGATGGTGACATGGTCGGCGTTGGCCTTGGCAACACCGGCCGCCACGGTGCCAACCCCCACCTCGCTAACCAGCTTGACCGACACGCTTGCGGTCGGGTTCACGCACCGCAGGTCATAAATGAGCTGCTTGAGATCTTCGATTGAGTAGATGTCGTGGTGCGGTGGCGGCGAGATCAGGCCGACCCCAGGAGTTGAGTTGCGGATCGAAGCGATGTAAGCGTCCACCTTGTGGCCCGGCAGCTGCCCGCCCTCACCCGGCTTGGCGCCCTGGGCCATCTTGATCTGCAGCTCATCGGCGTTGACCAGATAGTGGGCTGTGACACCGAAGCGCCCTGAGGCGATCTGCTTGATTTTTGAGCGGCGTTCATCCTCGAAGCGTTCCGGGTCCTCCCCGCCCTCACCCGTGTTGGACTTCCCGCCCAGACGGTTCATCGCAACCGCCAGCGTCTCATGCGCCTCCCTGCTCAGCGCGCCCAACGACATGGCGCCGGTGGTGAAACGCCTGACAAGCTGCGTGGCGGGCTCAACCTGGTCGAGCGGGATCGGTTCGGCAGCGAACCGCAGCCTCATCAGGCCGCGCAGCGTGGAGCGTCCGGCGGTGTCAACGTTGGCCGCCTCGGCAAAGCTTTTGTACACCTGCCAGCTGTCACCGAGCTCACCACGCACCGAATGCTGCAGGCGGGCGATCGTCTCCGGGTTCCAGTTGTGCAGCTCTCCGTCGCGGCGCCACTGCAAGACACCGCCGACCGGCAGTACATCACGGTCGGTGCGCGGGTAGGCCCGGAAATGCCGTTCAATCGCTTCATGCGCAAGCTCGAACAGGCCGACGCCCCCAATCCGTGAGGCGGTACCGGTGAAGCATTGCTCGATGAGCTCCTGGTCCAGACCGACCGCCTCAAAGATCTGCGCGCCGCAGTAGGACTGGATGGTGGAGATCCCCATTTTGGCGATCGTCTTCAGCAGGCCTTTGCCGATCGCTTTGACGATCTGGCGCTCCGCGTCGTCACGGGTCAAATCGTGCGGCAGCAGCGAACGGTCAGCCAGCTCGTCCAGCGACTCGAACATCACGTAGGGGTTGATCGCTGACGCCCCGAACCCGATGAGCGTTGCCATGTCGTGGATCTGACGGGGCTCTCCGGATTCAATGACCAGGCCGGTGGAGAGCCGTGTGCCACAACGCACGAGGTGCTGATGGACGGCCGCAACAGCCAAAAGCGACGGCATCGCAACCCGTTCAGGCCCGAGGTTGCGGTCGGAGAGAATCAGGATGTTGGCGTTGTTCTCAACGTAGCGAGCCGCCTCCTCACGCAACGCGTCCAGGCGGCGAGCCATGCCTTGCTCACCTTCCTGGACAGGCCAGGTGATATCAAGCGTCGCGGCGACAAACACGTCGTGTGAGACCTGCCGCAGCTTCTCCAGCTCATGGTTGCGCAGGATCGGTTGATCCATCACCAGCTGGTGGGCCTGATCGGGATGCTCGTCAAGGAGGTTGCGCTCGCGGCCGACCCCCACCTGGAGGCTCATCACGACCGACTCGCGGATCGGGTCGATAGGCGGATTGGTGACCTGTGCGAAAAGCTGTTTGAAATACGCAAACAGAGACGGCTGGCGATCGGAGAGCACGGCCAGAGCGGTGTCGGCACCCATCGACGCCGTCGACTCCTCGCCGTTGGCTGCCATCGGAGCGATGACCAGCCTGAGATCCTCCTGGGAGTACCCGAACGCCAGCTGCTTGGAGCGCAGCGGCTCATGGCGCGGTGTGCGCGGCGCCCGCTCGGGCAGATCCGAGATGTGCACCACCGATTGCTGGTACCAGTCACCGTACGGACGCCGGCGGGCGACCTGGCGTTTGACTTCCGAGTCCTCGACGATCTCGCCCCGTTGCAGGTCAAGCAAAAACATCCGCCCAGGCTGCAAACGCCCTTTGCGCTGGACATGGTCGGGCGCGACGGTCAGCACGCCAGCCTCCGAGGCGAGCACCACGTAGCCCTCAGTGTCCTGGATCCAACGCCCTGGCCGCAGGCCATTGCGGTCCAGGGTGGCGCCGGCGATCTTCCCGTCAGTGAAGACCACGGCGGCCGGCCCGTCCCAGGGTTCAAGCAGGCAGGAGTGGAAGTCATAGAAGCCTCGGACGTCGGTGTCCAGGTCCTTACGGGTCCGGTAGGCCTCTGGGATCATCATCATCATCGCGTGGTGGATCGAACGCCCGCCGAGCACCAGCAGCTCCAGCACGTTGTCCAGCACCGCCGAATCAGACCCCCGCTCCTGGATCACCGGGACGAGCTTTGCCAAATCGTCGCCAAACAGCTCAGATGCCAGCTGCGACTCACGCGCGCGCATCCAATTGATGTTGCCGCGCAGCGTGTTGATCTCACCGTTGTGGGCGATCATCCGGAAGGGGTGGGCGAGGCCCCAGCTTGGGAACGTGTTGGTGGAGAAGCGAGAGTGCACCAGGGCCAGCCGCGAGGCAAAGCGCGGATCGAGCAGATCCACGAAGAAGCGCGGCAGCTGCGGCGCGGTGAGCATCCCCTTGTAAACCACCGTCTTGGAAGAGAGACTGGGGATTGAGAGCTCCTCACCGGCCGCCCTCTCAATCAGCCGGCGGATCACATAGAGCTTGCGTTCAAAGGCGTCCTGGTCGGCCACACCGTCAGCGGCGGCAACCAGCACCTGCCGTATGTACGGGGCCGACGCCAGCGCCGTCTCACCGGCGTAACGGTCGTCAACCGGGACGTCGCGCCACCAGATGACCCGTTGCCGCTCGGCGGCAACGGTCTCTTCAACAAGCTGTTCCAGTTCGAAGCGCCGTTCAGGCTCGGTGGGCAAAAACAGCATGCCCACGCCATAACGCCCGGCGGGCGGCAGCTCAAAGCCCGCAGCGACAGCCCGGAAAAAGCTGTCAGGGATCTGCAGCAGAATGCCCGCGCCGTCGCCCGTGTTCGGGTCGGCCCCGGCCGCGCCCCGGTGCTCGAGGTTGGCCAGCGCCTCAAGCCCCTTCTCAATTACCGCATGGTTCGCCTCGCCCCAGAGCTTGGCGACCAGCGCAACGCCACAGGCATCGTGCTCGTTGGCAGAGTCATAGAGGCCGGTACGGCCCTCAATGGCTGACGTATTTGGCATATATAGTGGGACCCTGACGGCGGGCGGGAGGCTGACAGCAACTGCGGACCAGAAGGTCTGCGAGCACTTAACGCTACCGGTTTGCGCACAACAAGTCGCCGCACCGTCTCAGATCCACCGCAACCATCTACGTTGACGAGCTGAGATCAAGATGCCAGCCTTACAAACACTTCTGGATGAGCACGGCGCCGATGCGCACCGTTTGCGGCTGGCTCAGACCGCCCTGACCGATGCGGCCCCCGGCCGCCCGGAAAGATGGACCGCTGCGCCGCGCACATATCAACGCCGGCGTCACACAGACACCAACCGTCACCACCCAGACCACCTCGAGGTTGCGGACCAGAGCGCTGCGCTGGAGTCCAGCGCCGACGCTGACGTCGTCTACCTGGTCGATGACTCACCGGTCGGCCGGCTGCTTTTGGTGGCGACCCGCAAGGGCCTGGTGTATCTGAACTTCGTGCCCGACACGGAAAGCGTGCAGAGGTCACTGGCATGGATCGCCGACCGGCTGTCAGCGCACGTTGTGGCCGGACACAAACGGCTCCAGATGCCGCGTCGTGAACTGGACGAATTCTTCGCGGGACGGCGGCGCCACTTTGAGGTTGCGCTGGACTGGTCGCTGGTCAAGCCAGGTTTCACGCTCGCGGTGCTGCGCGCGACCAGGCAGATCCCGTTCGGCCAGACCGTCAGCTACGCGGAGATTGCCGGTCGTGCCGGCAATCGGCGCGCCTACCGTGCGGCCGGTTCCGCGCTGGGCTCAAATCCGCTGCCGATCATCATCCCCTGCCATCGCGTGGTGCACTCCGACGGTGGCCTGGGCGGCTACACGGGAGGGCTCCCTGTCAAACGGGCACTGCTGACGCTTGAGGGCGCGCTGGTCAACTGAACGGGGTAAGAACACAAGCCGTCCTGAGCGGGGCAGCCGTCGCACACGCGGCGGTTGGGTGCGCCGGTGACCGGGAAGTTGCCGGCCAGCGGGCCGGCAACACGCGCCGCCAGATCGCGTTCCAACGCCGGGGTCTCAGCGGCCGTGTAAACAGCGGTAGCGGGATCATCGGGCGCCTCCAAGAAAAGGTGGCAGACCTCAACCGCGGCCGCGCCGAGCTTCAGGGCGCCCAGCGCATAGATCGCCCGCTGCGCCCGGTAACGCTCACCGACGAGCTGCTCCGGGTCGCCACCAAGCAGCGCGTCGCTCTTGTAGTCGACAACCAGCAGGTGATCGTCGCGCAGCTCGCGACCGATAAGGTCAAAGACACCGCTTATCAAAACCGGCCCGGTCCGGAAGGCGAAGGGCTGCTCACGCCGCACGTCGCGTAAGGCTGTCAGCCGGGCGAACGTGGAGCTGCCGATCAGTGCGGCCGTCATCGCCCGGACCTCAGCGGGCATCGTGCCCTCAAGCGACGGACTCTGGAAGTTCATGCGCGCCAGCAGCTCATGGACCAGCAGGCCCCGTTGAGCAGCGGTTCCCACCCGACGCGTGAGGACCCCTCGCGGGCTGGGTCCAGCCGGCAGGGGAGGAAGTTCAGGCAGACCGAGGACCCGCTCGACGTAGAAGCGGTATGGACAGCGCTCGTAACTGGCCAGCGCCGTGTAGGAGAAGCTTTTGAAGCTCGGCTGGGGTGCACCGTCGGCGAGATCCTCGCCCGCACGCTGGCCAAGCTCAAGGACGGTTGCATCGCCAGCCGGCTCAGCGCTGTCGGGCGGCGCCTGGTCAGCGGAGGCCAGTCGCGGCGGCAGGCCGTTTAGAAGGCTGACCCTCACGCCGAGCGCTGTGACAAAGCTGACTTCGCGGGGGTCGGCGCCGGTGGCGCCAACCCCCACATTGGAAACGTCACCGCGCCGGAACTCTGCTGACCGTGAAGCGATATCCGGCACCAGGGCAGGACCCAGCCAGCTGATCGCACTGCCGCGATTGGCGTTCTCCCACTGGTCAAAGCGTGCCGCGCCGGAGAGGATCAGCCGCTCTCTGGCACGGGTCATGGCCACATAGAAAAGGCGGCGTTCCTCCGCGTCCTGAAACCGCTGCTGCTCGGCGACCAGCTCGTCATGAGCCAGAGCGTTTACGCGCTCGGACGTGCCCGGGCGCCCCAGACGCAGGCCAAGGCTGATGCCGTCTCGACCCACGCGGATCAGCGGACCCACCACCGGCTGGTTGACGCGCCCCAAATCAGCCACACACACCACCGGGAACTCAAGCCCCTTGGCGCGGTGGATCGTCATCAGGCGCACGGCGTCAAGCGACTCACCCTGAACCGGCGCTTCACTCTCCCGGACCCCGTCACCAACGGTTGCGCGCCGGCGCAGAGAGTCGAGAAAGCCGCGCAGGTCGCTGCCGTGAATCTGCTGCCACTCACGGGCTATCCGTAACAGCTTGCGGACGTTGGCCAGCCGCCGGCGGCCGTCCACGGCAGCTGCCAGTAGCAGCTCGTAGCCAGTGGCAGTCAACGCCCGTTCAAGTAACTGCTCAGGACCAAGCCAGGTGGCCGCCAGCCGCTCACCGTCAAACCAGGCCTCAAAGCGCGCCAAGAGCCCTGCGTCAGCGCCGCTTAGCTCACCTGCGGCTCCGGCCGCCAGCAGCACCAGCCCGTCAAGCGACAGTCCGCAAAGCGGCGAGGCCAGGACCGTGTACCACGCTTCGGTGTCGAGCTTGTTGGCAAGCGCCCGCAGGTAGGCGATGAGTTCAAGCACCTGGGGGTTTGACCAGTAACCGCGCCCGCCGATCACATAGGTCGGCACCCCCTCCTGCTCAAGGGCCTGCTCGTAGACACGCATGCCCGTGGTGGCACGCGTGAGCACCACCACGTCTCCCGCCTGCGCCTGTCCAGTTCCGATCAGATCGCGGACGCGCCGGGCCAGCACGCGTGCCTCAGCCACCCGCCAGGCGGCGCCGTCAAGCTCACCCTTTGCGCCCTCGCCAGCCTGCGCGGCGGAGCCGGCCGGCCCGCCCCGGTCAACGATCAGCATCTCAACCAGCGGCTCAGCTGCCGACTGCGCCTCGCGTCCGGGCCGCAAAGCCATGAAACTGGTGCCGAGAGCTCCGGCGAAAGCGGCGTTCACCACAGCCAGGATCGCTGGCTGAGAGCGGAAGTTGGTTGTTAGCGAGGCGCGAGCACCCAGCCTGGCAAGGTGCTCGCCCCGCTGGCGGAACAGTTCGACGTCGGCATGGCGGAAGCCGTATATCGACTGCTGAGCGTCACCCACCATGAACAGGTCCAGCCCGGCGATCGCGTCGATCAGCTCGAGCTGAACCCGATTGGTGTCCTGCAGTTCATCGATCATCACGCGCAGAAAACGGTCCCGATAGCTGCCGGCAAGCTGATGGTCAGCCAGCAGGTCCCGCGCCATCAGCTCAAGGTCGGCAAAGTCCAGCACCGAGCGTTCACGCTTGAGATCCCGGTAGGCGCGCGCATACCCGGACAGAAGCGCCTCAAAGACATCTCGCAACTCCGCGCCCATGACCGTTGCGAGCGCCTGCGCGTAGGTGGTCAGCGCATTGTTGTATTCGTCGCAGGAATCCGTGCGCAGCGCCGCAGCGTTGCCTTTGAGCCGCAGCGCATAGACATCTCCGGGCCACAGGAGCTCATCCGCCAGCACATCAGGCGCCCGAGCCAACAAATCCAGCGCGGTCTGCACCTGCTTGCCCGGCGCACGGCCCCGGCCAAGCGCCTTGCGCAGCGGCTTGACCTGAGCCAGCAGTTGGCGCGCGGCCGCTTCAAGCTCCGCGTCGGAGGGGACGCCTTGCACCTGGGGCAGCGCCGGCTGGCTCATGCCTCTGGCCCTCAACTCGTCGTGAATACCGATGGTCGCCTCACGCAGTGTCTGAAGACCGTATGCGCCGATCAGCTCGGCCCCGTCCCGGCTGCGTGCCGCTACTGAGATCGCGGCATCAAAAGCAGCGAGCCGGAGCTCAGCGCCGGCGCTTTCATCAACCACGCTGAAGTCAGGGTCGATACCCGCATGCAGCGCGTGGGTTCGCAGCAGCCGCGCGCAAAACGCGTGGATCGTTGAAATCCAGGCGCCCTCAATGGCACGGGCACCGGTCGGGTCCCCGGCCTTTCGCAGGCGTGCCCGGATTCGCTCGCGCAGTTCACCGGCAGCTTTCTCCGTGAACGTGATCGCCAGGATCTGGCCGACCGCCACGCCGTCATTCTCAACCGATCGCACGAACCGTTCGACCAGCACCGCGGTCTTGCCGCTCCCGGCCCCGGCGTCAACCAGCAGCTCGCCCGGCCGGTGCTCGATCGCGTAGAGCTGTTCTGCAGTGAAGCTGTCCTCCTCAAGGTGAGCTTGGGCCTGCTCTGCCGGTTCGCTCACGAGCCCCCCAGGGAGCCACTCCAGCAAATCCCCGGATACCGGCAGCCACCTGTTGAGCAACTATGCGGACGGGGCGTCAGCTCACCACGGCGCAAGGTGCTGCCAAGCGCCACCGTCCGGCGCTCAATCTCCTGCAGCAGGACCTCAAGATCTGCTGGCTCTGTCGCGTCTTTGCCGATCACGCTGGCGCCCACGGGCGCGTCGGCCTCAAAGACGCCACGCGGCCGGATGTCATCGCCCGCCAGTGGTTGATAGAAGCCGGCCACGGAGTGTCTGTGAAGCAGCCGTTCTGTGGCAATCATGTAGAGACCAACCTGCAGGCGGTCATCAGCAAGCCAGCGCGCCCCGGCCCAGCTGGCACTGCGAGCGCCGCTCTTGTAGTCACGCACGATCACATGCCCGGCGTCGTGGGGGCTCACGTCTACGCGATCGATCACGCCGCTGACCATCACCTCCTGGTCTGCGTCGTGCAGCACCAGCGCCGGCAGCGCCTCATCCCCTGCTGGGTGGAAGCCATCCAAGCCGAAGCCAAGCTCCGTCGCAAGCGGCTGCCAGGCACTGCCGTGGTGGGCTTCAAGCGACAGGTAGCGCCGCAGCTCCGCCTCGATCCCGCGCAACACCGCAGCCTTCACCTCGGCAGGACGCCCCACCGCAACCACTTGCGCACCGGCGGTCACGGCGTTGTGAAGCGCACGCTGGGCGCTCTCCAACGAGCTTTTGTCCAGCGGCCCGCGCAAACGCAGGAACACTTGATCCAGCAGACCGTGGACCAGCTTGCCGCGCGCCAGCGGCTCAGGCTCCGGCTCAAGGTCTCGGATTTTCAGCTGCCTTTCAACCAGCCAGCGAACAGGGCAGGAGGCAAAGCTTTCAAGCGCACTGGCCGACACCACCTGCGCATCGCTGACGTGGGCCAGCGCCGCAGCGGACAGAACACGCGTGCCTGCCGGCAACGTCCCACGCGCTGGCAGCACTCGATCCGGGTCGATCAGAGACGTGAGGTCGACGTTCGCCCTGGCGTTGCGGTCTGACAAGCGCTGGGAGCGGCTGGTGGCCGCCGCAAACGCGGCGGCCACCAGCCGCTCCCACTCAGTGGGAGCCTCCTGCACCTGCCAGACCACGTCGGGCAGCAGCCGGCGGCGGCGGCGCTCAACCCAGCCAGCGTCAAGCAGCGCTGCGACCTCCTCAAGAAAGGCAGACGCCAGGACACGGCCTCCCTCTTCGTCCGAGCTGCGATAGCTGAGTGTCACGCGCTCGGTGGCACGTGAGACGCAAGCGTAGAACAGATAGCGCTCGCGCTCCATTCGATCAGCCTGCGTGGACAGCACAAGCCGCGTCGCCAGCGCGAGCTCACGCCGCCGCTGGTCATCCAGCAGCGGGTTACCGGTCCCGAGGTCGCCGGACGGAAACTCACCGTCACACAGACCGGTGATGAACACGCGACGGAAGCGCCGTGCACGGATCGCTGCCGGCCCGCTGACCAGCACCGCGTCTGCCGGCGGCACACCGTAAACCTCCACCCGCAGGCTCTCAAGCAGCTCGACCAGCTCGGCGCCGCTGACGCGACGGTCCGCGTCCAGCTCGGTTGTCTGGCGCAGCGCGTCAAGCACCGTAGCGCCGGCCCTTGCATCAAGCTCCTGCGCCACGCTGAGGCGCACTGCGCGGCCACGGTGGGGCGCGGCAAGCAGTCGGCGCACATGCGCCGGCAGAGCCGCAGCGGGGTCCGGTTCGCGAGCCAGATCCTCCACAACGGTGAGCGCCGGGCGCACCAGCGACCCGCCAGGTGTGCTCGCGTCAAGCTCACGTCTGCCTGTACGCCTGACATACGCCTCCACCTGGTCTACGACAGCGGAGCTTGCAGCAACCACCCCGGGGTAACGCAGGTAGGTGATCAGGTCGGCGATCGAGCGTCCACCCTCTGGCGCCAGAGCAAAGCGCGCCAGCGCAAGCAACGCACGTCCAAGGGTGGTCTGTTCCAGCGCCACCGTACGCGCGCTGGTCGCACGGATGCCGTAGCGCTCAAGCGCATGCTCAAAACGTTCACCCGAGTCTTCCAGCGAGCGGCAGACGATCACTATCTCGGCGGCCGGCACGCCGGCGGCCAGGGCCCTGGAAACCTCTGCGCCGACAAGTTCAGCCTCAGCGCGATCCCCGCCCGCTTCCATCAGCTCAACCGCAGAACCGGCGTCCACGACAGGCGCATCAGGCTCAAACAGGTTGCGTTCCAGATGGTGCAAAACAGCGCGAGCGGATGGGTGATAGTGGTCATCCAGCGCCGGTAGCTCAGTGACCGAGTCGGCGATCGCGCGCAGCTCCTGGACCACACTGGCGCGCGCCGCCAACGCTGGGCGGTCAGCTTCATAGGTGAGGGAGACCGTCACGCGAACACCCACCCGCCGGGCCAGCGTCTCAACCGTATCCAGCTCCACCACGGTGAGATCGTCGAACCCGTAGATAAACACCGGCGTAGCCCCCCACCGGTACGGCGCCTCACGGAGCGCGTCAAGCGCAGTCCATGCAAACGTCTCCGCGTCGAAACGGCCAAGGCGGTCCAGCTGGGCGTGGTAACGCCCGTAGATGTCGGAGAACTCCGACGCGAGGCTCTGGCGGTCACCTGCCCCGCCTGCCCACTCCGCCAGCGCAGCGGCGACCACCCCCGGCGTCATCCGCTGCTGTGCAAGCTCCGCGATCAGCCGCCCGGCGGCGCGCGTGAAACCATATCCCGCAGCGGAGCCGGCCAGATAGTCCAGCTCCGCCGCGGCGATGGCTCGCTGCAGCACGCGCTCGCGCTGCAGCGGCGTGAGGCGCCGCCCATAAAACCGTGCGCGGGCGGCGAGCTCATCGATCAGCCCGGAGAAGGTCAGCACCCGCCCCAGGGTTACGCCCGGCGCCGCCAGCTCCTGCTGATAGTGCATGACGTCCGCCGCGGTTGGCACAACCAGCAGTGCGTCACTTCGAGCCGCCAGTCCATAGCCACCAAGCACCTCCCCAGCCTTGGCTGAGTTAGCGGGTCCCACGATCAGCGTGAGCGTCATCTGCCGGCGCCACCCCTCCTAGGCGGTTGTCATGACTTCAGCTTGCCGAGATCCCGCAGGAGCGCCTTGACGGTCTCCGTGCCAAGCGGCACATACCGAGCGAGCATATTCTCGTTGGGTGCGTGGATGTTTGAGTCAGGCAAGGTAAAACCCGAGATGATCACCGGAATCTCCCGTTGCGCGAAAGCAGCCACGATCGGTATGCTGCCGCCGATCCGAGTCAGCATTGGCCGCACCCCGAGCACCCGTTCAAAGGCGTCCTGGCCAAGCCGGATCGCGTCAGCATCGGGGTTGACCACACCGGCGCCGGATGCGGCGAGCATCTCCACCTCAAGCTGTGCACCCGCGGGCGCCGCCGCGCGGATCAACTGCTCGAACGCCGCCGCGATCACCGCGGGATCCTGACCGGGAGCGAGCCGCACTGAGACGTTTGCGGCAGCCGTCACCGGCAGCACCGTCTTCTGCACGTACGGCGACCCTGACTCGATGCCGTTGACGTCCAGCGACGGCTCGGCACAGGTCCTCAGGTAGAAGTCCGCGGCAGCCTCAGGGTCAGCGGGGTTTGCGCCCTGGCGAGCCAGCTCGTCGGCGCCGAAAGGCAGCTTGCGCCAATCATCAAGCTCCTGGTCGGTGGGCGCGATGATGCCCTGGCGCAGAGGCTCGGCCAACCGCCCGTCGTGGGCGATCAGCTGATCCAGCGTCCGGATCAGAGCGTGCGCGGCATTGAGCGCCGCGCCACCGAACGTCCCTGAGTGCAGGTCCCCGGCGCCGGTGCGCAGCTCCACGTGAAAGTAGATGATGCCGCGCGTGGCGACGTTGAAGGCCGGCAGGTCCTCTCGGACCATCGCCGAGTCAAAAATCACAGCCGCGTCAGCGCCGCGCTCGTCCGCGTTGATGTAGTCAACGATCGAGTGACCGCCGGACTCCTCCTCACCGTCGCAGGCAAAGCGCACGTTCACCGGCAGCTCGCCGGCGAGCGCCAGCTCACGGGCCCCGGCCAGCAGCACGTACACGCCACCCTTGTCATCAGCGATCCCGCGGGCATAGACGCGTCCGTCCCGGATCTCGGGCTGGAAAGGTGGCGACTCCCACAGCGCCAGCGGATCAACGGGCTGCACGTCAAAGTGCCCATAGCAGAGCACGGTCGGGGCGTTCTCCGGCGAGCTGCTCGCCGGGATCTCCCCGACGGCCAGCGGCTGCCCGTGCCAATCAAGGATCCCCGCCTGACCGCCGGCTTCACCGATCCTGTCACACACCCACTGACCGGCCCGGCGCACGTCGTCTGCATGCTCGGGCTGAGCGCTGATCGACGGGATCTGCAGAAACTCGCTTAACTCCTCAAACCATTCATTCATGAGCGCGAGCCTACCGCTGATCGTGAGAAATCTCTTTGCCATCAGGGTGCCCGTTCGCGCCTGGTTTTATGATCGGCGCGTGATCCTGGTAGTGGAAGATGAGCCGGGGATTGTCGACTTCGTTGAGCGAGGCCTAGCCAAGTACGGCTTTGAGGTGTCCGCCGCCGGAGACGGCGCCACCGGCCTGCAGCGCGCGCTGGAGCCTGACGTTGAGCTCGTCCTGCTGGATCTCAACCTGCCTGAGATCAGCGGCAGCGAGGTGCTGCGCGTACTCCATGCCCAGCGACCGGCCCTCCCGGTGATCGTGCTGACCGCGCGCAGCGCCGTGGAGGACCGTATCGCCGGCTTGGATGACGGCGCCGTTGACTACCTGGTCAAGCCGTTTGCGCTGGCGGAGCTGGCTGCGCGGATCCGCGCGCACCTGCGCACTACCGCGCACGGCAGCACCATCATCAGCACCGAGACACTGAAGATCGACCTCGTGTCCCGCCAGGTGCGACTGGACGGGGAGCTGGTGAGGCTCTCCACCACCGAGTACGAGCTGCTTGTCTATCTGGCGCAAAACCGTCCTCACGTGCTCTCTCGCGAAGAGATTTTGCGCGCTGTCTGGGGGTATAGCCACGACCCGGGCACCAACGTGCTTGAGGTGTACGTCGGCTACCTGCGCCGGAAACTCAGTACTCCCACACGCCGCGCGCCAATTCGCACGGTCAGGTCTGTCGGCTACCGATTTGACGAGAGCACCAGCTGATGCGGCGGCTGATGCCGCGAAGCCTGAGAGCCAGACTGACGCTCGCGCTCGCCATGGCGGTGGTGCTGGTGGTGGCTGTTACCGGCATCGTGGTCTACAACCAGACCGGGAGTCAGCTGCGCGCCCAGATAGACCGGTCGATCGCGACCAGCGCCCGACAGCTTGCGATCGCGGTCACCGCGGATTCCGACACCAACCCGGCGGAGGCGCTGGCCACCGCCCGGCGCTACGCAACCTCACAGCCCTATTCCAGCAACGGTGAGCTGCTGTTCGTGCTGGTACCGGGGTTCGGCGTTGCCAGCAACCAGCCGGAGCTGTACGGCGTCAACCCGGCTGGCGACGAGGACACTCCCGCCGAGCGCCGTTTCGAGCTGCGTGAGGCCCGGCGGCTCACGACGCCGCGGCTCGGATACGCGTCGCTGCCGGCGCCGGACAGCGGCCTGTTGCGAGTCTTTGAGGTTCGCCTCCAGGCGCCTGGTTACTCGATCTACGCCGGCGCTGGTGAAACCCTCAGCCAGGTCAGCCACGCCGAGGATGTGGTCGCCCATTCCTTCGTGCTGGCCGGCTTGCTGGCGCTGGGGTTGTCGATCGTCGCGGCCTACCTGATCGGCACCCGGATCAGTGCGCCGCTGCGCCGGTCCGCCGCGACCGCCGCTCGGATCGACGCCGGCGACTTGTCGCCGCGTATCGAGCTGCCGAGCGATTCAAGCACGGAGGTACAGGTCCTGGCGGAGGCGCTCAACCACATGCTCGACAGGCTCTCAGACGCTTTTGAGGCGCAGCGCGAATTTGTCGCCGACGCTTCACACGAGCTGCGCACACCGCTGACCGTGTTGCGCGGGCAGCTCGATCTGCTGGCCAGCGAGGACGGCGAGCAGCAGCCCCCGCGGGCCGAGCTGGAGCGCGTCGAGCGGCTGATGCAGGCTGAGGTATCGCGCCTGTCACGACTGGTTGACGATCTGCTGCTTTTGGCGCAGTCGGACCGCAACGACTTTCTCAGGCGCGAGCCGGTGCGCCTGGATGAGCTGGCCACTGAACTGTGGGACGGGCTGAGCCTGATCGCGCAACGTCGCTTCGAGACAGGCGTACTTGAGCCCGTCACCGTCTACGCCGATCCCGACCGCCTTGCCCAAGCGCTGCGCAACCTCGCTCGTAACGCCATCACACATACCTCTGCGCCGGATGGCCTGGTCAGGATCGATGTTGTGCGGTCTTCTGCGCAGCGCGTGCGGGTGACCGTGAGCGACGACGGTCCGGGGATCCCGCCGGCCGCTCGCGAACGTGTCTTTGAGCGCTTCTACCGGATCGACAAGGCCCGTTCACGAGCGGCCGGCGGAGCCGGCCTGGGCCTGGCCATCGTCAAAGCGATCACCGAAGCGCACGGCGGCCGGGTGCGCGTGGGAACGGCGCCAACCGGTGGCGCCCAGTTTGTGATTGAGCTGCCGACTGGCTGATCGCCATCTGAAACCAGGCTGCCACAGACCTGTTACGAGCATACCCCCTTGGGGTATGCTAGGCTTTCACGTGACGAAACGGTAGCGGCAGTTATTTCGAGCTCAGCAAGCTCAAAAGGTAACTATTCAGGTGGTCGGTGGCCTGGCTGGAGTGGTTCAGCCTGATGCGGGG
>JBMFHK010000006.1:0-46376 GCA_049976865.1 Solirubrobacteraceae bacterium | reverse complement strand
GCATGGCGCGAACCGCAATCAGACGTACGAACATCAACCTTCAGGCCGACTTAGTCGACGCTGCGGCGCATGTGCTCGGCACGAGCCGCACTACGGACACCGTCCACGCGGCGCTACGAGAAGTCGTCGACCGTGACGCGCGGAGGCGTTTGGCGCGACGCGACTTCCCCGACCTGACGCCGGAGGCTCTCGACGAGCTGCGGACGTCCAAGTCGGCTCCACGTTGAGGCTCGCCGACACAAGCGCCTGGGTCTGGACCCGCGCTGTTGGCGGCGAGATCCGGGGGCGCTTCGATGAGGATGTCGTCGCCGGGGAGATCGCCGTGTGCGCGATGGTGAAGCTCGAACTTCTCTACAGCGCGCGTAACGCAGATGAGTTCGCGACGCTCAGCACGGAACTCAACGCCTTGCCGGAGTGCCGCCTGGCGGCGGACGGTTGGGATCGAGCTCTGGCGGTGTACGGTGGCCTCGCCGCGCGCGGTGGACTCCATCAGCGATCAGTACGCCACCCGGACCTGCTCATTGCCGCGGCCGCCGAGGCGGCAGGCCTCACGGTGCTCCATTACGACGAGGACTACGATCGCATCGCGGCGATTACCGGACAGTCCGTTGAGTGGCTAGCACCTCGAGGCTCGCTCGACGCGTCTCGGCGTTGACGACACGTGGCCCGGATCACCGACATCTCGTGGCAATCCAGCTGACATCTATGTGGCCATCAACATCATGTGAAACGTCGGTAAAACGGCACCGCTGTTTTGTCAGCGAACGCGTGTCCATCGCGATGGCTCATGCCGTGCACTGGGATGGCTCATTCCCACTTTTAGGGATACATAAGATGTATTATCGAGCGTTACGCGGTAGATTCATGGACGCTGAACCCTTGCCGGAAAGCGGCAGGCTTCGGCGGTGGTGCCGCCCGAACCTCATCAAGTGGTTTTGGCTGCCATGGCGCGCGCTGCCACTGCAGCGATCACCTTTGAGAGCTGGCTGCCCTGCCAGGCCACCGGCGAGCTGCCCGGCTGGTCTGTGACCATCTGGGCGGCCGGAAGAGAACGGGCATAAGCGGCTCCAACCGCTTCGGGGTGATCCGGATCGGCCTGGTCACTTGAGATGACGACCGTGCACGGCACGTCAATCACACGCAGCTCATCAAGCGAGCCGAATGGCTGCGAGCGCGGCAGCCAGCGCAGGCAGTCGGCGAGGGCTCTGAGGTCCTGGTGTTGGGAGAGCCTCTGCCGCGTCACGGTCAGGATCGTCTGCGCGACCTGCGCAGAGCTCACCGCCGGCTGGCCAAACGCGGCCATGAACCCGTCAACACCTCCCCGGCGCAGGCCTTCTGAGAGAGCCTCCCAACGATCCTGGTGACTGTCCCAGGCGTCCGTACGGCCCGGCTCTCCTGTCTCACGATCGCCCACCTCCCCCGGCTGGCCGCGCAACAACCCACCATCTGCACCCGGGTATGCAGGTGTTATGACTACCAGTCCAGCCACCCGGGCGGGATGATGCAGCGCCACGTTGAGTGCCGTGTGGGCCCCCATCGAGGCGCCAGCGATGACAGCGCGCTCGACCCCCAGGCGATCAAGCACAGCTATGGCGTCTTGGGCCAAGAGGTCATAGGTGTAGGCGTGTTCTTCAGGCGCCGCTGACGAGCGGCCATGCGCGCGGGCGTCGTAGGTGATCACCCGGTGGCCGGAGCGCTCCAGCAGCCTGGACCCCATCACCACATAACGTCGCGTGGCGGTGAGGCCGTGCAACAGCAGCACCGGTGTGCCGTTACCGGACTCTTCACCAGAGAGCAGAGCCCCATCGCTGGAGAGGACCGTGAACTCTCTGGCCATGCCAACGACTCTACCCCCCGGGCGCAGTGAAGTGTCGATCGATCAGCGCGCTTGTGCGCGGCCCGGAACGCTGGACGTCGGGCACTGCGCCGCCGACGGTGCCGACTGGCAGGTTGGCCTTGGTCGGCGATTTGGTTTGGCGACCTTTGCGGCCCCAATCGCCGCTCCTTACCGCGGCGGCATCCGCAGGCGACAGCCAACGCGGGCCAGGCGGGACAGGCGGGCCACTACGATGGTTAGCAAATGAACGTGACAGACCAAACCTTCCAAACTGCTGTCATCGAGCGGTCGCACCATGTTCCGGTGGTGGTTGACTTCTGGGCACAGTGGTGTGCGCCATGCAGGCAGCTAACTCCGGTGCTGGAACGCGCAGTGGCTGCGCATGCAGGAAAGATCGAGCTTGCCAAGCTTGACACCGACAGCAACCCGCAAACCGCACGACAGTTCGGCATCCAGGGGATCCCTGCCGTCAAAGCGTTTCGCAACGGCGCCGTAGTTTCAGAGTTTGTGGGCGCGCAACCCCAGCCAGCGGTTGAGCGGTTTCTTGCGGGTCTTTTGCCATCAGAGGCGGACCTGCTGGTTGCATCAGGTGACGAGGATGCTCTGCGCCGCGCCTTGGAACTTGAACCTGGGCGTGCGGATGCTGCCGTTTTGCTTGCGCGGCTATTACTTGCCCGTGGCCAGTCCGATCAGGCGCGCACCGTACTTGAACCGGTGCGCGGCAGTTTCGTAGCCGACGGCATGCTCGCGCGCATAAGCCTTCAAAGCAGCGACAGTCCGGATCTGAGCGACGCGTTCCAGGCGCTGGACAACGGCCAGACCGAACACGGACTAGACCTCCTGCTCAAGGTGCTGCCCGACGCGGACGGCGCCAAGGATGAGATACGCAAGGTTGTGGTCGGTGCGCTTGAGGAGATTGGCGCAAGCAGTGATCTGGCGCGCGAGATGCGCCGCCGCCTGGCGTCCGCGCTGTACTGACTACAACGGGAGCGCGAGCTGGTGAGATCGTTGCCGCGACCGGCGGCTGGTGACGGGCGCCTCAAAGGAGGCAACGCGGATCCCGAGCAGGCGCACAGGACGCGTCGGGCCATATGTCCGGAAAAGGTCAAGCGCCACGGGCGCGACGACGCCTACATCATTGGTCCGTTCGTTTAGAGACCTGGCGCGCGTCACTGTGGTCCAGTCGTCAAGCCGCACCTTGATTCCGATTGTCCGGCCTCGGACATGCCGTTGCTGGAGCGTCGAACACAACTCTTCAGCCAGACGACGCAGCACCGCCTCAAGCTCCTCACGGTCCGAGACATCTTCAGGGAACGTCGTCTCGCTTGAACGCGACTTCGCCGCTCCCACAGGCTGCACCGGTGAGTCATCAAAGAACCAGCTGCGTGACTTGAGATATGCGCCCATGCGCTCACCGAACCGCTCGATGAGAACCTTCTGGTCCTGGCGCTGGAGATCCCCGACAGTGGCAATGCCCAAGAGCGCCAAACGTTCGGCGGCCTTGGGCCCGACGCCCTGCAAGATCCGGGTCGGCGCACCAGCAAATCGTTCGCACGCATCCTCACGCGAAAGTGCCGCGAAAGCAGCTGGCTTGAACAACGAACTCACCGTCTTGGCCACCAGGCGGGACGGCCCCACGCCGACAGACATCGTCACTCCCGTCCGCTCCAAGATGTCCGCCACGAGCTCCCGCAGCACTCGCAGCGGTTTCTCGATGTCAGTGACGTCGAGATAGGCCTCGTCGATACCGACTTGCTGGATGCGACTCACTCGCAACCTGACGAGATCCCAAACCTCCGTGCTCTTCGCTCGATAGGCCGCGAAATCCGGCGGTATGAACACGGCCTGCGGGCACAGAACTCTCGCGCGCGCAGCAGGCATAGCCGAGTCAATGCCGAATTTCCTCGCCTCATAGCTGGCCGTCGTCACCACCGACCTGGGACCGGTTCCGGCGACGACAAGCGGGTGCCCCCGCAGCTCCGGCCTGCGGATCAGCTCAACCGACGCATAAAACGCGTCGATGTCACAGTGGGCGATGACGCGCCGAGCGCCGGTGTCTTGCTCACGACACGCCGTTGTACCTGGTCCCACGAACAGATGTTCGCAGGGCCGCCGGACACAAAGCCAGACCGCCGGTTCGCGTGTCAGCCCCCGTCTCAGCGTTCATCCGGCAATGCCCTTATGGACGGAGATTCGCTGCCGGTCAGCGTCCAGGGCTTGGCGCTCACATGTCTGTCTGCGAGAAGAGAAGATCGTAACGGGGTCCGGTGACCGCCCGTGTCCCGTGCTGGACCATGCTGACCGCATAGGCTGGCCAGAACGTGGCGATAGAAGGGTCGCCGGCTCCGCAGCTGCCGTCGGAGTCGCCAACGTTGTTGAACCAGAGGAACCCGTCGACGTACTCATAACCCGTATCCCAGCTCAGCGGCCCGGTTCCGCGGTCGGGTGGGTTACACAGCAGCTCATTGCCCTGCTTGGCTCGATCGGCGGGAACCAACGGGCCCCGGCCGTTGTTGTCGGTTTGAACAATGAAGTGTTTCCCGCCGGTCAGCTTGGCGATCTCCTGGCCGAAGTGCACGTCGGTGGTTGTCCAGTCATTGTGTGTGGCGTTCACGAAGAAGCCCTGGGCCTGTGCGATGTCAGCCTTTCTGAGCAGCGCCGCGGTCTGTGCGGCGCTTAACCATCCGTCGGGGGCGCCTGCGTCCATGTAGATCAGCAGATGCGGGTCACGAGACAACACCGTGACCGCGTAGCGAAGCTCGCGCAGCCGCTCCTGCAGCTGGGCATAGTTCAAACAATGGGTCTCCATCAGCGAGTCCTCCTCGAGATAGAGGACCACGCGAAAGTTCCCGATGCCGGTGGCAAGCTGTCTGATCCAGGTTTCGTAACGCTTCTGGATTGAGAACGGGTTCTCACAGCTACCGTGAACCAGCGAATAGGTGGTTAGTGGGACGGTCGTGTCCGGCTGTTGCTGCTCTGCATTAGCCAAATACCTCTCCACCGTTGCAGCCAGCGACGATGCAGGCTGGTTCCACATCCAGAACCGGTAGGAGCCAGATCCCGGCGTGAACGCCAGCTTGTGCAGCGCCTGAGCCCAGGCGGGATTGGTTTTCTCGTACTGGCTTGCAGCCACGCCGGACGGCGCGGCGTCACCGAACACATACCAGCGCACATGTTGAAGTGGGTCACCGTCGGTGGGCGCCTGTGCGTAGGCCAGTGCGTTCTCAGGGTTTGCGGCCGCCAGCGGATCGTTCTGCAGCAGGTCTATCTGAGCATCGGCGGGAGAACCAACCGGGGCTGGCGACCCACCGAATATGTAGGCCCGTGCGGTGCGCATCGGGCCGTTTATCCCCTGATCGTCGATCGTCACGTAGAACGTGTAGATGCTCTGCCCAGGCGCAAACGTGGCCCGTGTATTGCCGACCTTCTGGAAGTTCGTGCCGGCCTCGGAGCTCTTGTTCGTAACACCGTAATAAAACGTTTCCGGACCACTGTCATTGCTGCGCACAACCGTCACAGCAAAGCGACCAACGTCCTCGCTGGCCCTGTAGACCGCGCTTGAAAGATGGATGGTGCCAAGTCCTGGCTGCCGGCTTTCACGGTGCAGATACGGTGACAGCCTGCCTGCGCCGGGTCTACGACCCAGCGCATGGGCCGACGCTGTGGTGGAGCAAAGCGCAACGGCCGCGAACAGGGTCGCGACCCACACCAAGGGGCTGCGGATCGTCTGCATACGGTCAGCTATCGGCCCTTTCCAGCACGCAAAATAGTCAGCGCCAGCATTCCTCAACGCACGTGCGAGGGCCCGGGGCTCTCCAACATGCCGCCTCGGCACCACAAATCACACGGAGGTGAGCACCTGTGCGACTCCGTACATGCCGAGCGCGCGAGCGGTGTTCTGATTGAGATCAAAGCTTCGCCCGTAGATAAACGGCCCTCGATCATCCACGGTGGCTACAACCACACGGCCGCCATATCGAATCGTCACCTTGGTCCCACAAGGCAGGGTCCGGTTGGCAACGCCATACCAGGCGTGGAATCCGCACGCAGTGTTGCCGGCGTCGTAATACCAGGAGGCCACCGACGGAGCGAGTCCCAGCACTTCACCGGCGGGGACGTATCCGGGCCGCAGGCGCGGCCCGATCGCGCTGACCCGTAGCCGGGTGGAGCCCACCCCATGCTCCTGATACCTGATGCGGAAGCGACCAGCTCGGTGTGCGCGGCTGCGTCCCACCAGTTGCCAGTGGCGGCCACGACGCGCAAAGAGCTTCACAATCACGTTACGCGTAACCGGGGAGAGTCGGCCGCTGACGGTGACCGCGTGTCCAGTTTGCACCATTTGCGAGTGTGGACCAACCACAAGTCTGGCGCGCCGTGGCGCGGGTGTGTGGTGCCGCTTGGCAGCTTGGAGATGGGTGCGGTGCGGAGAGTGTCGGTGTCCGAGCCTCGCGCCGCTTGTTGTTGCGGCACTGGCCACGGCGGTGACTGTTACCGCAACCGCCAACCCGGTGGAAATCACGATCCGCGCACGAGCAGGCATGCGAGATCTTCGTTTCAGGGCACTCATAGTCGAGGGCCTCCTTTGAATATCGGAGCGCCGACGGAGTTAGCTGACGGGCTCGCGACAGGAGCGCGGCACAATGGCCGCGCGACCCGGCGCTACTGGCCGCTTCAGGTTTTAGCCTGAAACCAGATTCGCCCCCGCCGAGCAAGTGCTCGGCAAATGGTTCCCCCGCTCACCGGACGCCGTGCGCCGGTGATTAGGCACTTGATGTTTTGACGGCAGGCAGCGTGACAGGCTGGCAAGTGACCAGTCTGTGAAGTTGGACACATAATCGGCGACGCGGTCAGTTTTGCCCTGCAAACAGGCGTGAGCAGCGACTGTTTGCCAAACGGCCGAATCTCTCACATGGAGGTCTCTGTCCAACCGGACATGCCTCAAGCAGCTCAGAAACCAGCCGCTACCATCATGGTGGTGGAAGTTCTAACGGCACCAGTCTCTGCAGGTGGCCTTATCGGTGGGTACCTGACCGCCCGTGTGACTGGAGTTCGGCCGCTTGGCGGTCTGGTGCTTGCCGCAGGCGGCGTTTATCTGACCTCCCGGTGGCTGCACCGGGTAGGGCCGGTCCGGGCCGGTGCGCTACTGGCGGTGTACCTCGGTGGCTTCGGCGCCTCACATCCTCTCGCCAAGAAGATCGGTGCGTGGCCGGCGGTGCTCACCGTTTCGACCGTCAGCGCTGGCGCAAGCTTTCTGCTGGCTGATCGAGCCACACCAACCGTCCAGACCGTTTAGGCGGTCGCCCGGATCGTCGTGGGACTTTCGCGACGGTCCCACCGGGAGTTTGGTTGTAGTGGCGGCTACCAGGGTCTGGCGGCCGGTGTGATCGCGACGGTGACCACGGTCGGGCGTTTGCCCTGGTCGGCGGTGAGCCAAACAACGGTGTGCGAGAGAGTCAGAATGCGCAACGACGGTCGTCTCGGCTGACCGTCATGCTGACCCGTGTTGCGCTGACTGCCTGAGCCAGCCGGCGCGCCTGGGAGCAAAGTGCCTTTGCGCGGCGTCAGTTTGCGCATTTGATCTCGGTTTGAGGCGGGCTGAGCGGTGCGTCCGCATCCCAGCCTCAGCACCGCCTGCTGAAGTCCGACCCCCTACTTATGCGCCTTCACGCGTTGCCTGGCAGGAGTCTTAGCTTCACCGCTGCCGATCAGCAGCTCGGCGCGCAGCGTGCCGCTTGCCTGAAGGTCAAGGGCCGGTCGACGTCCGGCCAAAGCGAAGTTCGCGTCAAGCGCGATCACCGTGGTCTCACCGCCCAGCGGTCTGGTGCTGGTGGCCACCACTGTGACGGAGCCGCCATCTTTGAGCTTGCGTGCGGACGCCAATGCGCGGCGAGCGTTGAGCGGATGTAAGCCGTCAAGTGTGTCGAGTAGAACGACCGCGTGTGAGCCCCGCATCGCCAGCCGGCGGGCTTGGTCAACAACCATGTCAACCGCGTTGTCTTGCGCTTCAGCTGATGCGCTGAAGCTCAGCGCAGCACTCACCTTGATCGGCTCTGTGTTCCACTCGGACAGTTCCTCCGGACGAACGCCCACAAGCGCGACAATGACGGTCACGTCGTCCTGCGCCGAGAGGGCCCTGGCAAGTTCCTTAAGCAGCTGTGACTTGCCTGTCCAGCTGCCGCCCGTGATGGCCACCCTGGATCCACGGCCAAACGGGGTCAGATCCTCGATGGCACTGAGCGTCGCGTCGCCGCTGCCGAACTGGAAACGGTCCTTGGGGAACTCAGCAGCCAGATCGTCAAAGCGGCCACGGTCCGCAGTGTCTTCAGCGGGACGGCCGTTGACAGTGTCAACACGCACCAGTGAGGCAAAGCGCTCGGACCGGTGTGCGGCTCGGCGCGGGCCGCTGACACGGTCGCCATTGATCAGTTCGCAGCGTTTCACCTGCGCCGCTGAGATGTAGACGTCGTCCTCGGACCGTGCAGGAGGGGCGAGCCGCAGGAAGGCGGACCCGTTGGCAAGCAGCTCGACGGTGCCTTCAACGACCGGCGTGTCATCCGTTGCGGGCCGTCCGGCTTTGGTGCGCCCGGAGCGCTCGGGCCCGGCGACGTCGGGTCGAGGCGACTCAGGGACAGAGCCGGCCTGCTCCTCAACCGGGCCGTTGGCGCCTGCGCGTGCCCGGCCGCCGCGACGGCCACGGCGCCTGCGTGCTGCACCGTCGGCTGCGTCAGCGTCGATACCGCTGTCAGAGGGCTCAGTATCGACACCGCTATCAGAGGGCTCAGTATCGACACCGCTGTCGGCGGCATCCGCATCTGCCTGTGTAGCGCCCTGGTGGTTGAGGATCGCGTCGATCAGGTCATCCTTGCGCAAACGCCGGTAGCCGTCGATAGACAGTTCCGATGCGATCGCGTGAAGATCAGCAAGCCTGCTCTCCTCGAGCAGCTCGCGCGTAAGTACAGACATGAAGTTCTCCTTGTCGGTCGGTTGGATCGGTGGACTCCGGGGGCGTTGCAGGCAGCACCCGGCGATTCCCTAACCAGTTGTAGACGCTCCAGTGTAGACACACGTCTGGACGATCCTGCTGTAGCCATCAGAACGTTGAGCCTCAACAGCTCGGCACAAGGTACATCAGCGGTCATTGATACAATCGCTATTGATGCAAAAGGCGAATACACCCCGACAGACGCGTGTTCCCGACTGGCTGCCGGCGGTAGCCGCCACCAAACTGGCCCTGGCCACAGACGCGCTGAAACCCTGCCGCGTGTCAGCCCTCGCCCCGCCGGCCCGAACGGTGGGCCAGGCGATGGTGACCCGCGCCACCACTTCGGGCCTGGTACTTGTCGTTCCCTACCGCGGACGCTTTTTGTGCTGGCCCGCCAACCCCTTGGCGGCAGCCACGCTGGCCCTGACGTGGCTTCGCAGCCGTTTGCGGGCCGTCACCGCGAGCACGTCGGCGACCGCACCAACAACGACGCTGGGCTTACACCACGCAACCGCTTCAACCAGCGGCGTCAGTGGCCACGCTCGCCGCAACGGGAAGGTGAACTAAGTTGGACGACACACCCCCGACGATTCCCCCGGAGTCGGCGGATCTCCTCAGGCTTCTAGCTGACCCGACCCGCCGGGAGATCTTCCTGCTGATCGTGCAGGGCGAGATCTGCAACTGTGAGATCGCCGAAACCCTCGACATCGCTCAGAACCTCGTCTCCCACCACCTGGGCAAGCTGCGCCACGCGGGACTGATCGACATGCACCGCGACCCTCTTGATGCACGCTGGACACACTGCACGGTCAACCTCGAGACGCTCACACGGGCCTGGGAGGGCCTTGAGACAGTGCTCCACCCCTCCCACGTCGGCACCCGCATCCCCGCCTGTCGCGTGCACGCCAAACGTGGCACCGCTACCCGCGCCGCCGAACTTTCCGGGAAAGGGACACTGCGATGACCACCGAGATCCAACCTAGCCTGGTCAGCCTCCCCACAAAAAGTAAAGCGTCAAGAAACGGCGTGACGCCACTGCCCGTGTCGCCTGACAGTTCGCGGCGCTGGATCGTACTGGCGGTCTGTTCGCTCAGCCTGTTCATGGTGCAGCTTGACAACACCATCGTCAACGTGGCTTTGCCCTCGGTGGAACATCAGTTCCGTGGGTCGGTCTCTTCGCTGCAGTGGGTGGTCGACGCTTACGTCGTGGTGCTTGCCTGTCTTTTGCTGCTCGGAGGCTCAGTAGGTGATCGCATCGGGCGCCGCCGGGTGTTGCGTACCGGTCTTGTTATTTTCAGTGCCGCCTCGCTGGCCTGCAGCTTTGCGACCAGCGTGTCCATGCTTATCGCCTTCCGGGTCGCGCAGGCGATTGGCGGCGCGATGCTCAACCCCAACTCGCTGTCCATCGTCACCAACACCTTCACGGACCGCAAGCAGCGGGCTCGCGCAATCGGCATCTGGTCAGCGGTGATGGGGCTTAGTATGGCGGCCGGGCCAATCGTTGGCGGAGCCCTGATCGTCGGCCTTAACTGGAGGGCCGTCTTCTGGGTGAACGTACCGATCGGCCTGATAGCCCTGGTGCTGCTGGGACGGTTTGTGCCCGAGTCCAAAGCCGCCAAACCGCGTCGGCTCGATCCCCCTGGACAGCTGCTCGCGATCGCCGCCCTGGGCTCCCTGACTTACGGGATCATTGAGGCTCCCTCCAGTGGCCTGACGAGCGCAACGGTACTGGGCGCGTTTGTCGCCGCCGCCGTCGCCTTGACGCTGTTCATAGTGGTTGAACGCCATCAGGCGGAACCGCTCATTGATCTGCGGTTCTTTCACAGTCCAGCATTTTCCGGAGCCACGTTGATGGGTCTGTTGTCGTTCTTTATCGTCGCCGGCTGGTTGTTTTTGAACACCTTGTACCTACAGGAGGTACGCGACTACTCGCCCCTGATGGCTGGAGTTGCAACCCTGCCCGCCTTTGCGCTCATGATCATCGTGGCACCTTTCACAGGTCGCATAGTGGCGCATCGAGGGCCGCGGATACCGGTCATGGTCGCGGGCTTGGCGCTGATGGGTGGCGCGACGCTGCTGACACTGGTGCAGCCGCATTCCTCATATTTCCTGCTCGCCTCAAGCTACCTCTTGATAGGCGGCGGCTATGGCATGGTCAACCCCCCCGTGACCACCCTCGCGGTAAACGGAATGCCACTCAGCCAAGGTGGAGCCGCTGGAGGTTTGATCGGGACCTTCCGCCAGGTCGGTAGCGCCCTGGGAATCGCAGTTCTGGGATCGATCATGGCCTCAGACATACACGGCCAGATCCTGGGCCGGCTGCACGCCGCAAATCTGCCCACAGCCTTGGCAGGAAAGCTCTCGAAGATGCACGCCGTAACGGGTAGCCTCGGCGGAACAGGGATGCCGCTGCGGGCAGAAAGACTCCTCGCCGACGCCTTCACGGCAGCGACGCACACCAGCTGGGCGGTGGCTGCCGCCGGCGGGCTGCTCATCGTCACGCTGGCCCTATTTACTGCAGGCAGAGAACCGCGCGAAACGGCCCACGCGAGCGTTCCCTCACTGTCAAGCAGCACGACGTGACGGGGGGCGGCGCGCCTCCTTGCGTGGGGCGCGCCGCTGAGACCCGCAGATAGTCAGCGGGCGCGCTGCGACGGCTGGCAAGCGCGCCCGCCGCCGTAGCCGGGATCCGAGCAGGCTCGGCAGCGGCTGGGCCGCACTGCCACCGACTCTCGGTGGCGCCCCAAGCCGTAAATATCAGCGTTTCTTTCTTTTAAGCGCAACTCTGTGCGGAACTTTTCTGGACAGAGTCGCGTTTCTGTGAATGATTTGCCCCAATACCGGCGCCGACCCCTTTCCCGATAACGCTCATGGATCGTTCTTTCATAATCTCCCCGCAGGCCTTTACCTCCTATCCCGACGTGTACACACGCGAGGTTCTGGCCGCTCTTGAGGCGCTCAGCGTGCTGGACCAGCGTCGGTACGAGCTGATGGCGCAACGGATCCAGCGGCGTACGCAACGTGCACGTGAGCAGCGTCCGATCGAGTTCTTGGCCGAGGATGCGGTGATTGACGGCACCTCGTTCACGGTCGCCGACGCTCGCGCGGGCCGGTTTGTGGGTGCGGTCATCCCCCAGGATTTGCAACGGCAGTGGATTCAGGGCACCGGTCCGGCCACAAAGCCACGAGCAAGCACCGTTTCGGGGTTGCGTAACGTCGCCTACGCGATGTTGTCGGGCGCGGACGGCTGGATGTTCGACGGCGAGGACGCTCTCGGCCAGGTCCAGACGATGTCTCTGGACAACCAGCGCAACCTGAAGCTGATGATCGCGCAGGATCCGCAGTTCCTCGCGGTTGCGCAGCAGGTCGCGGGTGAGATGAACGCCTGGGCGACAGGCTTCTTCGGGCATGAGATCATCGCGGACTGGCGGGAGCAGGTTCTGGCCACCACGCGGATCTTCCGGGCTCGGGGCCTGCATCTGGACGATCGGCACATCGCCCACGCGGATGGCCGCGGGTTCTCAGCCACGACCGCTGACCTGGTGCTCTACGTGACAGGCAACCATGCCCAGTTGCGCGAGCAGGGCCGCTCGATCGTGCTTTATTTGCCGAAGATCCAGACCGCTGCGGAAGCGGCCTACTGGGGTCTGCTGCTTGACACGCTGGAGGATCATCTGGGCCTGCCGCGCGGAACGATCCTCTGCTACGTGCTGGTTGAGCAGATCGAGGCGTGTTTTCAGCTCATGGAGATCCGTGCCGCGCTGGGTTTGCATTTTGTCGGCTTTAACACCGGCCGCTGGGACTACATCAACTCGGTCGCCGACGCTTACGCGTGGGATCCGGCGTTTGCTAACCCCAACATCGATCAGGTCACGATGACCTACGGGTACATACGCGTCTACGAGGACAGGGTCAGGCGCGCCGTGAACACGCCTGACGCCAACGGCAACTACGCGCTCTGGCAGGGCGGGATGGAGGCCAATATCCCGGTCGGAGGCGAAGCCGGCGTGCGGACCGCGATGAGCAAAGCGGTCGCCGGCGGCGAGCGTGAACAGCGTGAAGGCGCATCCGGTAAATGGGTTGCGCACTGGAAGATGGTGCACATCATGCGGCCCGTGTGGGAGCGCGCCGGCCAGGACAACCAGCTGGGCCGCAAGTTCCCGCCGCTGACCCACACACCCCAGGACGCCAGCGACCTGATCCTGCTGGAAGCAGCACCACGCACGGTCCGCGGCGCACGCGACCTGCTGAGCGTCGGCCTGCAATACGGCAACGCCTTCGAACAGGGCTTTCAAGCCGCGGCGCTCAAACCAGCCGACTTTTTCACGGACGACAACGTCCTTTACCTGATGGAAGACGCAGCCACCGGCGAGATCCGGCTCTCAGTCCTCTGGGAGTGGCTGCACAAACCCGCGCCGTTCACCGCCGAGGATGAGCAGACCGGCGTCCACGCCGACGACACGCTCACCGAAAAACTGTTTTTGCAGCTGCTCGATGAGGAGTACACCAAGCTGCTGGCGGCCACCGACCGCAACGTCCACGAGGACTCCAAGACAACCACACTGCCGATCGCCAGAGAGACCGTACGAGCCTACGTCACAGCCCCCGTAAAAGCACCCTGGTACCTGGACCTTCTCAACCTCAACCTCAACAACAACAACTTCGATCTGGCACGCACACGGATCAGCGGTTACCTCAACGCGTTCCGCGCCGACGGCACCCGCATCACCAGAAACCTCGATCTCACTACCGACAGCCACCGCGCAATGGAGCCATCGAAATGATTTCTTTCGATCAAGCAGTCGCTGACGTTCAGGAGTTCATGAACTCCGCCCGGTTCGCAGGCATCACCCGCCTGTACTCCGCCCGCCAGGTTGCCGAGCAGCGAGGCTCAATTCCGGCGGACTACCGTTTGGCTCGCGAGAACGCAGCCTCCTTCCACGCACGGTTACGCGAGCTCTTCGCACAGGGGCGCTCGATCACCACGTTCGGCCCGTACTCACCGGGTCAGGCCGTGACGATGAAGCGCATGGGCATCGAGGGCATCTACCTTGGCGGATGGGCCACCTCGGCCAAAGGTTCGGTTACCGAGGATCCCGGCGCTGACCTTGCCAGCTACCCGCTTTCACAGGTTCCCGATGAGGCCTCGTCGATAGTTCGCGCACTGCTGACCGCCGACCGAAACCAGACCTATCTGCGCTCCAGGATGACCGAGCAGCAGCTTGCCGATGCTCCACCGCCGGTGGATTACCGGCCGTTCATCATCGCTGACGCCGACACAGGACATGGTGGCGACGCCCACGTTCGCAACCTGATCAGGCGGTTTGTGGAGGTCGGCGTCACCGGCTTTCACATCGAGGATCAGCGCCCCGGCACCAAGAAATGCGGGCACCAGGGCGGCAAGGTCCTGGTTGGCGTCGACGAGCAGATCAAGCGGCTCACGGCTGCGCGCTTTCAGCTTGACATCATGGGGGTGCCAGGCATCATCGTCGCGCGCACTGACGCCGAGGCGGCCAACCTGCTTGACAACTCCGGAGATGAGCGAGACCACCCGTTCATTCTCGGCGCGACCACGCCCGGGATGCCGTCCTACAAGCTGACGATCCTGGCGTTGATGCGCATCTTTTATGAGGCTGGCCACACCATGTTCACCGGCTTTAAGCTCTATGACATCACTGACGCCGAGTACGGCGCCGCCGACGCGTGGCTCACCAAAACGGGCTTGCGCGAGAGCACACAGGAAGCAGCGGACGCTGTCATCGGGCAACCGGAGCCGCGTATCGATGAGGCCTATGACCGCGTCGCGGACCTGATGGTTGACCGCTGGGAGACCGACGCGGGTTTGATGACCATCGGTGAGGCCGGGCTCACAGCGATCGAACGTTTCCAGGAGGACGGAGGCAAACTGCCGCTCAGCCCCGAGCAGTGGACCGAGTTTGCCAAGACCGCATCGTTCTGGAGCGTCAGCGAGAAGGCGCGTGAGATCGGTGTCAACTTTCACTGGGACGCCGAGGCCGCACGTACGCCGGAGGGCTTCTATCAGGTGCGCGGCGGCCTGGAGTACGCAATCCGCAAATCACTCTCGGTGGCACCGTATGCCGACGTCATCTGGATGGAGACCGCCTCCGCCAACATCCAAGAAGCCAACGAGTTTGCTCACGCGATCCATGCCGTGTTCCCCGAGAAGCTGTTGGCCTACAACCTCTCACCTTCTTTCAACTGGGACTCCACCGGCATGAGCGACGACGAGATGCGCGCCTTCCCGAAGCAGCTTGGCGAAGCCGGGTTCGTGTTCAACTTCATCACCTACGGTGGCCACCAGATAGACGGCGTCGCCGCCGAGGAGTTTGCCACCGCACTGCTCCATGACGGCATGCTCGCGCTGGCACAGGTGCAACGCAAGATCCGTTTGCTCGAATCCCCCTACCGCACTCCGCAGACGCTGGTGGGCGGCCCGCGGCTTGACGCCGCGCTGGCCGCCGTCACCGCCCGTACGGCCACGACCAAAGCGATGGGCAAGGGCTCAACCCAAACACAGCATCTGGTCCAAACCGAACTGCCCAAGAAGGTCCTTGAAGACTGGCTATCTGACGCCGTGGCGGTCAACAAACTCGATCAGCCGCTCAAGGTCCGGCTGCGACCAAGCCGTGAAGGCGCCGACCTGCTTGAGCTCGAAGTGCTCGACCCCAAGGATGAGAAGAAGCTCAACGTGGTGTTCACACCGATCCAGGACCGCCGAGGCCGCACGATCCTCTCGGTGCGCGACCAAAACACCTTCGATGTGTCCTTGCGCCAGAAACGGTTGATGACCCTCGCCCACCTGTACCTGATCAGCCGCTACAGCGTCTCAAGCGTGCACTACGTGGCGCCCACCGATGACAACATGGCGCAATGCGAGCGGATGCGGGCGCTGAGCATATACGGCACCGTCAGCAATGAGGTCGGGGCGATCATCGTCGCCGCGGTGCAACGCGACACGGTCCAAGCCCTCACCGACCCCAACAGCGACGGCATTGCGCGGCTGATCCGCAAGCAGGAAATCCGGCCTGCACGCGCCTGAGCGCTCATTAGCAGTGTGGGCGACGGCGGCTTTCCGCCGTCGCCCACACCACACCGGCATGCCAGACGATCTCATTTCGCCGGCGCCGCTGGCGCCGTGTGTCGCTGGATGTTGCCGGCCACCAACAGGCCGACGGCGATCACAGCCAGCCCCGCCCAGGCTCGCGCCTGCAGACGCTCGCCCAGCACCAGTGTGGCAAGTAAGGTAGCCACAACCGGCTCAGCCAGCGCCAGCGTGGTGGCGGTTGAGGCGGCCATGCCACGCAGTCCGTAACCGAACAGCACGTAGGCGGCGGCCATCGGCAGCACCGCCAGGTAGGCGAGGATGACCAGGCCACGCGGGTGCCAAAGCGGTCCGGGACCGATGATGAACATGGCCGGCACCAGCATCAGCGATGCCAGTGAGAAGATCGACGCGAGCGCCGGCCGAGACGGCCGCCCGGCAGCGATCAGGCGCCCTCCGGCCCAGGCGTAGACACCGTACCCACCGCCCGCAACCAGCGCGCACGCGACACCGGCCAACGGGTCATGCCCAGCGACCGAACGGGCCGCGCTGCCGAGCAACAGCACGCCAGCGATGGTCAGCGCAGTGGCCGCCACGGCACCGTGCACCAGGCGACGGCGGTCAAGTAGAAGCTCCATGGCCATCGCCCAGACCGGTCCGGACCCCAGTGCCAACGCGTTACCAACGGCAACACCGACCAGTTTCATGGCAACGTAGTACAGCGACGCGTAGACGATCACCCCCACAGCACCGGTGACCAGCAGCGGCGTCAGCGACCGATCGCGCAGCGTGCTCAGCACCGCCGGCGCGTCCAGCGCGAACAGGAGCAGCCCGCCAAAGCCGAAGGTGCTCATGCCGACCACCAGCTGGGGACTGCCCAAAGGTGCCTGGTGTGCGACCGTGCCCGTCGTCCCCCACAGAAGCGCTGCGAGCAACACAGCCGCGATATGACTGTTGTCGTTGTCGGTCATGGCATGGTGCAACCAAGCATTATGGGAGTGGCGGCACTGGGTACCGGCTCTAAGAAGCTCCTAAGTGTTGGCGGGCTGCCGAGTGCAGCCGTCTAGAGTCCTGGACCGATGATCGAGGTCCACGGGCTGAGCAAACGTTACGGCGAGCACCTGGCCGTCGACGATCTGAGCTTCACCGTCGAGCCGGGGATCATAACCGGCTTCCTCGGCCCCAACGGCGCAGGCAAGTCCACAACCATGCGCCTGATTCTGGGCCTTGATGCTCCCACCAAGGGCCAGACCACCGTCAACGGCAAGCGCTACCGGGACCAGCCTGCCCCCCTACATGAGGTCGGCGCGCTGCTTGAGGCCCGTGCCGTACACACGGGACGGTCCGGCTACAAGCATCTGCTCGCCATCGCACAGACACACGGGATCCCAAAGTCCAGGGTCCGAGAGGTGATTGAGATGGTGGGCCTTGAGTCCGTTGCTGACAAACGCGTCGGCGGCTTCTCGCTGGGCATGGGCCAGCGCCTCGGCATTGCGGCCGCGCTCATTGGCGACCCTCACACCGTGATCCTGGACGAACCTGTCAACGGGCTTGACCCGGAGGGCATCCGCTGGATTCGTGACCTACTGAAGGGGCTCGCCGCCGAAGGACGCACCGTCTTTCTCTCCTCTCATCTGATGAGCGAGATGGAGCAGACCGCGGACCACCTCATCGTGATCGGACGCGGACGCCTGATCGCCGACACGGACATCGCTGGTTTTGTTTCAGACGCGTCGGCTGGTGCACCCGTGCGCGTGCGTTCACCTCAGTCTCGTCGGCTGGCGGAACTGATCAGCCGCGCGGGCGGGATCGCCGAGACCAGTCCTGACGGTTCCGTCCAGTCGCTGGGGTTGACCGCTGAGCAGATCGGAGATATGGCCGCCGCCAACCAGATCACCCTTCACGAGCTGACCCCGCTGCAGGTTTCACTCGAGGAGGCGTTCATGAGCATCACCAAGGATTCCGTCGAGTTTCAGGAGCTGACACCAAGCGTGACTTCAGACCGTCACAGTGAGGACGCACAGTGAGTGCTACCGCCACATCAGCCGCAGTGTCGGCAGCACAACGCTCCGGCGAGCGCGTGACCCTCACAAGAGTGATCCGGTCGGAGTGGACCAAGCTGTGGTCTTTGCGCTCCACTCGCTGGTCACTTTTGCTCGCTTTCGTCGCCCAGGCGGGCATCGGTCCGCTGGCGGCGGCGATCACCATGGCGCACTGGGGCCAACAGGGCCACCTTGAGATCTTTAACCCCATCGATCGCAGCCTCCGAGGATGGACGCTTGCCCAGCTTGCGGTGGCGGTGCTTGGCGTGATGGTGGTCAGTGGCGAATACGCAACCGGCATGATCCGGTCAAGCCTGCTGGCGGTACCCCGCCGATGGCCGGTGCTGCTGGCAAAGATCGTCGTCTTTGCGGCGGTGACACTGGTGCTCATGCTGGTCGCCGCACTGATCGGCTTCTACGTGTCACAGGCGATCTTCACGCAACACCACGTCAACGTGACACTTGCAGCTCCGAACGCGGCACGGGCCGTGGTTGAGACCGCCCTATTCACCACCTTTACAGGCATGTTCTGCATCGGACTGGCTGCCATCATCCGGCGCACTGCGGGTGGCATCGCTGCGTTTGTCGCACTGTTCTTTGTATTGCCCGGAATTACCGGCCTGCTCCCAACCAGCACTGTCAACGCGATCAACCCGTATCTGCCAACGACGATCGCTTCCACCATGACCTCGGCTGTGACGGGCGGCCCTCACACTTTCTCAGCCTGGGGCAGCGGCGCCCTGCTGGCCGGTTACGCCGTTGCCGCCAACCTGATCGGCGCCGCCCTGCTGCTCAGGCGCGACGCCTAAACGCCTCCGGAGCCCAAAATCGGCCAACAGCACCCGAGTCGTCGCCGTCTGGACGCCCGGCTACTCTTGACCGTACGTCGTGCCGCTGTCTTCCCCTACCCGTCTGCCAAGCGGTCGCCACAAGCTAACCCGCGAGGATGTGGTCCGCTCCCAGCGCGAGCGGTTGCTCGTCGCGATGTTGTCGTCCGTTCTGAAGCGCGGTTACAGCGAAACAACCGTAAGCGACGTGGTTGCCAACGCGGCTGTTTCAAAAACGACGTTTTACCAGCAGTTCGTCGATCGCGAGGCCTGTTTTCTGGCTGCCCACCGCTACGCGATGGACCTTGTGTTTGAGCGCATGAACGCGGCGGCCGCCGAGTCTCCGGCGCGCAACTGGAAGCAGCGCATGCGTTCCGACCTCTCAACCTATCTGACCGTCCTAGCTGACGAGCCCGCGCTGGCGGTCACACTGCACGTCGCGATCCTCGCAGCCGGACCCGCAGCGCTCGATCGTCGTGCCGAACTGCTCGGCAGGTTGGCGCTGCGGACAGCATCCACACGGGCGCTGGCGCAGAGCACTGACCGCACCCCGCCGGAGCTGCCAGCAAGCACGTTCGCCCTGTACGTCGGCGGACTTGACGAGCTGATCAGAGACCGCCTGCGCCTTGCCTCCGCCGAGGCTCTGCGCGACCTGGTCGAGCCCGTACTTGAGGGAGCTTTCGCCCTGTTCGGAAGCTGACCGAGTCAGCTCACCACGCGCGGCGGCAGGAGGCGATTGCGCTCACAGCCTCGACCAGAGAGGTCTTGGTCGTCTCCGGGAGCTGCTAATCGCTCGGGACTGTGCCGGCGGCCCAGCGGGGCCGCCGGCATCTGGTCTTTACCGGTCCCGGCGGTCCTTCGTGCGCTCCACGATCGCGGCAAATGACTGTGCGTCAAGACTGGCACCCCCAACGAGCGCTCCGTCTACATCGGGAAGGCCCATCAGCATCGCGGCGTTATCGGCGTTGACGCTGCCACCGTAAAGGACGCGGATCCTCTGCGCCTGCTCGGGGGAACGGTCGGCGATCAGCGCGCGGATGAAGGCGGTCGCCTCCTGGGCGTCGTCGGGTTCAGCCACGCGGCCCGTACCGATCGCCCAGATCGGCTCATAGGCGATCACCACGTCACCGAGCCGCTCAGCGTCGACTTTCGCTAGACCCTCCTTGATCTGGTGGCGCAGCTTACGCTCAGTGTCGCCAGACTCGCGCTCGGCCTCGGTCTCACCGACGCACAAGACCGGCACAAGACCAGCGTGCAGAGCGACCGGCACCTTGAGTGCCAGCGCGCGGTCGGTCTCGCAGAACAGCTCGCGTCGCTCTGAGTGCCCGAGGATCACTCCGTCCACCCCCAGCTCGCGGAGCATCCCCGCGGAAACTTCGCCCGTAAACGCCCCCTCCTGTCCCTGGTGCATCGTCTGTGCCAACACCCGCAGGCGTGAACCTCGTGCTGCCTCCACCGCCGGGCCCAGCGCTGTGAACGGCGGACAGACCGCAAACTCCACACCGTCAACACCGGCGAGCAGCGCGACGAGCGCTTCAATGAACTGTCGCGCCTCCCCCACCGTTTTGTGCATCTTCCAGTTGCCGGCGACCAGCGGCGTACGGTCGATCACTGCACTTCCTCCATGAACACTCCCACCATGGTAAACACCTGGCTGCAGCGACGGGCGTTGATCACAGGGCCATCACACGGCCTCGCAGCGCCGACTCGTCGGCCCGCTGGCAGGCCGGGCCGCATACTTCGGTGCAGCCCCACCCGTCGCGGAAACATCAGCTCAGCACCGCCACACCCGGCAGCGTCCGCCCTTCGATCAGCTCCAACGCAGCCCCACCGCCGGTCGACACATGTGTCATCCGGGCCGCCAGGCCAAACGTGGTTACCGCCGCGGCAGAGTCACCACCGCCGACCACTGTCACTGCATCCGCGCCAGCCATAGCTTCGGCGATCGCACGGGTGCCGGCCGCAAACGGGGGCATCTCAAACGCACCCATCGGGCCGTTCCAGAAAACGGTGCCGGCCCGAGCGATGTGACTGATGTAGGTGGCGATGGTGTCGGCGCCGATGTCAAGACCCATCTGACCGTCGGGCACGTCAACCCCATCGATCTGGTGAGGTTGGGCGTCGGCTGAGAACCGGTCGGCACTCACTAGATCCACCGGCAGCACCAGTTGTGCGTGAGCGCTTGCGGCAAGTGCAAGCAGTCTGCCGGCGTGTTCCACATCTTCGGTGGCACAGAGTGAGCTCCCAACCGAGTGACCCTGTGCCGCCAGGAACGGGAATGCCATGGCACCGCCGACCAAGATCACGTCTGCGATCGCCAGAAAACGCTCAATCACCTGGATCTTGTCGCTGACCTTCGCGCCCCCCAACACCGCCACCAGCGGCCTGGCGGGGTTCTCGACCAGTGCTGAGAGGGTCCTGACCTCCCGTTCCAGCAGCAGACCGGCGGCGTGGTCAGCGATCAGCTCCGGGACGCCGACAGTGGAGGCGTGGGCACGGTGTGCGGCACCAAAGGCGTCGTCCACATAGACATCCGCCAGCGCGGCCAGCTGCCGCGCAAACGCAGGGTCATTCTTGGTCTCACCAGGTTCGTAGCGGAGGTTCTCCAAAAGCAGGATGTCCCCGGCCCTTAATGCCATAACCAGCGCCGTCACCTCGTCACCAACAACCGCGGGGGCGAGTGTGACCGGGGTGCCAACCAGCTCGCTCAGCCGTTCCGCCGCAGGTCTCAGTGAGTACTGCGGCTCACGCTGTTTGGGCCGACCTAAGTGTGACATCAATACCAGGCTCGCCCCGCGCCGACGTAGCTCCGCAAGTGTCGGCAGCGTTGCGCGAATCCGCGTGTCATCGGTAATCGCGCCCGTCTTGTCCAGCGGAACGTTGAAATCAACCCTGACAAGCACGCGCTGGCCTTCCAGATGACCGATGTCAGCTAGCGTACGCAATTTGTAACCCCTTGAATCAGAGCTTGACGACCAGGTCAACGATGCGGTTTGAATAACCCCACTCGTTGTCATACCAGGCAATGACTTTGACCAGGGTCCCGCCCATCACGGAGGTCAACAGCGAATCCAGGATCGACGACCCGGGATGCTTGACGATGTCGGACGAAACGATCGGATCCTCGGTGTAGTACAGGTAGCCCGCAAGCGGTCCCTGGTCGGCCGCCGCCTTGAACGCCGCATTGATCTCATCCTTGCTGGTTTCACGCGCCGTAACTACCGTCAGGTCAACAACGCTGCCGGTTGGCACGGGCGCGCGCACGGCAAACCCGTTCAGCTTGCCCGCAAGTTCAGGAATCACCAGGCCAATTGCTTTGGCTGCACCTGTGCCGGTGGGGATCAGGCTCAACGCGGCAGCCCGTGCCCGGCGCAGATCCTTGTGCGGCATGTCCTGCAGACGCTGGTCGGCCGTGTAGGCGTGGACGGTCGTCATCAGGCCATGTTTCACCCCAATCGCGTCAACCAGGACCTTCGCCACCGGTGCCAGGCAGTTGGTGGTGCAGGAAGCATTGGAGATGATGTGATGCTTCTCAGCGTCGTAGACCTCGTGGAAATTGACGCCCAGTACCACGGTCGCGTCCGGGTTGGTGGCGGGCGCCGATATCACCACCTTCTTGGCACCGGCCTGCAGATGCTTGGCAGCGTTTTCACGGTTTGTGAAGCGACCGGTTGACTCGATCACGACATCCGCATCGAGTTCTCCCCAAGGAAGCTTCGCCGGATCACTCTCGGCCGTCACGCGGATGTGCTTGCCGTTGACGGCGATCCCCGTGTCCGTAGCCTCCACGGTGCCCGGAAACGGCCCGTAGTTTGAGTCGTACTTGAGCAGGTGGGCGACCGTTTTGATGTCAATAAGGTCGTTGATGGCGACCCACTCAATGTCTGAGCCAAGCTCGGTGGCGACGCGCAGAACGCTGCGGCCGATCCGCCCGAAACCGTTTATACCGACGCGAACTGCCATGTCGACCTCCAGCTTGTTGAAGTGAGCCCCGGTGGCTGAGAGAGAGCCACAGCGTCCGCCAGAAGCGACGCCCGGCACCACTAAGGCTAACGGCTTGACAGCTTCGGCTTTCGTCTGCCATCACGCCAGCAACTGCCGGTCAGACCTGTTGGTCAGCCCGGACCGGCAAACGGTAGCTGTGAGAGTAGAAGCTACGTATCGCAAAGCGGTAGACGCCACCCACGCGACTGCCGTGCCCTACGGAACACAGATCGCACGGCCGTACGCATAGCACTGCGGCAAGTTGCGTATCCGTCAGCGAACAGACCCACAGGCGTCGCCGACCATGTAAAGCGAGCGCGGCACACGTGTAATTGCATCCCGCATGCTGTCGGTTTCGGCGGTCTCAGAGCCGACCCGGCTGGCTACGCAGGGCGATCGATATCCCGGTCAACCACTTCCACCAGGTACTGCGGCGCAGTGCCATACCGCTGCGCGAGGCTGTGAGCGACCGTGACGGACCGATGCCTGCCACCCGTGCACCCAATCGCCAAAACCAGATGCGCCTTACCCTCCGCCAGATATTGGGGGAGCAGGTAGTCCAGCAGCGGCCACAGTCGTGCGTAGAACTCTCGCAGCGCGCCTCCATGATCGATGAAATCGACAATCTGCTGGTCTAGCCCGGTCAGCGGTCTGAGCTTCGGTTCGTAGTGGGGGTTGGGAAGAAAGCGCACGTCAATCAGTAGATCCGGATCGCGGGCCGCGCCGTACTTGAACCCGAAGCTCTCAAAGGTGACCGCCAGCCGCCCGGGAGTGCGGGTTGGGAGCATCTCGTCGGCAAGCTTGCGACGCAGCTGCGCCGCTGTCATGCCGGTGGTGTCGATCACGATGTCGGCCCGCTCCCGTAGAGTGCCAAGCGACCGCCGCTCGCGCTCAATACCCTCCACAACACTTCCATCCGGGGCGAGCGGATGCCGTCTGCGCGTCTCCTTGTAGCGGGTCTGAAGCGTCTCATCCTGGGCTTCCAGAAACAGCACTCTGTGTGACACGCCGAGGCTCGCAAAACGGTCGAGCACCTCCGAAAGTCCCTGGAAGTAGCTCCCGCCGCGCACATCGGAGACGATCGCTGCGTAGGCGACTTTGGAGCCGCTATGAGCGAAGAGGTCCACCAACGTGCTGATCATCTCGGGGGGCAGGTTGTCAACACAGAAGTAGCCCTCGTCCTCGAACACGGCCATCGCTGTGGACTTGCCAGCGCCCGAGAAGCCGGTGATCACCACCAGGTCGCGGAGAGCCAGTTCAGACCCGGGTCGGTCCGTTGGATTGTGATGATTTGTAGGCAGCTTTAAGACCCTCGTCTGAGGGTTTAGCAGGTCGGCAGGATGGGCTGGCGATGGGACCGCTCGCGACGGGCGTGTTGCCGATGACTAAACCGCATCACCCAGCGCATCAGACCCCGGTTCGGTGCAGCTGAAGATATACATCACGGCCCAGCTTGCCGGGCACCCCGGGAACCGCCTCAAGCTCCTCCCGCGTGGCCTCAAGCACAGCGTCCGGCGATCCGAAGTGCCCAAGCAGCGCACGTTTGCGAGCCGGGCCGACCCCCGGAAGTCCATCGAGGATCGAAGCCGTCATCGCGCTATCCCTCCGCTGCCGGTGGTGGGTGATTGCAAACCGGTGCGCCTCGTCGCGCAAGCGTTGCAGCAGTTGCAGGGCGGGTGTCTCATGTGCCAAAACCAAGGGATCGGGCCGGCCGGGAATGAACACCTCCTCGATCCGCTTGGCAAGCGAGATGACCGCAACCCCCCGCTGCCGGAGCCCCTCAAGCGCACGCAGACCCGCAGCCAACTGTCCCTTCCCCCCGTCAATGACGATCAGGTGCGGCAGCGCCGCAAAGCTCGGGTCGTACTCAGCGTCGTAAGGCGACAGATCCTGCTGTGCGTCAAATTGGGCCGACCTCCGACCAAGAATCTCTTCCAGCGAAGCAAAATCGTTGGGTCCTTCATCGCCGACCTTCCGGACGGTGAAACGCCGGTAGTCCGACTTCTTTGCGACCGCCCCCTCAAAGACGACCATCGACGCGACTGTGTTAGTACCCATCAGGGTTGAGATGTCGTAACACTCGATCCGCAGAGGCAGAGTGTCCAGCTCAAGCTGCTGCTGCAGGGCATCAAGCGCCACGCTGCGCTGCTGTCGGCGGCGCTCGACGCGCAGCTGTTCCTGGTCAAGCGCCAGCTGCGCGTTGCGCTGGGCCAGCTCGAGAATCCGGAGCTTGTCGCCCCGCTCCGGCTCGCGAACCTCCACACCCGCACCGCGACGCTGACTGAGCGCGACCGCCAAAGCGCGGCCGCGTGTTGTTTTCGCTGGGACGACCACCAGTGATGGGATCATCATCGCTGATGCGTAGTACTGCAGCACAAACGCCTCGGCAACCTCGGCGGCGCCAGCGTCGGCCGCATTCTCCAGATAGAAGCTCTCGCGACCTGATAGCACGCCGTTCCTCACCTGCAACACTTGGGCGTTGGCTTCCCCCTCACCGATCGCCACGGCGATCGCGTCGAACGTACCGCCCTGCTCGACGGCCACCTGTTGGCGCTCCAGCAGCCTGCGCACCGCCGTGAGGCGGTTGCGCTCACGGGCGGCGTCCTCATACCGCTGCTCGGCTGCAGCCTCTCGCATCTGGAGTTCAAGCCGCTGCTCAATCTCCCGGTAGCGACCGGAGAGGAAGGCGATCACGCCATCAATGGCGCTGCGGTAGTCCTCCTGGCTGACAAAGCCCACACAGGGCGCCTCACAGCGCTTGATGTGATAGTCCAGGCACGGCGAGCCGCTGCGCCGGCCTGGCTCCGTTCCCTGGCAGGTTCGGAACATGAACACTTTGCCCAGCACCTCAAGTGTCGCCCGCACCCGCTTGGCGCTGGAGAAGGGGCCAAAGTAGGCCCGGTCGCGCCGGTGTCGCTCACGGGTGAAATAAACCCGCGGGTAAGCCTCGTCGAGACTGATCGCAATGTACGGGTAGGACTTGTCATCGCGCAGACGGACGTTGAACCTGGGCTGGTGCTGTTTGATGAAGTTCTGCTCGACGATCAGCGCCTCGGACTCGGTGTGCACCACCAGCGCCTCGATCTGGTTGATCATCGGCAACAGGTCGCGCCCTGCGCGAGTGCTCGGGTTGGAGAAGTGCGACGCGACCCGCTTGCGGATCGAGATGGCCTTGCCCACGTAGATGACGTTCCCGTGACTGTCGTGGAACAGATAGACGCCAGGCTCGTCCGGAAGGTCGCGGCGGCGATCAGCATGAACAAGCGACATCGCGGCTTTTAGTCTAGGTACCGACCAGACGGCCGCAGTGAGTTCGCTTGCAGCGCTCCCTTACACGGAGTCTACGAGGACACGGACACGGACACGGACTCTACGAGGACAAGGCGCCGCGCGTAACCATCACGACGACATCGCTGGATCACGTTCCGTCCGGTCGTGTCACCCCTTGTGGGACCTTGGCCGGTTCGTTGCGCACAAAATGCCCACCACAGCGCCGTCCACCGGCACCGGTCAGCACTTCGGTGATGGCCTGCAGGCTGCTTGACACAGCCCAGCAACGCTGGCGAAAGTTCAACTGCCACGGCTTCATCATCGATATGTTCGACGGCGTGAAGTTCACGGACGGCATCGAGGTCACCGACGACAACAACGCAGTACAAAACAAGATGGCCGCCGCCTGAAATTGATCCCGCAACCACCCACGACATTGACAATCGGTACCTGTTCACGTCGTTTGTTGGCTGGGCGGGCGTGCTGTGCCGGCGATGAGCCCGTAAGCGGCGTGTGAGAGAGTCAGGATGCGCAAACTGCACGGCCGAAAACCAGATTGTGCATCTGGTAGCAGAGATCGCACGCCTGGGAGCAAAGTGGCTTTGCGCAGCGTCAGTTTGTGCATTTAAGCTCCCTTGCGGCCCTGGCGACGGCTTGCTTGCCGCGATCAGCCTCAAACCCGGCCCCGTCCACGCCCAGTGGAACTAAACGATCTGTTGGGCGCCGCCGAGTCCGGTTGCGGGCAGGGGCGCTGAACACCAACCCCCGCAACTGGATCTCCGAAACTTCCTTAGCGCTGCGGCCCGGACCGCCACTACATCACAGCCCAAACCAAGCCGCCGACACCCGAACAGTCACGACAATTCTTCTTTAAACACCGCAAGCACGTAGAAGTGTGCGACTATTGGTCGCGTGGCGCCACTACGCAGGACCAGGACACCGCAGCAGACCGACGAGGAGATGCGCGCGGCCGAGGTGGACCTTGAGCGCATCCGGGACGGTGGCATCCCGCTGGGCGCCGAGCAGCGCCTGAAGCGAATCGCGAGCGTCGGCACCCCGTTTTTCACCAGTGACTTGACCGCCAAGGAGTACGCCCTGGCAGACGCGTCGGGCCTTCTGCCGGTGGCGCAGGTGATGGGATCCTCGGTGGTGCAGCGTGGCTGGCAGGGGCGCCAGCAGGGTCTCTACTACACGACAGGCGAGCTGACAGCGCTGGCTGAGCCGTGGAACCTGGCGCGCGAACGGGCCTTTGACCGTCTGCGCCAGGAGGCTGATCTGGCCGGCGCGGACGGCGTGATCGGGATCGAGATCAACGCCGGCTCAATCGGGGACCCCGGCAACATCGAGTTGGTCGTGTTTGGTACGGCGGTACGCGAAACAGTGCTTTCCACCAGTGCGCATGACAACCTCGGTATGTGCACACTGTCGGGACAGGACGTTGACAAGCTGAGACGCATCGGTGCCGCTGTGCGAGGAGTCGTCGGCTACACCGCCGTGATTTCCGTGCAGCTCGGCGTGAACTCGACTTGGGCGATGAACTCCGGTGGCATGCTCGCGGGCGTTTCTCGCTACAACGTGGAGATCCGGGAGATCAGCCGAGGCGTCTACCAGGCGCGCAACCGTGTGCTGGATGAGGTTCGCCGTCAAGCGACCGCGGTTGGTGCAAATAACATCGTCGTGTCTACCCTCAAGCACACTATCGAGCACTACGAGTATGAATCCCCCGGTTACCGCCAGCACTTCTTCCATGTGACAATGAACATCCTTGGCACCGCTATCCGCCTCGGCGCGCACAAGCCACATCCGGGCTCGCTCGCACAACCATTGTTATCCATCAATCTCGGTGACTGAACAGAAGGAACGCGCCTGATGCCTGATTACGATCCGAACAGCACGGCAGGTCTCGCAGCACACGCAAGTGAGCGCCTGCAGATGAACGCGCGCGGGCTGTTCACCTCCGATTTGTCCGTCAACGAGTATCTCTGCGTGGAGAAGGCCGGCTTTGAACCCGTAGGGCTGGTTGTCGGTTCGAGCATCTATCACGTCGGTTACCAGTTCGCCGGCCTGCGCCAGAACCAGGAGCTCGACGTCCTTAGCCAGGCGATGTATGAGGCACGCGAGCTGGCGATGACACGTATGGAGGAAGAGGCCGACCAGCTCGGCGCGGATGGCGTAGTCGGTGTCCGGCTGGACATCGGCCGCTATGAGTGGGGCGCCGACATGGCTGAGTTCATCGCGATCGGAACGGCGATCCGTCACAAGGAGGGTCGGCTCCACCGGGCGCCCAACGGCCGGCCGTTCACAAGCGACCTGTCCGGCCAAGCGTTCTGGACGTTGATGCAGACCGGCAAGCGACCCGTTGGGATGGTAATGGGCAGCTGTGTTTACCACGTCGCCCACAGGTCCATGATGCAGTCGCTCAAGCAGACAGGACGTAACGTGGAACTCGACCAGTACACCCAAGCGCTTTACGACGCCCGGGAACTGGCAATGGCGCGTATGCAGCGCGAGGCAGAAGAGATCGGCGACGGTGTACTGGGGATAGTCGAGGTCAAGCTTCGCGAAAACAGCCATGGCTGGGGCAGCCATGTGATTGAGTTCTTCGCGGTCGGCACCGCGGTGGTTCCAAATGAACACCTGGGCGCTGATCACCAGCTACCGGACATCACACCGGTGCTCGATATCAACGATTGACAGCCACGCTCTTTTAGCCGCGCCTGAACGGCCGCCTGTGCGGGCAGCAACGGGCGCCCCACTCGAGCCGCTCATGACGTCCGGTGCTCACTGCACTTGACAGAAGACCGCACCGCCCGCCCGTTCACTGGTCGCCCAACGTATCGCCAAACTTGACCCGTTCAAGAAAAGCGGTCAGACTTTGCTGCGGTGGACCAGCGAGACTTAGAACAAACGCTGCGCGCGGCCAATCTGCGCGTGACACGCCAACGACTGGCAGTGCTCAGGGCGGCCCACACCCAGCCGCACGCTGACACCAACCAGGTCATGCTCGGGGCCCGCGCAGAGATCTCCAACGTCTCCCATCAGGCAATCTACGATGCCTTGGACGCACTGACCGACGCAGGCCTTTTGCGACGCATTCAGCCGCTTGGCATGGTCGCACGCTATGAGACACGTGTCGGCGACAACCACCATCACATCGTTTGCCGGTCTTGCGGCGCCCTTGCCGATGTTGACTGCGCGGTTGGCAACGCACCATGTCTCACCCCGTCCACGGATCACAACTACCTTGTGGATGAAGCCGAGGTCATCTACTGGGGTATCTGCCCCCGCTGTCAAGCGTCAATCCGCCCGAGCCAGCCCCGAAAGGACGCTCATGTCTGACACCCCTGACCACGTTTCAAGCCACACCGACGGCCATACCGCCGACCGCGGCCCCGCCGACGCCAACCACAACCTCACCCATCCGCTGCACGGCGACCCAAATCACGACTGGTGGCCTGACCGCCTGAACCTGAAGGTCCTTGCCAAGAACCCCGCAGTTGCCAATCCGCTGGGAGGGGACTTCAACTATGCGCAGGCGTTCAGCACGCTTGACCTGCCCCAGGTCAAACGAGACATCGCCCAGATTCTGACCACCTCACAGTCCTGGTGGCCTGCAGACTTCGGTAACTACGGTCCCCTGATGATCCGGATGGCATGGCACAGCGCCGGCACCTACCGGGTCTTTGACGGCCGCGGGGGCGCCGGCAGCGCTCAGCAACGCTTCGCACCGCTGAACAGTTGGCCGGACAACGTCAACCTAGACAAAGCACGGCGACTACTGTGGCCGGTCAAGCAGCGTTATGGCAAAGCTCTCTCCTGGGCCGATTTGATCATCCTTGCCGGTAACGTCGCGCTTGAGTCAATGGGCGTTCAAACGTTCGGGTTTGCCGGTGGACGTGTAGACGCCTGGGAGCCCGATGATGATGTCTACTGGGGTCCTGAAACCACCTGGCTCGGCGACCAGCGCTACACAAGCGGTCGCGACCTGGAGAAGCCGCTGGGCGCTGTCCAGATGGGCCTTATCTATGTCAATCCGGAGGGTCCCAACGGCAAGCCGGACCCAATGGCGGCCGCACAGGACATAAGAGAAACGTTTAAGCGCATGGCAATGAACGATGTCGAGACGGTCGCGCTGATCGTCGGCGGGCACACGTTTGGCAAGACCCACGGCGCCGGCCCCGCCGACGCACTCGGCCCAGAGCCAGAAGCCGCACCCCCGGAGCAGGTCGGCCTGGGCTGGAAGAGCAGCTACGCAAGCGGTGTCGGAGCTGACGCGATCACCTCAGGAATCGAGGTTACATGGACCAAGACACCGACCCATTGGGACAACAATTTCCTGGAGAACCTGTTCGGGTATGAGTGGGAGCTAAGCCAGAGTCCAGCCGGCGCCTACCAGTGGGTAGCCAAAGACGCCGAAGCGACCGTTCCCTCACCCGACGCAGGCGGTCCCAAACGACCGCCAACGATGATGACCACCGATCTGGCGCTGCGTTTCGACCCCGACTACGAGAAGATCGCTCGACGGTTCAAAGACAACCCCGACGAGCTTGCGGACGCCTTTGCGCGTGCCTGGTTCAAGCTCACACACCGTGACGTAGGGCCAGCGTCCCGCTACCTGGGGCCGGAAGTGCCTGCCGAGCAGATGCTCTGGCAGGATCCGCTGCCCACCCCATCGGCGCCACCGCTCTTGGACAGTCAGATCGCCGCGCTAAAAGAAAAGATTCTCGCCACCGGTCTTGACATTCCGGAGCTGGTCGCCACAGCCTGGGCAGCGGCCGCGTCGTTCCGTAGCAGTGACAAGCGCGGCGGCGCCAATGGCGGCCGAATCCGCCTGGAGCCACAGCGCAGCTGGGAGGCGAACAATCCTGATCGGCTTGGACGGGTGTTAAACGCCCTTGAGGAGGTCCAGGGCGAGTTCAGCGCAGACGGCGGACAGGTGTCAATGGCTGACTTGGTCGTGCTGGGCGGGTGTGCCGCAGTGGAAAAGGCGGCAGCCGACGCGGGGCGCCGCATAACGGTTCCGTTCACGCCTGGGCGCGTGGATGCATCTCAGGAGCAAACCGACGTCGAATCTATCGGCTACCTTGAGCCACGCGCTGACGGGTTTCGAAACTACATGGCCGCCGGCAGCCGGATGCCCGCTGAGCACCTGCTGGTGGACCGCGCGAACCTGTTGACGCTCAGCGCTCCCGAGATGACCGTGCTGATCGGAGGTCTGCGCGCCCTGGGCGCAAACTATGATGGCTCCACTCTCGGGGTACTCACTGACCGCCCCGGACAACTCACCAACGATTTCTTCGTCAACCTGTTGGACCTGCGCACCACATGGGTACCAGGAGACGCTGACTCCTCAGTGTTCAAGGGGACCGGACCGCGTGGCGAGAGCTGGACGGCCAGCCGCGCCGACCTTGTGTTTGCCGCCAACGCGCAGCTACGGGCCATCGCCGAGGTCTACGCCGCCTCAGACGGTGCTGACCAGTTTGTACGAGACTTCGTTGCCGCCTGGGCCAAGGTCATGGATCTGGATCGCTTCGAGCTGGCTGCCAACTGAGGGCCACCGACTCTGAGAGGCTGCGTCGTCTTTATGGGTACGTCTTAGTACATATATCGGTGAACTTCGCGCAAACGCGGGCAACGGCCCTGTTTTAGACATCTAGTACTCGTGTACGGCGCGGTATACCGTGAGCAGTGCCCAAGCACAACCTCCCAGCAGCAGCAACCATCCGACAGTGCCAACACCGCTTGACCACAGGCGGCTGGTGGCACTGAGAGTGAGCACCGCCACACCCATCGCCCCGTAAAGGAGGGCACGATTGCGCGTGCTCAGCGACGCCAGGCCGATCCGGTGTTCCATGTAGAGCCGCGAGCCCACCCAGCCCAAGGCGGCCAGAAAGGCAAGCGAGATCAGCTGCGTCAGGAAGCTATACGCAAACGCTGCGGTCCTGCTCGCATAGATGAGCGCCGCCAACAGCACGATGATCGTAATGTTGCGAACCTTATTGTCGATCCTCATACTCACATCTTCTCAACGCGCAATCAAAACTTCCATGACGCCGTACCCGCCAAGCGTCTGAGTGGCGCCGGCGCTACGCTGCCGCCCAGGCGTGCTCCCGCACTGGGCGCAGCCCGTGTCGTTGAATATCCACGATAGAGCACCTGACTTGCCACTCTTTCTGATCGCTGCAAGCCTCGTACACGGGGTCAAACGCCACCGTGTCGCAACCCTCGTCGCCTTCGCCACCGCGATGCTCGTGCTTGGTGCCGTGCTGTTCTCACTGACCCAGCACGTCTCCATCGGCCTGGGGCTGTACTGGGCAGTAACAACCGCCACCACGGTGGGCTACGGCGACGTCACGCCACACAACACGATCGGGCGGGTTATCGCAGTTGCCGTGATGCTCGGCACAATCCCAGTTGTTGGCGCCGTCTTTGCACTCGTCGCCGGGGCATCAGCTTTAAACCGCATGAGGAGGCTTCTAGGTATGGACCGCATCCTGCCGTCATCCAACTACACGCTCATCTACGGCTCCCATCCGGTGCTTTCGCGGGTGCTCATCGAGTTGACCCACAGCGGGCAGCGCACCGTGCTCGTCGCTCCCACCCGTCCCACCGACCTCAGTGACGACCATCACTTCCTGGCCGGCGACCCTAGCGATGAAAACGTTGTGCGCTCAAGCCATCCGGAACGTGCAGACCGCGCCCTGATCGCCTGCGAGAGCGACGCTGACACACTGGTTGTCGCGGTCAGCGTGCGGTCTCTGGCCCCAGAGCTTGAGGTGTATGCGCTGACACAGTCCCCGAGCGTCGCTCACGCGCTGAGCGATTTGGGTATCACGCACACACTGGCCACCGACGAGCTGATCGGGCATACGCTGGCCAAGAGCCTGGAGGCACCGCAGTCCGGAGACGTGTTGCTGGCACTGGTTGACAGCGACGCCTACCGGATAGTCGAGACCGAGGTTGACGCGGACTTGGCGGCACAGCCGCTGTCGGTCGCGCGTGGCGGCGCACACCAGCTGGTCCTTGGCGTCTACCACGACGGCCGCGTGGAGCTGGGCATTACCAGCGACCCGGTGCTGGCAGTCGGCGACAGGCTGATCCTGGTGCGTCCGGCAACCTGATCTGCCACCGAGCGCGGGGGGCCGTTCAGCCTCCTGTCTCTGCGGCCCAAGTCAAACTGTCCGGGGTTCAAGCGTTTTGTTCGAGCGCTCCGTAGCGCTCATACAGCGCCTCAACCGTCTGATTGGCCGCCTTGATGCGGGCGCTTGACTGTGCGCTGCGCTCGGGCGTGGCCCATGCCGACGGCTCCGACAGCTCATCCTCAAGCGCACGCACGGCGGCCTCCGCCTGCTCTATCTGACGCTCGAGCTTAGCGACCTCTTGGGCACCGCTGGCACCAGCGCTCGTCCTGGAGCGCCCACGGGTTGAAGGCTGCGCCTTGCCCGCCGCCCGCCGGGCGGTCCGTTTGCTCGCCGCACTGTCCCCAGTTTCGCCCCCCGCCGCGTGACCTGCAGATGGTGCCTGCTTGCCACGAACCTCCCCAGCAGCCCGCTGCGCACGCACCCGCACATACTCTGCCCAGCCACCAACATATGAGCGCAGCGTCTGCTCTTCAAAAGCGACCGTGCGGCGGCCCACCGCGTCAAGCAGAGCGCGGTCATGGGAAATCAGCAGCAGCGAGCCTGTGTAACGTGACAGCGCATCCTCAAGAGCCTCACGGCTCTCCACGTCAAGGTGATTGGTGGGCTCGTCGAGAATCAGCAGGTTCGCGCCAGACTGCACAAGGATCGCCAGCGACAGGCGCTGCCGCTCCCCTCCAGACAGTCCATCCAACGGTTTCTCACCCTCCTCGCCGCTGAACAGAAACTGCCCGAGCAACGCACGAGCAGCTGCCGGCGTCAGACCAGTACGATGCTGGCAGGCCTCCAGGACGGTGCGTGCGTTACCGGATTGCAGATCCTCTGAGTGCTGTGCGAGAAAGCCAACCTTGACGTTGTGTCCGGTGCGCAGCCTGCCGAAGACAACCGGGCCCGCCGCCGCTCTCGCCCGCTCTGCCGCCCGAGCGCGGGCGGCAGATGCGGCCGCTCCGCTCAACGCCCGGCCGGTGGCGTCTCGAGCGTCAGCACCGTCGTCGGCGAACTCCCGGCGCCCAGCCAGCGTCTCAATCAGAGTCGTCTTTCCAGCCCCGTTAGGACCGACCACCGATACGTGCTCGCCGCGTTCAAGCCAGAGTTCAGCGTTCTGAAGCAGCACCCGCTCTCCGACCGTCACAACGCCTCGCTCAAGCTCGAAGACAACCCGGCCGCTGCGCTCAGGCGGCTTGAACGCGAAGCTGAGAACATCGCGGTCCCGCTCGCCCCGGTCAATCCGCTCGATCTTGTCCAGGCGTTTTTGTCTCGCCTGGGCTTGACGCGCACGGGTCCCAGCCCTAAAGCGCGTAACAAATTTCTCCAACCGGTCGATCTCAGCCTGCTGGCGCTCGATCGCACGGCCCAGCGCCAGTTCCCTCTGCGCCTTCTCCGCCCGCCACTGGTGCCAGGTCCCAGGGAAGAACTTGCCTTTGCCAGCTTCCAGCTCAAGGACCGCGGTGGCAACAGATTCCAGAAACCAGCGGTCATGAGCGATGAGAATCACAGCCGCGTCAAGCGCGTTCAGATGCGCTTCCAACCATTCAAGCGACTCGATATCCAGATGGTTGGTGGGCTCGTCAAGCAGCAGCAGGTCCGGGTCCCCAGCCAATGCTCGACCAAGTGACGCGCGCGTCAGCTCACCGCCTGAGAAGGTCTCCAGACTCCGGTCAAGTGCTGCGTCGTCTCTGAAGCCGAGTCCGTGGAGAGTCGCAAGCGCACGCTCCCGCCACGTGTAACCACCAGCGTGCTCCAGCGCCGCCTGCGCGTCAGCGTAGGCCGACAGCGTCGGTTCTTCATAATCACCTGCGGCCATACGCTGCTCAAGCCCGGCCAGCTCCTTTTCCAGGGCAATCAGCTCCGGCGCCCCGGAAAGCACGTACTCACGCAAAGTCATCTCACGGTTGCGTGGCGGCCGCTGGTCGTGCAGCGCGATCTTGGTGCCCTTGGCAAGCACCAGATCGCCGCCGTCGCAGGAGTCCTCGCCAGCGATCATCCGCAAAAGTGTGGTCTTGCCGGCACCGTTGCGGCCTGAGAGGCTCATCCGGTCTCGTCGTTCAAGCTTGAAGGAGATGCCGCGCAGCAGCGGCTCTCCGGCGATGTCTTTGCGAAGTTCTGAGGCGATGATCACAGCCACGTCAGGTGATGGTATGCAGCCGACGCGAAAGCCGGTGGCCAGCTGGCCGTTCAGCGCAAACCACGGCCACATCATCCGGCGATTGTGCCCTGACGTACTGCAATAGGATCTGCCTGTGCACACCACTCCACCACCGCCGCCGGTTCCGCCCATGGATTTTCCTGCGGCGCGCACCGTCATCGTCCCGGACCGCGGCGAGTTCTTCCTGCGCGACAGCGGTGGCACCGGCACGCCGTTGTTCATGCTGCACGGCTGGACCGGCACCGCCGACCTCAATTTCGGGTCGATCTACGACGATCTGATCGGCGCCGGCTACAGGGTTGTGGCGATGGACCACCGCGGCCACGGCCGCGGACCGCGACCGTTCGGCCGCTTTTTGCTCGATGATTGCGCCGCGGATGCCGCAGCGGTCATGAGCGTACTGAACCTGCCTCCGGCGATCGTCTACGGATACTCCATGGGCGGCGCCATCGCACAACTTATCTGTCGTGACCACCCGGCCCTGGTGTCAGGGCTGGTTCTCAGTGGCACGGCTCAGCACTGGCAGGAACCGGAGCTGCGCAACACTTGGCGGCTGATGCCGCTGGTTGGCTTGGCGATGTCGCTGGCGCCAGCCACCGCCTGGCGCGTTGCGCTCAGACGAGCCGGTTTCAAACCGACGCCACAGACAGCCTGGCTGTACTCAGAGATGATGCGGCACAGCGCCCGTGCGATCACACAGGCCGGCAGCGAACTGGGACGCTTTGACTCACGCCCCTGGCTGCAGCGCTTTCCGTTCCCAACCGCAATGGTGCTTACCAGCCGAGATGACGCCGTCCCACCCGCCAAACAGTTCGAGCTTGCGCAAGCCTGTGGGGCGACCGTCTTTGACGCACCACTGCGACACTTGGATGTAGCCGCAACTGCCGACAGGCGGCTTGTGGAGGTTTACAGCCGTGCACTGTTGGAGGCACTCGATTGGGTGCAGTCGGCCACCGAGTCAGCTAGCGTTTTGGGCCATGGGTCCTAAGCGGAAAGATGAATGTGGCCGTCTGGCTCATCCAGGCTTGGCCGGAGCACCGCAAACACGCACGGCTTGACACCGCCAAGCGTCGTGCAACATCAGCCGAGTGGAAGGACAGTTGGTAACTGTGCGCAGCGGTCGTGAGCTGCGCGACTCGTTGTCTACAGGGGCGCAGCGTGCCTCTGTTAGAGCTACGGTAGGGTCATGTCGTACTTGGTGACCGGCGCAACCGGCTTCATCGGCTCGAACCTGGTTCCGCGGCTGCTGCGCCGTACAGACACAGCAGCCGTCGCGGGAGACAAGATCTTTCTTCTTGTGCGTGAGAACTCCACCGAGCGCCTACAAGAACGCATCCAACAGTGGAGCGTCGGCGCCTCAGAACCTGCGCAGCGGATTGTCCAGATAGTCGGCGACATCCAAGAGGATCGCTTCGGTCTGACTGCGGATGACATCACCAGCTTGCGTGAGAGCCAAATTACGCACTTTTTCCATCTGGCGGCGGTCTACAACCTCACCGCTAGCGAAGCGCTCAACCACCTCACAAATGTGGAAGGCACCGCCCACGCATTGGCACTCGCAGCCGAGATCGGGGCGAAACGCTTTCACTACATCTCTTCAATCGCAGTTGCCGGCAACCATCTCGGCGATTTTGGTGAGGACATGTTCGACGCCGGCCAGTTGTTAGGGCATCCTTACCAGCGCACCAAGTTTGAGGCCGAGCGACTGGTGCGCGAAACCACGTCGATGCCGTGGCGCATCTACCGGCCAGCGGTAGTCATCGGCGACTCGGTGACCGGGCGGATAGACAAAGTCGACGGGCCCTACTACTTCTTTCCGATGCTCAAGCGCGCGCGCCAGATGCTGCCTGACTGGCTGCCCTTGGTCGGACCTCAGCTCGGCAACACAAACATCGTCCCCGTCGATTACGTGGCTGCGGCGCTCGACCACATCGCCCACCAGCCCGGCCTGGACGGACAGACGTTTCATCTGGTTTCACCGTCTCCTCAACGCATCGTGGACGTGCTCAACAGCTTCTGCCGCGCCGCCGACGCTCCCCATGTCGCCTTCAGCGTCCGCCCCGCCGGCGCATTCATGCCGCTTCAGCGCATGGTGACCCAGACCACACGCGCGCTGCCCGGCGCAAAGGCGGTCCGCCAAGTCGTGCTGGCACAACTGGGCCTGCCCGACGAACTGCTCGCCTACACATCTCTACAAGCCAACTTCACTTCCGTCGCGACACAAGCCGCACTGGCAGGCTCGGGCATAACGGTGCCACCCTTGGCCGATTATGCCGACCGTATCTGGTCCTACTGGGCTCGACATCTGGACCCGGACCTGTCTCGCCACCCAGATATCGACAGCGCCGTGGCAGGTAGAACAGTGCTGGTCACAGGCGCTTCCAGCGGCATCGGTCGAGCCACCGCAGTCCGCCTGGCGCGCTCAGGTGCGACGGTTCTGCTGGTCGCACGCGGCATCGAGCAGCTTGAAGCGACACGCCGTGAGATCCTGGCTGACGGCGGCCTTGCGTACATCTACAGCGCTGACATCTCCAAGCCTGAGTCAGTCGACGCGCTCATCCAGGCGGCGCTAAGCGAGCACCAAGCGGTTGACATTCTGGTCAACAGCGCAGGCCACTCAATCAGACGTTCGATCGAGCTCTCATACAACCGCTTCCACGACTTTGAACGGATGATGCAGCTCAACTACCTGGGCACAATCCGCCTGATCATGGGGCTGTTGCCGAGTATGCGCGCGCGGCGCAGCGGGCATGTGATCAACATCTCCTCCATCGGTGTGCAAACCAATCCACCACGGTTCTCCGCGTACGTCGCCTCAAAGTCGGCGCTCGATGCATGGACACGCGTGGTCAGCTCTGAATGCGTCAGTGACAACGTCCACTTCACCACGATTCACATGCCGCTGGTGCGCACGCCGATGATCGCGCCAACCAAGATGTACGACCGCTTTCCCGCGATCTCACCGGAACAGGCTGCGGACATGGTGGCGGAAGCAATCCGAACCCGCCCCAAGTCGCTCGGAACCAGTCTTGGTACCTTTGGTGAGGTCAGCTACGCGCTGTTTCCCAAGCTCGTCGACCAGGTGCTCTCAACCGCCTACCGGGTGTTCCCCGATTCAGCGGCCGCGATGGGTCAACGTGAGGACACCACAGGACCTGCCTCCACAATCCAGTCCGCCTTTGCACGCCTGATGCGCGGCGTGCACTGGTGAGGGCCCCGCCAAAGCGTCAGGCTTGCGCGGCCTGTTCCCCCAGCAGCAAGCCTTCGCGCAAACCACCGTGAACCAGCTGAAGTGGAGCTTCAAACCGGCGTGCCACCGCCGAGATGATGATCGCACCGGCAAGCAGCAGCGGGCCGCGGTGCTTCTCCACTCCGAAGCGTCTGGCCAGATCGCCAGCGCTACTGCCTGCTGCCAGGCGCTCAAGCTGGGCAACCCGCGAGGACAAAGACGAGGAACCAGCCAGGCTCAGCCGCGCGGTGGCACTGCCGGCCACGGCGATCACGCGCTCCACATCGGTGGGCACGTCGATTGGCGCAATCACGGTTTCGACCGCGGCACGCGCAGCGCCGATCTGGGCCTCTGAGACACAGGTGCCGCCAAACCAGCGTGCGCCGAGCTGGCCAGATCCCACCCCGATGGAGCGCCACCAGAGCTTTGTCGGATCGCTGCCAACGACAATCTCCGTTGAGCCCCCACCAACATCAATCACCGCGATCCGGTGGCGTGGATCCACCTGCGATGCCCACGCCGCACCGATGAAGGCCAGGCGTGCCTCGGCCTGTGGATCGAGGATCTCCACCCGCAAACTGCCACAGCGTTTATTTATCAGCTCGACCAGGCGCGTCGAGTTGCGGGCGGTGCGCACCGCAGCGGTTGCTACACAACGCACCGTCTGCGCCCCATGTTCGGTCGCCACGCGCAGCTGCTGACAGACAACCTCTGTCAGTTCGTCGAGCTTGTCGGCGGGAATCATGCCTTCGGCATCCAGACACGGCGCGAGACTGGTGAAAGAGCGCCTCTGGCAGCAAACCGACAACCCATCCGCCACGCAGTCTGCGACCAGAAGACGTGTGGTGTTTGAGCCGATGTCTATGCAGGCGCGGCGCACGGAGCTTAAGCTACCGCCTTACCATAACGCGGTCAAAACCGGGTAGGCGTCGGCGACCGCAGAGACCAAACGCCCAGCCAGATCAGCTGAGCCCACGGCTCCCTACCACTCGGAGTCGCGACGGTTGCGCCCAAGCCGGTTCGTGTCGCGATGGTCAGTCGTGGCACTGCGCGCCGCGGACTGGGACCGGCCTGCTGGCGGCGCACTGTCACCACCCTGATTGGAGATACCGGCGGTGGCCACATCGCGTGCGTAGGTCTCCCGGGCCCTGAGCAGAGCCAGCCCGGCGGCCACGAGTGTGACCAAAAGCACCAGAAACGCGATCTCAAGTCCGCGTGCTTCGCTGGCACTGACCGCCGGGGGGTGAGTGCCGATCGGCGCCTGTTTAATCGGTGCGATGCCCGCCACGAGCGCCGCCAGCGCACCGAACAGAGTTGGTGCGATGGCCTGAGCCAGAGACCTGATCACGGTGCGGACGCTCTCGGCCCTCCCCCACAGGCCGGCTGGCATGATGTCAAGGCGAGCCGCATCCAGCGGCGGGTTTGCCGCGGACAGAAACCCCGCTCCGACAACATCGAACCAGATTGCTGGGGTCAGATGTGTGGAGACAAATCCGGGGATCAGCAGGCCGGCGGCAGCGAGGTAGCAAACCGCCGGGATCACCACTCGGCTGTTCATCCAGCCTCGGCGCAACAGCGCGTCGCTGAGCCAGCCGCTGACCATGTTGCCCACCATCGCGCCAACAACCAGCAGTGCGAGCACAAGCGAGGAGGTAGCCTGGCTGACGTTGTAATGGCCTCTGACGAACAGCAGCGCGAACGTCGAGAGTCCCGCGAAGAAAAAGTAACCCAGTGAAGAGCTGATGACCATCAGCATGTTTGTTGGGATCGCCAACACGTATCTGACCATGGCCGCTAGCGACATTTGTCGCGGATCCTCGTTGAGAACCATGTCCGGGTCCGCCTCGACCCCCAGCCGACGCGCCGCCTCCCTGGCAAGATCATCAATGTGCTCCTGTGTGGCCTCATCCACAAACCAGTCACCAGCTGAACGAGCACGTGCCTGTGCGGCAGCCTCAATCAGGTCCTCGACACCGGGCTCAAGGTGGCTCTGTCCCCCACGCAACGGTTCCGGCACGGTGCGATACAGACTGCGGGCCAGAAAGAATCCCGGTATGCCCAGCAGGATGAAGGACGCACGCCAGCTGATCGCGCTGGCGACATTGGCGGAGATGATGAAACCGAAAGCGTTACCTGCAATCTCACCGCCAAGGATGTAGGCGTAGATACGGCCGCGCTCCCGCGCCGGGAAGTAATCACCGGTCAGCGAGGCGATCGCCGGCCCGGCTGTAGCTACAACAGCCCCCAAGGCCAGGCGGGTCAACAGCAGAGTCAAGCAGCTGTTGGCAAATGCCCCAGCCATGGTGGCAACACTCCACAAAACGATGCTCAGTGAGAGCACCGGGATGCGCTTGACCTTGTCCACCAGCAGGCCCACCGGGATAGTCGCCACCGCGCCGACCAGTAACGCGGCCGAGCTCAGCACACCGATGCCGGTCACATCCGTGTGCAACCCTCGTTCCAGCTCCGGCGCGATAGCACCGACCGTGGCCGTATCAGCACCGTTAAGGGCCAGGACCAAGCCAAACAGAAGGACCACACGCGCGCGCGCTGGACCACCAACGCGGCGCACCACCTCGCCTTGAATGCGTGCGGCGAGCCAGCGTAGAAAACGCAAAAGCTCGTACAGGATCGACGCGCCCGTGGAGCGCTCGTTCATGAGTGTCGCCCTGGGAACACGCCTCCAGTATGGACCACGGCTGAGCCGATCCGCAGGTCACCAAGGCGCGCGTATGGCTACCCTGTGACCGCGCCGTTCAGACGGGCGCGCGCCAGCCGGAACGCGCCCGCTCAGAAAAACAGCCGCTCGCTTTTCAGCCGCGTCGGCTCAGCCTACGCTGAATCCGCCATGCGGTCGGCATGGCAGTCGCCGCGGCCACAGCCTTCACCGCACCCCCGACAATGAACGGCAAAAACCCGGCATGTACGGCGTCCGTCCATGACATACCAGTGACAAACTTCAGCCACGGCACACCAATGCCAAAGATCGCCAGCTGTCCGAGAGCGAAGGTGAAAGGCGCGATCAGCAGGCGCCGCTCAGCGTGGTGCTCAGCCGCCCAGCCAACCAGTGTGCCCGCGATGATGAAGCCAAACATATAGCCACCGTTGGCGCCAGTAACCACAGCTAGACCTGACTGCCCGTTGGCGTAGACCGGCAAAAAGAGGCCGAGCAGCAGATAAACCAACTGTGAGAGACCGCCGCGGCGGGCACCCAGCGTAGCGCCAGCCAGGACAACGCCGAGTGTCTGGCCGGTGATCGGCACGGGAGAGCCGGGTACGTGAATTGCGACCTGGGCGCCGAGTGTGGTCAGGCCGGCGCCTGCCAGCACCAGCAGCAGGTCGCGGCCACGCTCGCCAGGCAGAGCGTCGGCAAGAACACGCGCGCCAGGGAGCGTGGGAGTGATTGCGGGATTTGCGTTGATGCTCATAGCCAGGCGAGCCTAACAGCTGCGCCAAAGAACGGGATAGCGTTCCCGACGATCGGCGGGTTGGCGGTGGCGCCTAAGCAGGCCTGCGCGGGCCGCCGACTGCGACCGGCCCTGACAACGGTGACCGGCGCGCGCCAAGGTCGTAGACATATCCACCAGCTCACTATCGGGCGGCATCTGTCGTGATAACACGCGTGAACCGCTCAACAGCGCCCGGAGCCAGATCCAGGTAAAGGTTCGGTTCGGTCAACTCCAACTCAATCACCAGAGGTTCACCATCAAAGCCAGGCACCATGTCGATGCGAGCGTAGAGAGGCGTTCCAAAGCGGCTTGCGATGTCTGCGTGCGCCCGTTTGGCAAGCTCAAGTTGTTCTGGGCTGGCCTCACTGAGCGTGACCAGATCCTCATCAAGCATGATCGCAGCCGGTCCGTAGGCGATGTCGGCCAGGGGCGCGAGGCCCGGAGCTCGTAGCACGGGCGCCTTGCGCAAAACATGGGATACGCCGCCGCCGAGGAAGACCACCGCCGTCTCCCCTTCGCTGTCCACACCCGGCAGATAGGGCTGGATCAGGGCGGCACGGCCACTGGCATGGATCTCGCGGATCAGCTCAATCGCCTGCGATCGAGCGTCCGGCTGAAAGCGGCCTGTGTCCCTGCCACCGGCTGAGATGTTTGGCTTGACCACTACCTCATACCCCCAATTGTCATCCACCGCCTGGCCTGGCTTGACAACGATTGTCGGAATGGTCGGGACCGGCAGCCTTTCGAGGTAGATCTTGTCCGTGTTGAACGCAACCAGCGCGGGGACGTTGCGTAGCCGTTGCGCACCCGCCGCCTCGCACCAGCGCAAAAACGCCGCCCGCCGGTGGCTGTAGTCCCACACAGAGCGGATGATCACGCGGTCATAAGCGTGCCAGGCGACATCCGGGGCATCCCAGATTTCAAACGTGGCGCCGACTTCCTGGGCGACCAACTGGTCGTCGAGCCGGCCCTCCGGCCAAGCGGCGCAGGTGGCAAATGCGATCTTCATACCTGGCAGGTTACGGTCACGCGCCGACTTGGGCAGGTCACAAGCGTCCCGCGTATCTGGGTTGCGATCCGAACAGAACCCATAAAAGACAACATCGTGAGGGGGTTGGTGCCACGGAGCAGCCTCAAGTCAGGGGACTCTTTGACGATTTTCTGGAGTGTGCACGCGATCCGTTCCAGACTCGGCAACGCCGAGCTCCAGCCGAGCACCCGGGACAGTCCTGATAGCAACCATCCAATCGCTTCCGATCCCACTCCCGATGCGGTGCTTGATGCGGTGGCCGCCATCTTGAGAGCTCTCGCTGAGACCGCGGCGCCTGATTCCGAGTGCGCCAGCCAGCTGCAGGCGTGGGCTCGTCACATACTGATTCTCACACCTGCGCCCGGAGCGACCGACGTGACTCCGGCAGAGCGTGACTGGTCCGGACTGAGCTTTCACGTTGTCAACCATGTGCGCAACGACCGGGAAACCGTTTCACGCTCACTCGGTGACCTGCGAGACGCCGTCTGGATGGTCGTTGAGCGCCTCTCTCACGCGGTTGTGGGTGACGCGACCTCTGACGCGGACGCTGCCAGGCAACTTGAGCGTCTGCGCGCGGCCATCTGCAGTCCAGCCGCGGAGCTCAAGGCCACAGCACTCGAAACGGTCGAGCAGCTGTCCGCGATCATCGACGAAAAAAGCGCGCGACAAAGCCAGCTGGCCCGCGAGCTCGGTGAGCGCGTGGACATTCTGAAGAGCGAGTTGGAGGACACCCGTCGCGAAGCTGACATCGACCCCCTCACAATGGTGTGGAACCGTGGCGTGTTCCAGCGTGAACTGTCCCGCGCCGTACAGATTCATACGCTCATCGACGAGCCAACCTGTCTTGCGCTCGTTGACCTTGACAGCTTCAAACAGATCAACGACGCCCACGGTCACAGTGCCGGCGATGATGCCCTCAAGATGGTGGCCGGCGCATTGGTACGCAACTTCCCGCGCAAGTCAGATGTCGTGACGCGCCTGGGAGGAGATGAGTTCGCGGTGATTTTGCCGGGCACGGCCGTCGAGATCAGTGTTCGTCTGGCAAACCGGCTGCTTGAGGCGGTTCGGCAGCTCGATGTGCCTGGACCACGCGAACCGGTCAAGCTGACCGTCAGTGTCGGCATCGCTGAGGCGTTCCGCGCCGAGCCACCCGACAGCTGGTTCGCTCGTGCCGACCGTGCCCTCTACGAGGCCAAGAACAGTGGCCGTGACCGGGTTGCCAACGCCCGCCCCCCAGACGCCGGCTCGACACCGTCGCAAGCGCGAGGAGCTCTCCTGGACACAACGACCGACGGCGGCAAACAGCCGGACGCTGCCGCCGCCGGCAAGCGACAGGCCGACTCGCAGGATGAGCGTCCGGTGGTATCCGTCCGGTAGCCGCCTTCAACACCGCTGAAATTCCGTCAGCCTGCCGGGCCGGCTTTCACTTGGGGTGAGCGAACGCCGTCCACCCGTGCGCCGACTGACCCGACCGAGGTTGCGTGCGGCTGCTAAACGGGGACAGCTCGGTGATCTGAGCGTGGTAGTGGGTGGTCTCGAACTCTTCGGGGGGTCACCATGCCAAGGGCGCCGTGGACCCTTAGGTTGAGGCGATCTGCGATCGGGCGCGTGACAGATGTGTTCAGTCTCCGGCCAGATGGCGGCCGCTCTGGGATATCGGTGTATGCGTCGCTTTGTCCGAACCGCTGGCCGTGTCGCCCAGCCGACCCCCGCTCGGACCCGGGCCGGGCGTTGGCCTTGGCTGAGCGGAGAGCGCATAAGCGGCGTGGGAGGGAGTCAGAATGCACAAACTGCACGGCCAAAAGCCAATCTGTGCATCTGGTGTCGAAAACAGGCCGGTCTGGGAGCAAACTGGCCTTGCGCGACGCCAGTTTGTGCATTTAATCTCGGCGGGCTCAGGCGGGCTCAGGCGGGCACGACGGGGTTTGAGACGGGCGCGACAGTTCCTGGTCTTTGGGAGACGCCCGTGATGCCGGCAGACCCCGCAGAAGCAGTCCGGCAATACCACCCCCCCGGCCGCCAGGCCAGTCCGCCAGGACCAGAGAACCAGCCAAACTCGCCACAACGCAAGCTAAGCCAGGCCCGGCCTCATAGGACCCCACCAGCCCGTCGAGTTCGAGACCAACTGGCAGACATCAACCAGCTGCCCGCCACCGGCCGGCATCGATGCCCTGGTCTGCGACCACGCCAGCATCAACACGGCAGGGCCGGGCCAAAACTGCTCGGAGGACCAACCGGACCCCGCTAAGACCGCGCCCAACCAGCCAGCTGACGCAAGCCCTCCAGCTGGTCTCTGTGACGAGATAGTGTTGACCACCACTAACCCGTCGAGTGGCCGGAGGCGTTGCAGTCCCCGGCCACTCGACCCACTAACCCCCTAAAACCAACTAACCACGTCTCCGTCAAACCCAGTCCGACCCACGTTGAATTCCGGGTCCCGAGTACTACGCTTTGCACTAGGTCTCCTCGCTTGGCGGCCCGAGTCGCTCCGTACAGGTTCGAAGCTACGCCGCTTGGCTCGTTGACCTCAAAGCAGCTTGCAACGGAGGGCGTCAAATGCGACCTGTAACACGCCATGGCAAAATCAGTCTCTGGCTCCGCTTAATCCTATTGAGCTTCGGCGCCGCTATTGGCCTGTTGCTCCTACCTTCCGTAGCTGCGGCTGCGATGCGCGCAGCTACGGAAGCGACCACCACAGCAACAGCAACAACAACCACAACCCCGTCGTGCTTTGACGATGTGGCCACCTATCCAGCGTTGCCGCCAGGCTTCGACGCCCTCACGGCTTCACCAGCGGCGTTGCAAACATATGGCCTGCCGCCAAAACCTCCTGGAACCAATGCAGGCCCAATAGCGACGTGGCAGACGGCGGTCAGGGACGCGTCATACGAAAGCAACGTTGACCCCCAATGCGGAGGCCCACCACACGCCATAGTCGACACCCCGAATTGGGCAGGTCACGTCATCCCGTACGCCTACGTCGGTAGTAGCGGCTTCACTTGGTCCGAGAGCGACTGGGTGCAGCCGTCTGTCCCCACAAACTCCAACTACACGAACTGGCAAACCGCTCCCGACGCGTCGTTTTGGGATGGGATAGGTGTTTGTAGTCTCCTGCAGGCCGGTGCGGACTCGATCTCGACCGCGTCGTCGGCGACCTACAAAATGTGGATGGAAGACTATTCGGATTGCAATGGGACGGTCGACAATGACGAGTGGTGGGAAGGTCCTGCCGTCTCACCAGGTAACACCGTGTATGTGTACGTGGAGTACCAAGGCAGCGACAAGACCTATTTCTTCTTGGAGAACGAGACTACCGGTGCCTACCGGCTCCTCGCTGATTTTCGTGGGTAGCGTCCGCTGAAGTTTGGTTTCCTGGAC
>JBMFHK010000005.1:52532-52605 GCA_049976865.1 Solirubrobacteraceae bacterium | reverse complement strand
GCGATCCGTTGGACACCGCTCCAGGCTACTGCACCGAGATGGAGGACCCATTTGGCTGATTCTCTGACCCCGA
>JBMFHK010000005.1:40726-52432 GCA_049976865.1 Solirubrobacteraceae bacterium | reverse complement strand
CGCTCCCAGCCTTGGTGCTGGTCGCCGGGGCCGGCGAGTTTGGCTGATTCTCTGACCCCGACGCTCCCAGCCTTGGTGCTGGTCGCCGGGGCCGGCGAGTTTGGCTGATTCTCTGATCCTGGCGGGCTGGCCTGGCGGCCGGGTGGATCGTCTTGCCGGAGCGCTCCTGCCGGGTCTGCCCGGCATCACGGGCGTCTCACAAAGACCAGGCACTGTCACGCCTGTGGCAAACCATCACGCCCGTCGCAAACCCCGTCGCGTCCGCCTGGAAGCGAGCTTAAATGCACAAACTGACACCGCGCAAAGCCGCTTTGCTCCCAGACCGGCCTGTTTTCGATACCAGATGCACAGACTGGCTTTTGGCCGTGCAGTTTGTGCATTCTGACTCCCTCACACGCCGCTTTTGGGCTCACCGCCCGCCAGGACCAGCGCCAGCCGCAGGTGTCGGCCGCGGCCTGGGGCCGATCCCGACCCTCTCTGACCACGCCCCAGCAACCACCACCATAACCAAACTCAGGACAACAAATAAAACCCGCTCACGCCCTTGGCATCGGCGTCCAGCTCAGGGGTGAGCCTCATCCCCTCAGCCCGGCTCGTGTCGGGCTGATGTCAGGACCCCTCTCAGCCACGAGGGAGGAGACGAAGCACGCCTCGTTCCGCACTATGAGGACGCCTCATCCTCTCAGCCACGGGGGATGAACTCGGGAACGTCAAGCTCGTCGTCGGCAGCGTAACGGCGCTGCGCGAGCGTGCCGCGCTCCCCGGCCGTCGATTGACTGGGACCTGTGCGCAGATGCGGGCGGTCAGGGTCGATCCGGTCGATCTCACCCAAAAAGGTTGAGTGCACGGCCTGCACGTCACGCAGCAGCCGCTCGGCGTTGGCGCGCAGTGAGTTGCCGAGCTGGCGGACGTGATCGGCAAGCTCGGCGCCCTCATCGCGGACATCGCTGGCCACTTGCCGAGCCTCGCGCATCATGTTGCGCGCCTTCTCGTCAGCCTCGGTGCGGGTCCTGACGGCGGCGGCCGTTGCCTCGCTGCTGACCTGGTCGGCGCTCTCTGTGGCGCTGGCGAGAATCTCCTGTGCTTCGGCGGCCGCGTGGGACTTGATCTCATCGGCCTGCATGCGGATCTGGTCGGCCTCCGCCTGCGCGCGCGCGACGGTCTCACGTGCCAGTCGGGTGGCGTCGTCGTGGGCGGCGCGCACGATCTCTGCCGCCTCCTGCTCCGCGGCGCTGACCCGCTGGGCGGCGGCCCGGTCCGCCTCGGCGATCCTGGCTCTGAGGCGCTCCTCGGCCTCGGCACGCAGATCTGCCGCAGCCTTTTCCGCCGCGGCGAGAATCGCTGCAACCTGGTCTGAGACCGACGGGCGTCCGGTGGACATGCGCGGATGGTAAACCGCCGCCCGGGGCTTGCGCGCAATAAGAGCACCGGTCGCTGGGGACAGCGCCTGGCGAGACCTCGCTGGGGGCAGCGCCTGGCGAGACCCCCAGTCGGGCCGACCTTCTCTAAGCTGCTCGCTAGAGATGCCTGAGGCTCCCTACCGACCACTTCAGATCGAGGCACGCTGGCAGGCCGTCTGGGCGCGTGAGCGCACCTGGGAGGTCAGCAACGGTGACGCGAGCCAGGGGGGTGCCGGCCAGCGGGCCGGCACCGGCGCTGACGAGAAGATGTACGTGCTGGAGATGCTGCCCTACCCCAGCGGTGAGCCGCACATCGGGCACCTCAAGAACTATGCGATTGGCGATGCCATCGCGCACTTCCGCCGCCGCACCGGCCATGAGGTGCTGCACCCCATGGGATATGACTCCTTTGGTCTGCCGGCTGAGAACAACGCCATAAAGACCGGCGTGCACCCCCGCGAGGCGACCGAGCGGTCCATCGCGTCGTTCCAGCGCGCCTTCCGTTCATGGGGCATCTCGATCGACTGGTCGCGGGAGCTCGCAACCCACGAGCCCGACTACTACCGCTGGACGCAGTGGATCTTTCTCAAGCTCTTTGAGCGCGGGCTGGCGTACCGCAAACAGGCGGCTGTGAAGTGGTGCCCCAACGATCAGACCGTCCTGGCCAACGAGCAGGTGGTGGACGGGCACTGTGAACGGTGCGGCGCTGAGGTCGAGCTGCGACAGCTGGAGCAGTGGCAGCTGCGGATCACTGACTACGCCGACCGGCTGCTGGACGATCTTGAGACGATCGACTGGCCCGAGCACGTCAAGACGATGCAGCGCAACTGGATCGGGCGCAGTGTCGGCGCACAGGTCAGCTTCCGGTGTGCGGAGCTTGGGATTGACTACCCGGTGTTCACCACGCGGCCGGACACGCTGTTCGGTGCGACCTTCTTTGTGATGGCCCCCGAGCATCCGGATGTCCTCAAACTCGCGGCAGGCACGCCGGCTGAAGAGCAGGTGCGCAGCTACGTCAACCGGACGCTGGCGGAACCGGTCGACGTGCGTGGTGATCTCGACAAGCCCAAGACCGGCGTGTATCTGGGGCGTACCGTCACCAACCCGGTGACCGGCGAGGAGATCCCGATGTACGTCGCCGATTACGTGCTGATGGAGTACGGAACCGGCGCGATCATGGCGGTGCCCGCGCATGACGCGCGTGATTTCGCGTTCGCGAAGGTTTACGGTCTTCCGGTCCGGCAGGTGATCGCCCCAGCCGACGGTGGCGCCGTCGACCTTGAGCGTGAGGCGTATGTGAACAAGGGTGATGACGCCGTGCTCGTGAACTCGGGCAGCTTCGATGGGCTGACACCGCGGGCGGCTTATGAGGCGATTGTCGTCTGGCTGGAGCGTGAGGGGATCGGCCGTGGCACCGTCAGCTTCCGTTTGCGTGACTGGCTGATCTCCCGGCAGCGCTACTGGGGTTGCCCGATCCCGGTGGTTTACTGCGAAACGTGTGGTCTGGTTCCGGTTCCTGAACAGGACCTGCCGGTGCGGCTGCCGGACATTGAGCAATACCAGCCGCGGGGCCGCTCTCCGCTGGCTGCGGCCGAGGACTGGGTTGCGACAAGCTGCCCACAGTGCGGCGGCGTGGCTCGACGTGAGACGGACACCATGGACACGTTCGTCGATTCCAGCTGGTATTTCCTGCGTTACTGCGACGCGTCAAACCAGACTGCCGCGTGGGACCCGGAGGTGCTGCGCAGGTGGATGAGCGTCGACCAGTACATCGGTGGCGTTGAACATGCGATCCTGCATTTGCTGTATGCCCGGTTCTTTGTGAAGGTCTTTGCGGACATGGGTTTGCTGGATGTGCAGGAGCCGTTTCAGGCCCTCTTCACGCAGGGCATGATTCTCGGGCCGGACGGCCAGAAGATGTCCAAGTCGCGCGGCAATGTGATCTCACCTACACCGCTGGTCGAGCGTTACGGCGCCGACACGGTGCGCACCTACATCCTCAACATGGGCCCGCCGGACCAGGACGCTGCCTGGAACGACAAGGCGCTGGCTGGCGCCCACCGTCTGCTTTCAAGGTTGTGGACGCTGGCTGAGGAGTTTGCCGCCGACGCTCCGGCGCTTGTCACGCTCAGGCGCGAGCTGATTCCGGATGGGGCCGAGCGCCTGCGCCAGCCGTCCGAGCCGGTCGGTGACGGGCTGGCGCTGGTGCGCAAGGCCAACTGGGCGATCGAGCGTGTGACATCAGAGTTTGTCGGCAGGTTCGGGTTTCACAATTCGATCGCTGCGATCACAGAGCTGGTCAACGATCTGTATCGCTACCGCCAGGCCGACGCCACTTCGCGGGGCTTTGCGATCGCCACCGCCGCCTCGCTGCTGTTTCCGTTTGCACCGCATCTGGGCGCTGAGATCTTTGAGCGGCTGACCGAACGGCGTGTCTGGGAGGAACCATGGCCGCAGCCTGACGCTGCCATGCTCGCTGCGGACACCTTTGAACTGGTCTGTCAGGTCAACGGTAAGGTGCGTGACCGCGTCCAGGCGTTGTCAGGGGCTGACCGTGAGCAGCTTCAGGCGTTGGCGCTGACGGCGCCCGGCGTGGCGGCCCACGTTGACGGGCGGCGGGTGCTCAGGGTTGTCGTGGTGCCCGGCAAGCTCGTCAACGTGGTGGTCGCATAGGGTGGCGCCAGCGCTCAAACCGGCGTATCTCATCCACGGTGATGATCACGGGCGCATCGCGCAACGACGCGCCCGCCTGCGCGAACTTGCCCAGAGTGTCAGTGGCGCCCAGGGACAGGAGCTGTTTGAGGGGGACCGGTCAACGCCCGAACGCGTGGCCGCCGCGCTGAACACAATGACTTTCGCGATCGGGCGGCGGTTTGTGATCGTCGACGGTGTCGAGCGCTGGAAGGACAAGGAGATGGACCCGCTCGTGAGCGCCATGGCTGTTATGGCGCCTGAGACGACGGTCGCGTTCTTTGCCCGTGAGGAAGGCCGCCTGAAAGCTCCCGCACGGCTGCACGAGGCCGTCAGGAAGGCTGGCGGTGACATCGCGGCCGAACAGGCCGTCAAGCCGTGGGAGCTGCCGCACTGGGCCGTCACGCAGGCGTGCGGGTTGGGCCTTGAGCTGACTGCAGAAGCCTCCCGACAGCTGGTCATGCAGGTCGGTGAGCGTCAGCAGCGGCTGCTGCGCGAGCTTGAGAAGCTTGCGCTTGAACTGCAGGCGACTGCCCAACCGGGAGCCGCCACGCTGGTCCGCGTGGACGTCGATGAGGTGCTCGAGATGACCGCCGCCTCAGCGGAACGCCGGGCGTGGGCGCTGGCTGACGCGCTGCTGACCGGTGACGCGGCGGCAGCCATCCGGATGTTTCTGCAGATACGGCTGGCGGGAGAGAAGGTGACCGGTCTGGTCTACTGGATCGGCACTCGCGTCAGACAGGCTCACACGATCGCGCTCGCGCTTGAGCGCGGGGAGCCTGCGTCCAAGGTGAGAAGCGGCCTGCGGATGCCGCCCTCAGCCGCTGACCGGCTGATCGCAGATGCACGCCGCCTGGGCAGTGAACGGCTGCGGGCGGCTGTCTGCCTGGTTGCCGATCTGGAACTCGCCTCGCGCGGTGGCGGCTCAGCTGGGGCGTCTGATGACACGGAAGCCGTCATCGTGATCCGTGCGATCAGCAGCTGAAGGGCCGGGCCGCGCCGCGGCGCAGGCGGTACGGGTTATTCAGCGGTTGTGCCGCGGCGCAGGCGGTACGGGTTATTCAGCGGTTGTGCCGCGGCGCAGGCGGGCCGCGCGCGACTTCTTACGGGCGCCGTTGTTTTTGTGCAGCGCGCCACGCTTGACAGCCTTATCGACCGAGCGTACGAGGGCGCGATGCTCCTCGTCCGCGGCGGCCTCATCGCCGGCCGCCACAGCGGCCTGCAAGCGGTGGAAATAAGTCTTGACGCGCGAGGTGTAACGGCGGTTTTCGTCGTGTTCGCGGCGGGCGCGCTCGATACGCTTCTTCTGGGAATGAATGTTGGCCATTAGCGGGGCCGTACTATAGCGACCCTTGGGACCATCTGAGGACAGCGGCAGCAGGCGCGTATCTGAGAACACGGCGATCTTCGCCGGGGCGACGGCTATCTCACGTGTCGTCGGGCTGGTCCGCGAGATTCTCGCCAACTACCTGTTCGGGACCGGGCTGGGCGCGTCCGCGTTCACAATCGCCTCCCAGATCCCGAACCTCATGTCCAATCTGTTCGCGCAGGCGGCCTTGTCGGCCGCTTTTGTGCCGGTCTTCACCGACCTGCTGGCGCGGGGCAAGAAGGAAGAGGCGCACAGGCTGGCCACAACGCTGTTCTGGATCGTGACGCTGGTTCTGGGTGTGATCACGCTGCTTGGGATCGCGTTGGCGGGCCTGCTTCTGCCGCTGTTGGGAAGTTCCAAGTTCGATGCGCACGCGGCCACCGTGATGACCCAGGTGATGTTCCCGGTGGTGTTGTTCCTCGGCATGGCCGGGGTGGTGACCGGGGTGCTGCAGTCCTACGGGCAGTTCACTCTCGCGGCGCTGGCGCCGGTGGTCTGGAACCTGGTGATAATCACGCTCACCTACGTGCTGCGGCACGATTTCGGCCGCAACGACATTTACGCCTACGCCGTTGCCTGGACGCTTGCGACCGTCGTTGAGTTCCTGCTGATCACGTCGGCGCTGCGCGGCACCGAGTTCCGGATCCGCTTTTACGTCGACTGGCACGATCCGCGTATCCGCGAAGTGTTCATCTTGATGCTGCCGGTCACGATCGGGCTTGGCATCGTGAACCTTGACGCCCTGATCAACTCGACGATGGGCACCCTGGTCAGCTCCAACGGCCCGCGTGCCATCCAGGACGCGTTTCTGCTCTACATGATGCCTCAGGGGATCTTCAGCGTGGCTGTGTCCACGGTGTTGTTCCCGACCCTCAGCCGCCAGGCGTCACGTCGTGCAGCCAAAGACATGCGACACACAGTGGCCACCGGGATGCGCCAGATCAACCTGCTGCTGATCCCATCGGCTGCCGGGCTGCTGGCGCTCTCTAGGCCGATCGTCCGGCTCGTGTTCATGCACGGGGCGTTCAAGTTGCTTTCCCTGGACCTGACCTCACAGGCGCTCTTCTGGTTCGCGTTCAGCCTCCCGTTCGCCGGCCTGAACCTGTTGATGACACGGACGTTTTTTGCGCTGCAGCGCCCCTGGATACCAACCAAGCTGGCGATGATCAACATGACCGTGGACATCGTGCTGAGCGTCGGGCTGTACAAGCCGCTGGGGGTCGCCGGCCTTGTGATTGGCACCGCCGGGGCCAACATCGTGATGGCGGCCCTGCAGATGCGTCGGCTGAAGATCGGATTCAACGGCCGGCTTGAACTGGGCCAGACGGCCATGATCACCGCGCGGATCCTTGTCGCCTCCGTGCTGACGGGCGTCATCGCTCACGGCGTCTGGTCATTGGTCAACGGTGTCGTTGGCGTCTCGATTCCCGGACAGATCATCTCGGTGGGCTTTGCTATCGCCGTTGCCGGCAGCTTCTACGTCTGGGCGATCAGTCACATGCGGGTGCCTGAATGGCAGGAGATCGAGATGATGTTCAAACGCCGGCTGGGGATCCTGGGCGCCTGACTTCGCCACCGGCGCGGCTGGGATCGCGCGCATCCGAGACAGGCTTGCGCGCATCTGAGACAGGCTTTAAGAACGTGTTTGTCACAAACCACTAGCCTCGTGTCCGTGTTAACCGTCGCTTTCCTTGCAGGCCCGTGGCCACGCCTTGGCGTCGTGGTAGCCGCGCTGCTCGCGGCGGCAACGATCGTGGTCCGCAGCGACCGTCGCAAGGCGGCGGCCATGCTGGGCGCCCTGATACTGGCCCCCGTGCTTCTGCTGGACGACGTTTGGCATTCATCGCAGCTGCATTTCGTCCACGCCCACCCGCTTGAGGCGGTGATCGGTGGCGCTCTGGCGCTGGGTGTGCTGGGTCTCGCCGCGCTGGTCATGCACCGGTGGCCGTGGCTGCTTGCGCCGCTGGCCGTGCTGACGCTGCCCTTCCGTGTGCCGGTCTCCACGAGCGGCACGACCAACTACCTGCTGCTGCCGCTCTACGCGGTCATTGCGGCCAGCGCCCTGGCGTGGTTGGTGCCGGTGCTGTTGGGCCGGCGCGAGCCTACGCCCCAGCGCCACTTGCATCTGTTTGAGTGGCTGCTGGCCGCCTCGATCGTGCTTTACGCGCTGCAGGCGCTGTACTCGCCGGCCGCGTCGGGGTTCCCCAAGGCGCTGCAGAACGAGGCGTTCTTCTACATCCCCTTCGCGGTGCTGTTCGACCGCCTGCGTGATGTGGAGTGGAACCGCGCCCAGGTGGTCCGTTGCCTGGTGGTCACCGTCTCACTGGCGCTGCTGTTCTCGGTCGTCGGCTATGTGGAGGAGTTGACCAGACAGCTGCTGCCGCTGTTCAGCTCAAAGGTCGTCTCCGCCAACCAGCTGCATGAGTACTTCACGGTCAACGCCGTCTTTTTCGATCCCAACATCTTTGGGCGATACCTGGCGTTGGCGATGGTGCTGCTCGCCACCGTGCTGCTCTATGACAACCGTGCTCGGGTGCAGGCGGGTGCTGTCATCGCACTGGCGATGATCCTCACCTGCATGGTTTTTACGCTTTCACGGTCAAGCGTGGTGGCGCTGGGCGCCGGACTGGCGGTGATCGCGGCGCTCAGATGGCGAGCTCGCCCGGTCATCTTCGCGGGTTTGGCGGTGCTGGTTCTCGGTGTGCTGATCGTCGCGGTGCACCCTTCTACGTTCGGTCTTAACCAGGGGTTCAACGGGGCCACCGACGGTCGTGCGGACCTCATTTCCGGGGGTCTGAACCTGTTCAGCCGGCGACCGCTGTTTGGGTTCGGCTCCGGCTCCTTCACGCCTGAGTACAAGCACTACTTTCCGATCAGCGCGCGCGCCGTGTCCGACTCGCACAACATCCCGGTGACGGTCGCAAGCGAACAGGGGTTGGTCGGTCTGCTGCTCTATCTGGGGTTGTTGGTCTCGGCGTTGGCGACGCTGCTGCGGGGGGTCAAGGGTGATGCTGTGCGCGTGGGTGTGGCTGCCGCCCTGGTGGCGCTGCTGGTGCACACGATGTTCTACGCGGACTGGCTGGAGGATCCGACGACCTGGGTGCTGTTGTCGCTTGGCGCGACGCTCGCCAGCGCCGCCCAGGCTCGGGCAAGCAGCACCCGGCGCGAACGCCGCCGCAGCCCCGCGGTTGCCTGACCTGCGGCATGCCACGACTGCTGTTTGTCAAGAGCCGCCGCGCCAGCTTCATCGAACTTGACGAGCGCCTGCTGGCCGAGCGCTACAAGGTCTTTGAGCTCTACCAACCTGGACGGCGCCCCAACATCCCAAGGGTGATCCGTGAGGTGTTTGCGGCGGATGTGATCGTCGGCTGGTGGGCCTCATGGCACACGTTTTTGCCTTTCACGCTCGCCTGGCTGATTGGCAGGCCGAGCCTGCTGATCGTCGGCGGCTTTGACACCGCAGCCGATCCGAGCTTCGGCTACGGCTTGCAGCTGGGCGGCGTGCGCGCAATCGCGAGCCGTTTCACGATGCGCCGGGCGCGCATCCTGATGACCAACTCTGAATACTCCCGCCGCGAGATCCAGCGCAACATCGGCTTTCCGCGAGAGCGGATCCGGCTGGTTTATCACGGCGTGCCTGATGTGCAGCCGGCCCTGGGTGCAACGGTAAAGGAGGCGTCCGGCGCGTCCGGGGCAAAGCTTGTGCTCACGGTGGGGATCGTTGACGCGGTCAACCTGGAGCGCAAGGGCCTGCGCGTGTTTGCGCAGGCGGCGGCGCTCATGCCAGATCTGCGGTTCGTGATCGCCGGTCGCATCGTGGGTGATGCCGGCGCGGAGCTGCAACGCTCGGCCACGCCCAACCTGACGGTCAGCGGCTGGGTGGGAGACGATGAGCTGCTAGCCCTGTACGCGGCCGCCAGCGTGTACGTGCAGGCGTCCCGGCACGAGGGGTTCGGTGTGGCGGTCGCGGAGGCGATGCTGGCTCGCTGTGTGCCGGTGGTCAGTGACGCCGGAGCGCTGCCGGAGGTTGTTGGCGACACCGGCGTGATCCTCGCCGACATCACTGCCGAGGCGGTCGCCGATGGTGTCCGCGCAGGGCTGCGCGCCGGTACCGGTGAGGAGGCCCGCGCGCGTGTCCTTGAGCGCTTCTCAGTGGCTCAGCGCCGCGACGGGCTGCATGCGCTCCTGGACGAGCTGTTGCGTGGGTCGCGCTAGCCTGGCGTGCGCCTCGGCACCCGGTCGGACCGATCGTATCGAGCTGGCAACACCACTGAGCCCTGCAGTTCCTAAGCTTGTGGGCCGTGACCGACCAGGCACACATCCGCAACTTCTCGATCATCGCCCACATCGACCACGGCAAGTCGACACTCGCCGACCGCATCCTTGAGCTGACCCACTCAGTCGATCCGCGCACGATGCGCGCCCAGTTGCTGGATTCGATGGACCTGGAGCGCGAGCGCGGGATCACCATCAAGGCGCAGGCGGTCAGGGTCTTTTACACCTCGGCGCTTGACGGTGAGACCTACCAGCTGCACCTGATAGACACGCCCGGCCACGTCGACTTCACCTACGAGGTGTCACGTTCGCTGGCCGCCTGCGAGGGCGCGCTGCTGGTGGTCGATGCCAGCCAGGGTGTTGAGGCCCAGACGGTCGCCAACACCTATCTGGCGATTGACGCCGGACTTGAGCTGATCCCGTGCATGAACAAGGTGGACCTGCCGGGCGCCGAACCTGAGCGCGTCGCCGGGGAGATCGCGGACCTGCTCGGCGAGCCCGCCGAACAGGTCCGACGGATCAGCGCCAAGACCGGTGCCGGTGTGACCGACGTGCTGGACGAGCTGATCGCCCGGGTGCCACCTCCTTCAGGTGTCCTGGACGCGCCGTCACGCGCGCTGATCTTTGACTCCGAGTTTGACCAGTACCGTGGCGTGGTGGCGTACGTCCGGGTTGTTGACGGGAGCTTCACCAAGGGGGATGCGATCCTGGCCATGGTCGCCGGCACGCGGGCCGACATCGATGAGATCGGCTTCTTCGGTCCGCAGATGACCTCCGTGCAGACGCTCGGGCCTGGAGAGGTCGGCTACGTGATCACCGGTCTGAAGGACGTCACCGCGCTGCGTGTCGGAGACACCCTGACGCTTGAGCGCAACGCCGCCACTCACCCGTTGCCGGGTTATCGAGAGGTCAAGCCGATGGTCTTCAGCGGTCTTTATCCGATCGACTCTGACGACTACCCGGATCTGCGCGACGCGCTAGAGAAGCTGACCCTCAACGATGCGGCGCTGGTCTGGGAGCCCGAAACCTCCGACGCGCTCGGCTTCGGGTTCCGCTGCGGCTTTCTGGGACTGCTGCACATGGACATCGTGCGCGAGCGCCTGCAGCGCGAGTATGACCTTGACCTGATGATGACGATGCCGAGCGTCGAGTACGAGGTCACTTACACCGACGGTCGGGTCGTTGAGGTGCACAGCCCCGCCGATATGCCCGATCCCAGCAAGATTGCAGAGATTCGCGAGCCGTTCATACGCGCGCAGGTGCTGACCCCCAAAGAGTACGTGGGGACGATCATGGAGCTCTGCCAGGAGCGCCGCGGGGAGCACACCGGCATGCACTATCTCTCTGCTGAGCGGGTTCAGCTCACCTATGACCTGCCGCTTGCCGAGATCGTTCTTGATTTCTTCGACCAGCTGAAATCCCGCAGCAAGGGTTATGCGTCGTTTGACTATGAGATCACCGGTCTGCGTGAGTCTGATCTGGTCAAGCTCGACATCCTGCTGGCCGGCGATCAGGTCGACGCGCTGGCGATGCTCGTGCACCGCTCAAAGGCTGACTCGCTGGGCCGCACGATGGCTGAGAAGCTCAAGGAGAAGATCCCGCGCCAACAGTTTGACGTGCCCATCCAGGCGGCGATCGGCTCGCGCGTTTTGGCGCGGGAGACCGTCAAGGCTTACCGCAAGGACGTGACCGCCAAGTGTTACGGAGGCGACATCAGCCGCAAGCGCAAGCTGCTGGAGGCTCAGAAGAAAGGCAAAAAGCGGATGAAGCAAATTGGCCGCGTGGAGGTGCCCCAGGAGGCGTTTCTGGCGGTGCTGGACCTGGGTGACAGCGGCCGTTAGATGTGTGCGGGGGCCGGCCCCGCTGGGCCGGGCCCCGCACACCCCGCTTCCGCTGGGCCGGCCTTGGAGAACCCCCGCTGGGCCGGCCCCGGAAGGTCGGCCCCGGAGGCCCCGCCGCGGAGCCCCCCAG